>JAYEOK010000115.1:0-3656 GCA_034722915.1 Thermodesulfobacteriota bacterium | reverse complement strand
AAGATGTTGAAATTATAGACCACCCATTTTTTGTTGCGCAGGTGCAGGATGATGTCTTGGTGCCCCTCAAGAAATTACTGCGGCAGGCAGAGGAGGGCAGGATTTTTCGTGATGGTATATCTGTTGTTATTGTGGGGCTGCCAAATGTCGGTAAATCCAGCCTGCTGAATACCCTTCTGCAGGAAGAACGGGCTCTGGTGACAGCCATCCCCGGCACCACCCGGGATACCATTGAGGAGTATCTTGATATTAAAGGAGTACCGGTACGTATCGTTGATACTGCAGGGATTCGGAAGGGTGGTGATGAAGTAGAAGAAATGGGGATAGAACGTGCCAGAAAGCAGATAGATCAGGCCGATCTTGTTCTTTTCATGTTGGATGCTGCAAGAGGCGTTCAGGAGGAAGATATACAACTTTTTGCCTCTGTGAGCCATAAGCCACTGCTTTTGATCGCCAATAAGAGCGATCTGAATAAACAGACACTGGTAGTAGAGGGTTTTTGCTTAACAAAAGATACTGGCCCCCTTATCCATATATCCGCTAAACAGCAGCAAGGCATCGAAGAGCTGAAAAATGCCATTTTTAATAGAGTTGTAGGGGGGAAGGATCAGTGGCAGGAGGATGCCTGTGCTCCCAATGTCCGGCATAAGGCCGCTCTTTCGCGGGCCAGAGATGCTGCGACCAGACTCGGACAGGGGCTGGAGACAAAAAACACCAGCGATCTGTTGGCCATCGATCTCCAGGAATGCCTTGGAGAGCTGGATGCGATTATAGGTATCACCACCACCGAAGACGTTCTGGACGTAATCTTTGAGCAGTTTTGCCTTGGGAAGTAGGATTGTTTTTTACGAGTTCATCAGTTTCAGTATTTCCTGTACCAGATTGTCAGCTCCTTCACCTATCTGATCCACCCGTGAATCAAGCATATAGCAGGGAGTGGTTACCACTTTTCGTTTTTTGTCCACTGCGATTTCCCCCTGCATGGTAGTACTGTGTCGTGCGTTCATGGTTTCGATATTGGCAATGGTGGCAGGATCCTGGCCAATTGTCACCAGCACCTGATCCAGGAGTTTTGCAAGAATGACCGGGGCAATACAGAGCGCGCCAATGGGTTTCTTTTGTGCGGCCATGCTGAGGATCGCTTTTTGAACATCTTCGTTCACCTTGCAATCAGATCCTTCAAAAGCATAGGTGGAGAGATTTTTGGCAGCTCCGAATCCTCCAGGGATTACCAGCGCATCATGGGACGCTGCCTGAAAATCTGCAACATCAAGTATATTCCCCCTTGCAATACGGGCTGATTCAATGAGTACGTTTCGCTGCTCGTCCATCTCTTTGCCATTGGTATGATTCAGGACATGATGCTGGGCAATGTCTGGAGCATAGCACTGATAGTCTGCACCGTTTTTGTGGATGGCCCATAGGGTGAGCGTTGCTTCATGGATTTCAGCACCATCCTGATGGCCACAACCTGAGAGGATCACTGCAATTGATTTTTTGCTCATGGCGGGGTTCCCTGTATGTTGAGGTGGTAGATAGCGGGCAGGTTTCTGTATTGTTGGTCATAATCAAGGCCATAGCCGATAAGAAACCCTTGAGAAACAGCAAAACCGGCATAATCGATTTGTATCGCATGTTCCCGTCGTTCTGCTTTGTCGATGAGTGAACAGATTTTCACCGAGGCCGCACCCTGATCACTGAAATGGGAGGCCAGCCACTGCATGGTGAGTCCTGTGTCGATGATGTCTTCCACTAGAAGGACATGACAGCCCTCTATTACTTGGCTGGGACTGGAGACAAGGGTGATCTTTCCGGAAGATGATGCACTGCCTCCATACGATGAAACTTGAATAAAATCTGTGGCAACTGGAACAGATATTTCTCTGACCAGGTCTGCCATGAAGACAAAGGCTCCTTTGAGAACCCCAATCACCACAAGTTCTTTACCCTGATAGTCTTTGCTGATTTCCTGGCCAAGTTCCCGAACACGATCGTGTATTGTCTGGCTGTCCAGTACGATTTCTTTGTTTGTCGATTGCATAGAGCGATAAAAGTTTTTTTGAATAATCCAAAGGCTTCACACTACCACTGGTTATTCTGTACCTTTGTGTCAAAGTCAAGTGAAAAGACAGGAAATCTGGCTTCGTACTCTTTCGGGTGGCGGATGTGTTGTCTGTGGGTTTCATTTTGTTGACAAAATACTCCCTCTAAAGTAGATTATAAATTTCATTTATGGAATGTATCAATAAACGTGGTGATTGCAAAGTTAATCAGCACTGGAACCTTTAGACGAGTTAAGAGTCAATTCATGGGAAAGTCATCTGCTTCATTTGATTCAGCATTTAACGGAGAAGTTACTTCACTTCCAGGTGGGGAGCATCTTAACAGTTGTTTTGCCTGTGGTGCCTGTAGCGGGATATGCCCTGTCTCTCAGGCGATTCCGGAATTTGATCCGAGAAAAATTATTCACATGATCCGTATGGGTATGAAAGAGCGGCTTCTTACTTCAGATATGCTCTGGTACTGTTCGGGGTGCCGTTCTTGTGTGTTTGTCTGTCCTCAGGATGTCAGTTTTGCTGATATTATGGGTGCTGTCAGTAAACTGGCTTTAAAAGAAGGCTATGTGACTGAAGATGAGCTGATTGAAAAAGGAAAGGCAGCCAAAGTCGAACGTGACCTCTGTGTGGCCTGCCTCACCTGTGTTCGTACCTGTCCCTGGGAAATTCCTAAGATAGATAAACTGGGCGTTGCTACCATTAATGTGGAAGAGTGTCGTGCCTGTGGTATCTGTGTGGAAGAGTGTCCCGCCAATGCTATCACCTTGACCGAATCCCAGGATGAACGGCTCATCGCTGCCTGTGGCATCTGATTTAAAAACAAAACATTTTCAGGCCGCGTTTGCGCTTTTGAATACTTAGAAGAGGATAGAGATGAGTTTTGATCCTGCTATAACCCTGTTCAGTTGTCATTATACATCCCAGCAGAGTTGTGCTGAAGAGGGTAAGGAACTAGAGCAGTTGGGGTTTCCCTCCAGTATTAATCTGGTCAGGGTTCCCTGTACCGGAAAACTGCAGGTAACAACCCTGCTGAAAGCCTTTGAAGATGGAGCTGATGGCGTGTATGTGGTTGGTTGTCCTGAAGATGGCTGTCATAACGTAAAGGGGAGCGTGCGAGCTGCAAAACGAGTGGCTGCTGTACGTGATGCCCTTGAAGAGCTTGGCGTGGAGGGCGGACGGGTTCAGATGTACCATCTTCCCCGCGGCCTGCATCCTGAGTTTGTTGAAAAGGGCAAAGAGATGGATATCAGAATTCGTGAGATGGGGCCTGGTCCTTTTCAAAATTAGAAGTAACTATTCAGGAGCACCACATCTCTGCACGGTCAGGCTGGCTCACATAGGAACTGCTATAGTTCTCCAGCCTGCACCCCAAGGGCACTTCCTCCGGGGCGCCTGCACAGATATGGGGCGCTCCTAAACAGTTACAGGACAGCGGTTAAGGAAATTACTAGCTATCACCTGAATAGTTACAATTAGGAAATATTGGATAGAAACCGGGAAGCAGTATTCACGGTAGATATAAATGGAGTAGATAAATGATTGTTGCAGAACGAAAACCCATGTCAGAAATTATAGAGATGGTTCAGGACTGTAAAAAAG
>JAYEOK010000114.1:0-3662 GCA_034722915.1 Thermodesulfobacteriota bacterium | reverse complement strand
CACTGGATCCACTCTTTTCCACAAACGTGATCCCCGGGTAAAACTTATTGGAACAGCAGCCATCAGCCTGGTGCTTGCTCTGTGCACTTCTTTTCTGGTGGCTGGAACCGGCTGTATCGTCACAGGAGCACTACTTATCCTGTCACGACCAGATTTCCGACTGCTACTGAAACGCATGATAAATATTAACATTTTCACTCTTTTTATGTGGCTCACCCTCCCTCTGACCTACGGAGGGAACGAACTCCTGACCCTCTCCTTTCTGAAGCTGAGCATGGACGGTATTCGTATGGCCGCCCTCATCACTCTGAAAACAAACGGGATTTTCTTTTGCTTCCTGGCACTCCTTGCCACTTCCACCACCGCCAACCTGGGACACGCCATGGAAAAACTTGGTATTCCCCAAAAGCTGATTTTTCTGCTCCTCTTTTCCTACCGCCAGCTCTTTGTGATTCACCAGGAATACCATCGCCTGCAGCGGGCAGCAAAGCTCAGAGGATTTACGCCAGCCAACTCTTTACACACCTATCGCACCTACAGCCACATGTTCGGCATGACCCTGGTAAAAAGCTGGAATCGGGCAGAACGAGTCCATCAGGCCATGATCCTTCGTGGATTTAACGGAAAACTGATTCCCCTGAGCCAGCCCCAACCCGGCAAAGATGATTATCTTTTTCTTATCATGCTGCTTCTCATCAGCCTGTTGCTGGCGGGACTTTCCCTTTTGCCGTTATAATCTGTTATGAGCTCAGACCAACCACTCCTCGAACTCCGTAACATCAGCTATTCCTATCCGGGCCAAAAAAGTTGCCTGCTGGATAAAATCAACTTTCGAATCAGCAAAGAACGAATCGGGCTTATTGGCCCCAATGGCAGTGGCAAAACCACCCTTTTCCAGATCATAATGGGGCTTCTGAAAGCTTCGGAAGGGGAAGTACTTCTGGAAGGAAGAGCAATGGAAAATGAAACAGATTTTCGTATACTGCGGCGCAAGCTTGGACTACTTTTTCAAAACTCTGACGATCAACTCTTTTCACCCACAGTGCTTGAAGATGTGGCCTTTGGCCCCCTGAATCTCGGTACAGCACCTGATGAAGCACGCAGGATCTCCATCCGTACCCTGGAATATCTTGGCCTGAAAGGTTTTGAAGAGCGAATCACCCACAAATTATCTGGCGGTGAAAAGAAACTTGTGGCACTGGCCACCATCCTTTCCATGCAGCCAAAACTGCTATTGCTCGACGAACCGAGCAATAATCTTGATCCAGCAACAAGAGAACGACTGATAAACATTCTGCGTGGGCTGGATCAGGCCCACATCATCATCTCCCATGACCTTGATTTTCTTGCCTCCACCTGTACAATGCTCTACACCATACAGGACAAACAGCTGATTCGCTGCGAACAAAAACAGGTTCACAGCCATGAACATATCCACCCTTACGGTGATCGCCCCCATCAGCATGGAACATGAAAAAAATCATAATCGCCTGCTTTATAACACCCCACGGATTTGGTCATGCCACCCGTATGACTGCCGTGCTTGA
This sequence comes from Thermodesulfobacteriota bacterium, assembly GCA_034722915.1. Classification (GTDB taxonomy): domain Bacteria; phylum Desulfobacterota; class Desulfobulbia; order Desulfobulbales; family Desulfocapsaceae; genus Desulfocapsa. The sequence goes on along the minus strand of JAYEOK010000114.1, from coordinate 2,115 downwards.
GGCCTTACAAAAAATACTCCCGGAGATTCACCCCCAACTCTTTACCACGGTGCCTGAGTCTCTCTTTGCTGAGACCCTGTCCAATTTCAGCTATCATTCTCTGGCCTGTGATGTCGGTCTGATCCAGAAAACCAGCCTGCAAACCGATCTTCCGGCAACCATCAGTCGTTTGCAGGAATTTCTGCCCTTTAACAACTCTCTTATACAAAAACTTTCCGAAAAAATAACAGACTGCAACCTGGTTCTCTGCGATATTGCCCCTTTGGGTATTGCTGTGGCCCAAAAAGCGGGAATCACCTCAGTGCTCATTGAAAACTTTACCTGGGACTGGATCTACAAGGCCTATCTTCCCCGCCACCCAGGTCTGCTGCCATTTATCAAAGCCTTTTCCGCTCATTATGGGCATGCAGATCTCCACATTCGTACTGAACCTTCCTGCAGTAGTGGCAAGGTGAGTCTCACCTGTGGCCCTATCTTTCGTTGCATCCGCACACAGCGCTCTACAATACGGAAAAAGCTGAACTGCCAGCACAAAAGGATGGTGCTTATCACCATGGGTGGCATTGACCTGGAACTTCCCTTTGTGAACCGGTTACCCGCCATCCCAGACACTATTTTTCTACTCGCCGGCCAGCAGGAAACCCGGCAGTTTGCAGATAATGTCTTACTGCTTTCACGGGAAAGCGATTTCTATCATCCAGATCTCATAAATGCAGCCGATCTCGTTGTCTGCAAAAGTGGATATTCTACTGTGGCGGAATGTTTTCAGGCCGGAGTTCCCATTATCACTGTGGGTCGAGACACCTTTCCCGAATCAGCCATTCTTGAACAATTTTGTAACACCGAGCTCAATGGCCAGACTTGCAGACAAAAAAAATTCCTCTCCGGAGAATGGCTCAACAGTCTCGATCAACTTTGCTCAGGCCATCGGACCACACCCGCTCAAATAAACGGTGCCGATACTGTTGCCAAACAGCTTCTTCATCATCTCCCATAGCCTTTTATACCTGATACTGCTCAACAATGTCGTCCGGTACGCGAGTTGGCCTTCCGCTTTTCACTGAAATCATCGTGTAATTGATTCGTCCCTCTGCTGCAATCTTCTCCTTTTCACCCTTTACTATCCAAAAATTAATCACCACCCTGGCACCGTTAAACTCCTCCAGTTGGGTGCGTACAGTAATAGTCCCATCCTCAAGAAATATGGGCCGTTTATACTGAATATTGACTTCTGAAGCCACCCAGGAAAATCCGCGTTCCACAAACTCTTCCATTGCCACCTTATAATCCTTTTTCATCTGATCATAACGAGCCATAAGGATGTAATCCAGATAACGGGAATAGTGGACATGGTTGTTCATATCGATATCATCAGGACGTACAGTGACTTTTGTCTCAAATATTGAATACATAATTTTTCCTTCTCCTGTTTTTTTATTCCACTTCAACGCATACGACTATAGACCAGCCAGATTCCACCACAGACAATGCAGATTCCGCCAATCCAGGTAGCAGGTGCTGGAATCTCGCCCCAGAAAAAATATCCGAAAACCACGGAAAGGATAACAGAGGCATAGCTTGACGCTGCGATTGCAGGAGCCTTGTCATAGCGGTAAGCCATGGTCAGCAAATACTGCCCGGAGCTGGCAAAAAATGAAATTCCACTTATTACCCCCCACTGCTGCCAGCTCGGCATCTGAAAGGACCTGTAACACAAGAAGCCACTGACAAGGGCCAGAATCACTGTAAAATTAAAAACGATCACACCAGGGTCATCAGTACGGCCAAGTCTTCTCACCATGAGATGAGCGATGGCCGCACATAAAGCAGCTAAAAGAGCAACCCAGGCAGCAATACTCCAATCCAGTCCCGGGCGCATAATAAATAGAGAACCTGCCAGACCGCAGAGAATTGCAACCCAAGCCTCTTTGGGAGCCCGTTCTGCCACAATAAAAGGAGCAAGCAGAGCAAGAAACAGTGGCTGCGTGCGGCCAAGGAAAACACAATCAGCCAGCGGCATGTTGGTTAAAGAATAATAAAAACAGAACATGGCAACAGTGCCAAAGAGTGCACGCAACAGTAAAACCTCCCAGGCCCGCGTCACCAAAGGTTTTC
>JAYEOK010000113.1:1843-3680 GCA_034722915.1 Thermodesulfobacteriota bacterium | reverse complement strand
AGTTGATTTAATATATTCACAACCGCAGCGTAGCTGGCTACGTGAGGATTGTGAATATATTAAATCGGCTGAAGATATGGTACAGTTACGAATTGGAAAGTCCAAGTTATTTTTTACCGAACCCTTACTATAAGAATACCTATGATTTTTGATGAATCTTTCAATTTACACGAAACAAGAGAATTTCCCATAAAAAGATGGCAGAATACTGGCATTAATAATGAGTATTCATTTGCAACTTGTCGAAAAGCAGGAAAAAGAGTAAAGAATGCAATCAAAAAATGTCACAAACTCCAATAACAAAAAATAGAAATAAGGATTACCATGCTTGTCAAAGATCTTCTGAAAAGCCAAAAGACAACCTTTAGCTTTGAATTTTTCCCACCAAAGGAAGATGCGGCTGCCGATCGTCTGCTGCAGACCATTTCCAACCTTATGCCGCTGGGACCGTCGTATGTGAGTGTTACGTACGGAGCAGGTGGAACCACCAGAGATAGAACCCATGACCTGGTATTACGGATCAGAGAACAGACAAACATCACCGTTGTTTCTCACCTTACCTGTGTGGGGAGTACCCGCACTGACATCCATTCCATTCTCGAACAATATCAAGAAGCCGGGATTCAAAACATCCTTGCACTCCGTGGTGATCCACCTCAGGGCCAGGAAGATTATGTGCAGCCTGAAGATGGTTTTGCCTATGCCGCAGATCTTGTCTCCTATATCAAAAAACATTTTCCTGACATGTGTGTAGGAGTAGCCGGCTTCCCGGAAGGGCATCCTTCCACGCCTAATCGACTCCAGGAAATTGATTATCTGAAAGCAAAAATAGATGCCGGTGCAGATTATATTGTGACCCAGCTCTTTTTTGAAAATCGTGACTTTTACGATTACTGCGAACGATGCGAACTTGCAGGTATTCATGTTCCCAATATTGCCGGAATCATGCCGGTGAGCACCAAAAAAGGTTTAATACGGACTGCAGAGCTTGCAGGAGGTGCCAGAATTCCGGCACGACTCCTTAAAGCCGTTTATCGTGCCGAAAATGATGACTATGTCGAAAAAGTAGGTATTCACTGGGCAACTGAGCAGATAAGGGATCTCCTTGATAATGATGTTCGTGGAATTCAATTCTTCACCCTTAATTCTTCTGAAGCAACCCTTGAAATTTACCACTCACTTGGTGTCCGCGATTCAACCCAGTTAAGATAAAACACCTGTCCAATGAAAATTCAGTCTGTCGGAATAAAAGACATTCAAATACCTGTTCGTATCAGGGAAAAGAATGGCGGCCTGCAAAACAGCGTGGCCACTGTCTCCCTCCAGGTCAATATGCCGGGCGAGTACCGTGAAAGTTGTGTTCACACCTTCACCTCTGTTCTCAATAAGTATATGGATGAGATGAGTGTCGCGAATTTTCCTGTACTTCTTGCTGAAGTAAAAGATGGTTTACGTGCTGAAAGTGCCCGTTTAGAAATGTCTTTTCCTTATTTTATTGAAAAACAGGCTCCTGTTTCCAAAACCAGCAGCCTCATGGAGTATGAGTGCAGCTTTACAGGTGAACTGGGTACGGACAGTGATTTCATCCTTACTGTGAAAGTTCCAATAACCACCCTTTGTCCATGCTCCAAGGAAATCAGTCAGGCCGGAGCACATAATCAACGTGCCGAAGTTACATTAAATGTGAAATTTAAAAAATTTATCTGGGTGGAAGATCTGATTCGCATGATAGAAGATTCCTCATCCTGTGAACTGTGGGCTCTGCTTAAGCGGCCTGACGAAAAATACGTGACTGAAAGAGCTTACGAAAACCCGATGTTTGTTGAAGATGTGGTAC
>JAYEOK010000113.1:0-1743 GCA_034722915.1 Thermodesulfobacteriota bacterium | reverse complement strand
GTTAAATTTCCTTTGATCCGCCACCATATATTTTTCAGTGATAAATCATTTTCTAGCACCGGTAGGTGGTAAGTAAAGCCGGCACTCATTTCAGTACCCCCTTGAGGGGTATAAGTGCCTTGTTGGTCTATTCGGCCCCCCTTAATTTCAAAAGCACTTTCCGTGTCTTACTTTTTGTGACAGGAATCAGGAAATAAGGCACTAACACCGGTAAACGGTAAGTGAGGCCGGCACTTATTTCAGTACCCCCTTGAGGGGTATAAGTGCCTTGTTGGTATGTTCAACTTGCTAACTTTAATAGAATATTCCATTTCCTTGTTTTTTATGACAGCTTTTGAGGAGTAAGGCACTAAAAAAGCTTGTAATCTGTAATTATCGTATTAATAGATGAGAAGGATTTTCGTTATCGGGCAGCAGGTGGCTGCCTGAAAATTTGAAATAGTATATAAGTCTCTAGGAGAAATTATGAAATTTGCTGCAAAAATTGCACTGGCTGTAATGGCCCTGGCTATGCTGGCAACGCCGGCACTGGCCCAAAAAACCGTGAAGTGGAAACTGGCTATGACCTGGCCTTCAACCCTTACTCCCCTTGCTTCGCCACCGGCAAAAGTAGCCAAACTTGTGGAAGAGATGAGTGGCGGTACATTTATTATTAAACCAGAAGGAAAAGAAAAACATAAAGCCCCCCTGGGAATCCTTGATATGGTCAAAGGCGGCCAGTATCAGATGGGACACAGTGGCTCCTACTACTGGAAAGGAAAGGATATCTCAACCGTCTTTTTCACCACCGTTCCTTTTGGCATGACCAGTGCTGAACAATATGCCTGGTTTTACTATGACGACGGCATGAAATACATGCAGCAGGTTTACGACCGCTTTAAAGTTCTGAACTTTCCCGGTGGTAATACAGGTGTGCAGATGGGCGGCTGGTTTAAAAAAGAAATCAATACACTCGATGATCTGAAAGGGCTGAAAATGCGTATTCCCGGTCTTGCCGGCGAAGTATTTGCAAAACTTGGGGTCAATGTAACAAATATTCCTGCAGGTGAACTCTACACCTCTCTTGACCGTGGAACCATTGACGCACTTGAATGGGTTGGGCCTGGTATGGATATTAAAATGGGCTTCCATAAAGTTGCCCCCTTCTACTACACCGGCTGGCATGAACCTGCTTCTGAAATGCAGTTTCTGATCAATAAACGTGCTTACGAAAAACTCTCTGCTGAGCATAAGGCCATTCTCCAGAGTGCCATGAAAACTGCCAGCGCCGATATGTACTATGAAAATTTTGCTGCAAGTGCCAATGCCTGGGAGCTGATGAAGACGGATTTCCCTGATATCAAGGTCAAAACCTTTCCTCTGCCGGTTCTCAAAGCCATGAAAAAAGCAACGGACGAACTGTTTGACGCTTACGCAGCCAAAGATCCTCAGTTTAAAGAAATTCTTGAGTCACAGAGAGCTTTTATGAAAAAAGCCAGACAGTGGTCAATTATCTCTGATTACAACTATATCAAGACCAGCATAGATGTTGAAAAAATCTAGGAAAATTAGTGCCTTACTTCAGAAAAGCTATCATAAAAAAACAAGAAAACTTGAGAGTATTTTAAAATGAATAAGTTACAAGTACAACCAAGTCACTTATACCCCTCAAGGGGGTACTGAAATGAGTGCCGGCCTCACTTACCGTTTACCGGTGTTAGTGCCTTACTCCTGAAAAGCTGTCATAAAAAACAAGGAAATGAA
>JAYEOK010000112.1:0-14659 GCA_034722915.1 Thermodesulfobacteriota bacterium | reverse complement strand
TGGCTCTGAATGTGAGCATTGATCTTGAACCTTTTACCTGGATGAATCCCTGCGGCCTCACAGGAGTGTCCATGAGCTCGATGGAATGTGAGCTTCATCATTCGTTGAATATCAAGGAGGTTGAACGTGCCATGATCGATGAAATAGCTCAGGCTTTCGGGCGCCCGGTGAAACAGGTAAAAGCTGATACTGGCTGTCGACAAAAAAAGAAAAGTACAGCTCGCGTTGCAAAGCCGAAATGGCTGAAACAGCGACTGCCTTCCGGCCCTGGATATGAGAAAACCAGGCGTTTATTGAGAACCAGCGGCTTGCATACGGTTTGTCAGGAAGCACGTTGCCCCAACCAGTTTGAGTGCTTTGGTAAAGGAACAGCCACATTCATGCTCATGGGTGAGCACTGCACACGAAATTGTCGTTTCTGCGCTGTAACACATGGTGGCCCGGAGCGCCTTGATCCTGCTGAACCATCCAGAATAGCTGCCGCAGTTCATGATATGGGGCTCAAATATACTGTTCTCACCTCGGTCACCCGTGATGACCTTGCAGATGGTGGCGCGGAACATTTTTCCCGGACCATAAACGCAATCAGGACCCTGTGTCCAGAAACCCTTATTGAAGTCCTGATCCCGGATTTGCAGGGTAACAAAGCAGCACTCGAATTTTTATGTCAACACAGGCCTGCAGTGCTGAATCATAATATTGAAACTGTTGCAGGTTTGTATCCTGAAGTCCGGCCCCAGGCTTTTTACGATCAATCCCTTGAACTCCTGAAAAGAGTCAAAACAATGTATCCACACATTGTCACAAAATCAGGCTTGATGCTTGGACTTGGAGAAACCCGGAAGGAGCTGGAAAAAACCATAGCTGATATCAGAGACACAGGCTGCGATCTTTTAACCCTGGGGCAGTATCTCCAGCCAACAGGCGATCATTTAGCCGTGCATCGATATGTCCCTCCAGAAGAATTTTCCACTATCCGGGAAACCGCCCTTGAACTCGAATTTGCAGGTGTTGCAGCAGGTCCTCATGTGCGAAGTTCATACCAGGCGGAAGAGTTGTGTAAGCTGGCCATACAATGACTTGATTTTCATTTTATAGTCGAGGAACAGCAGATGAGTCAAACAGTAAAAATACAATGTGATGTTGTGGTTGTCGGAGGAGGACCAGGAGGCTATACAGCAGCTTTCAGGGCTGCTGATCTTGGACTCTCTGTCTGTCTTGTTGAACAACGGGAATGCCTTGGCGGGGTCTGTTTAAATGAGGGCTGTATTCCTTCAAAAACACTCCTGCATGGAACATCGCTGATAGAGGAGGCTGTAAAAGCGGTTGAATATGGTGTCAGTTTTGAAAAACCGAAAATTGATATTGCAGCATTGCGTGCAAAAAAAGAGAGTGTCATTTCTCAGCTGACCAAAGGGCTGGATACACTTGGTAAGGCCAGAAACATAAGTCGCTTGACAGGTAAAGGTTTTTTTCAAGATCGATCAACTCTGATTGTTGAAGGAAGTAATGCAAAAACCGAAGTGAAATTTACCGATGCCATTATTGCCACAGGCTCTTCTCCTTTTAGCCTGCAAGGTCTTCCCGATGATCCACGTATATGGGATTCAGGCGATGCCCTGGCCCTGAAAACTGTCCCTGAGAAATTGCTTATTATAGGCGGTGGTGTTATCGGAATGGAGATGGCCCAGATATACAGCGCTCTTGGCTCAAAAATTACCATCGTTGAAATGCTTGATCATATCATCCCTCCTGCAGACAAAGATCTTATTCAGCCATTATTCCTGAAACTCAAAAAAAAGTATCAGATTTTGACCAAAACCAGAGTGGTGGAAATAAAAGTAACTGATACCGGCATTCTTGCTTGTTTTGAAGGTGCCAGAGTACCAGATTCCGGGGAGTTTGATGCTGTGCTGGTAGCAGTTGGCAGGCGACCCAATATCACAGACATGGGTGTTGAAAATATAGGTTTTGAGATCACTGAACAGGGCTTTATTTCAACCAATACATACCAGCAGACCTCGGTTCCTCATTTCTACGCTGTCGGAGATGTTGTCGGGGAACCCATGCTTGCTCATAAGGCCACTCATCAGGCAAAAGTTGCTGCTGAAAATATAGCCGGACTCAATGTCACGTTTAATCCCAAAACTATTCCATCAGTAGCCTATACCACCCCTGAAGTGGCATGGATGGGACTCACTGAAAAAGAAGCCAAAGAAAAGAAGATTGATTTCAGCAAAGGGAAGTTTCCATGGGGAGCGAGTGGCCGAGCCCTTAGTGTCGGTGCTTCGACAGGAGTGACCAAGGTACTGTTTAACAAGCTGACTGGTGAAATTATTGGTGCCGGAATCTGCGGGGCTCATGCCGGCGAACTGATCCACGAGGCAGTACTTGCCCTTGAAAAGGGAGCTACTGCTGAGGACATCAGCAAAATGGTTCATGCCCATCCAACCCTTGCTGAAACCTTTGGCTTTGCGGCTGAAATTGTTACCGGCACAATCACCGACGCTCTTCCACCCAGGAAGAGATAAGGAACGGAGCGTTAATAACTTGAACAAAATCGCGCTTGGATTTAGGTCATGTTTGACCGATCTGATTGAACAAAGCCGCAGGCGTAGCGGGCTACGTTGAGGACTTTGTGATTGATGATCGGCCAAAGATGGCCTGAAGACAAGATGCGAGATGTTCAAGTTATTTGCGCTCCGTTCCTAAGGGACTTATACCTATTGGAATCCAACATGACTACGCCCCACAAAACAATCTTTTTTGAGCAACATGAAAAATCAGGTGCAAAAATAGTTGAGTTTGGTGGATGGGAAATGCCCATTCAATACCCTGACGGGATACATAGAGAACATATTGCAACAAGGGGAAAGTGCGGTATTTTTGACGTATCTCACATGGGAAGGTTGTTTTTCAAAGGAAAGGGCACCATAGCCTTTCTGCAGCATGTGCTGACAAATAATTCCCAGGCTCTTGCCGTAGGGGAGAGTCAGTATACCATGATCCAGAATGAAACCGGGGGGGCGCTTGATGATGCCTATTTATATAGATTTAAGGAGGACGAGTATCTCCTTGTTGTTAATGCAGCCAACAGGGAAAAAGATGTAGCATATCTGAATACAATGATCACAATGTATCCTGAAATTAAGATGCTTGACAAGACCTTTGACACAGCCATGATTTCACTGCAAGGTCCTCTATCAAAAATAATCATGGAGCAGGTAATCAGCAAAAGTGTCTGTTTTTTACCGGAACCCACAAGAAACTGTCTCTGTATTGTTCAGATTGCGGGAAGTGAAGTGTTACTTGCAAGAACTGGCTATACAGGTGAACCCATTTGTTTTGAACTTTTCATTGAAAACAAGAATGCCTGCAAAATATGGGATCTGCTCATTGAAAAAGGTGCTGCACCCATAGGTCTGGGTGCAAGAGATACCTTGCGGCTCGAAGCCTCTCTGCCTTTATACGGACATGAACTCGGGGTTGACCACGATGGCAATGAAATTCCTTTATTTGCATGCAAACTCTCAAAATTTGCCGTAAGTTTTTCTGAACTGAAGGGTGACTTCATTGGAAAAACTGCTCTCTTAAAACAGCATTCAGCTTTTAAAAGAATTATCGACCAGGATTTTTCAAATATTAATGATCTGCCCAGAATGGTTATGCCACTGGCAATCACAGGTAAGGGAATCGGCAGGGAAGGGCATAAGGTTTTTTTTAACGACAAACATGTGGGATATATTACCAGCGGCACAAGCGTTCCGTACAGGCTTTCTTCAGGCAGCGGCCTTGATGGTGAATTTGAGAGCGAAATCAAGAAAAGACCTATTGCCCTGGCACTCATTGACTCAACTATCAGAGCTGGAGATATTCTTGAAATCGAAATACGAAAAAAACGCTGTGAGGCCATTGTCGTCCCGTATCATATGAGTTCCCAGGCACCGCCCTATGTGAGACCCATCCTTCATAGTCAACTCAAAATGAGTAAGCCGGCCAGGAAAACTGCTGACATGAAAAGCCAGGCTGGAAACCTTTTGACAAAAGCGCAGGAAAACAGTCACTGGCGGCAAAGAGAATGTATCAACCTGATTCCTTCTGAAATGTCGCAATCTCTTCTTTCAAGGATGCTGTCAATTTCAGACCCGGTCAACAGATATGCAGAGCATAAGGAGATAAAAGCGTTTTCCTCTGAAGATGTTTTTTATTACCAGGGAACAGAGTTTATCGAAGAAGTTGAAGCCTTATTAAATAAAGAGTTTCAAAACTATTTTGGCTGTAAAAATGTTGAATCAAGAGTGATTTCAGGCCAGATGGCAAATACCGCATGTTTCAGTGCGCTGGTTGATTTCCTTAACAGGGCAGACAGGAAAAGTGAGCAACGCCGCATAGGAAAAATTCTGAACAATCACATTATCAAGGGGGGACATCTCAGTGCCCAGCCCATGGGTGCCTTACGTGACTTTGTGGCGCGCGATCCACAAACAGAAAAAGCCGCTGTCATTAATTTCCCTGTTTTAGCGGAAAACCCCTACAAGATTGATGTCAAAGCATGTGAAAATATAATAAAAGAGCAGCAGCCCGAGCTTATCATCCTTGGTAAAAGTATGGTGATCCATAAGGAGCCTGTAAAAGAAATCAGGGCTTTTGTGGATGAATACGCACCTTCCTGTATCGTCATGTATGACATGGCCCATGTGTTAGGCTTGTATGGAGATCATTTCCAGTCACCGCTGCAGGAGGGCGCTCATATTATCACAGGCTCCACCCACAAAACATTCTTTGGAACCCAGAGAGGAGTGATTGCCTCTGACTTTGCAGAGGATGAACTGAACTATGAACTGTGGGAAGCAGTGCAGAGAAGGACATTTCCTGGCAGTGTCAGTAATCATCACCTGGGAACCATGACAGGGCTCTTATTTTCAGTTTATGAGATGAACCATTTTAAAGATGAATACCAGAAAGCTGTTATTGAAAACGCAAAAGCATTTGCCACAGCATTAAAGGAAGAAGGCCTTGATGTGGCAGGGGATCCTGAAATCAATTTTACTGAAACCCATCAGGTGATTGTAAAGGTCGGGTATGGCAAAGGTGCAAAAGTTGCCAAAAGGATGGAAGAAAACAATATTATTGTCAACTACCAGGCCACTCCTGTTGAAGAAGGCTTTACAGCATCAGGTGCTTTACGATTGGGTGTTGCGGAGATGACAAGATTTGGCATGAAACAGGATGATTTTCAGGAGTTGGCCTCCCTTATGGCTGATCTCATAATCAATGGTTCCAATATTAAAGAGAAAATAAAATCTTTTAGAAGCAGATTCCTTGAAATGCAATATTGCTTTCAAGAAAGCGATTTTCCAGATATTACAGCATCCTCGATTTGTTCCTGGTGAGATGAAAAAAATCAGATCAATTTAGTGCCTTACTCCTCAAAAGCTGTCATAAAAAACAAGAAAATGAAAAGTTCGTTTAACATTAGCAAGTTGGATATACCAACAAGGCACTTATACCCCTCGAGAGGGTACTGAACTGAGTGCCGGCCTCACTTACCGTTTACCGGTGTTAGGGTAGTGCGGACATTCGTGCGTAAATATACGCTAAGGGCTCATTCAAAAATAAGTTCGTAATTATGAGGTGTAAGGTTAATGTTTAGAGAAATGATCTGTGATTATTTAACCGCAGACGTAGCTGAGCTACGTTGAGGATTAAATAATCGCATAGCGTTTCTCTAAATGTTTATATTGCGCCTCAGAGTACGAAGTTATTGTTGAATGCGCCCTAAGGAAAAGAAGATGATACCTGCCCCTAAAAGCGCTTGTTTTTTGGGGCAGGTTTACAGTAGACACATCAACTTTACAGTATAGAGAAAATTTTTGAGATGTTCACTGGACACCTATGCGAAATCCATCTAAGGATGGCTACAATAGCTTGGAAATATTGCTATACCACAAAAAAGAACCATTATCCGTTCAGATTGCAAAAGAATTGTGTTATAATAGTTGGATAAGATAAAGCCAAACCTGCCGGAAGACAGGGACGGAAAGCCACGGGTCTTCACCGATAGCCGAGCTGCCTTAATACGAGGTAGTTCGGTTTTTTGTTTTTAAACTCTCCAATGAAGGACTCAATACAGAGCCGTATTGTTTTGTGAGAACTCTCTATAACGGTACAATAATACAATCTATTGAGGGCGACATGAATAATCAGAAAATATTTAGGATCGCACTATTAAAAACAGCTGTCCTCTTATTACTCACTTGTACAGTTGGTTTTGCCAAACCAGTATCTGTTGATATAGCGAAACAGATTGCAAAAAACTTCATGATGCAACAAACGGGCATAACGTATGATATTTCTAAGGATAGCATTTCCTTCCAGTTAAAAGGTGGAGGAGAGAGTGAAACACCAGCTTATTACGTATTTAACATGGCTCCAGAAGGTTGGATAATTGTGGCCGGCGATGATATTGCTTATCCAGTGATTGGATATTCAAGACAAGGATCTGTGAATTCTGACGATGTATCACCAGCTTTTAGTGAATGGATGATAGAAATTGAAAAGCAAATCATACAGGCTGCGAAAGAAGAACCTGAACCATTAGCTAGTATTAAATCAACTTGGGAAAAATTTAATGTTGCCGACTATAAAGTTTATGAAGTTATGGTGGAAGCTGTTGAGCCTTTATTGAAAACAACATGGTCTCAAGGAAAATATTATAATAATAAATGCCCCGTTGACTCTAATGGTATTGATGGCCATGCACTTGTTGGGTGCAGTGCTACTGCCGTTGGTCAAATCATGAAGTATCATAACTGGCCTCCAAAAGGTTCTGGTTCTCATACCTACTCCCATCAAAGATATGGGACTTTGTCGGCAAATTTTGGAGCCACGAACTACAGCTGGAAAAGCATACCTTCAACAGGTAAATTAACGTCTTATAACGATGCCCTCGCTACGCTACTTTATCATGTCGGTGTATCGTTCGATATGGACTACGATCCAAGAGGATCTGTTAGCAAAATAAGTAAAATAGCACCAGCCCTTTTTCTTTATTTTAAATATAAACCTACTAATTACTCATCGCGATCTTATTATTTTGATTCAGCATGGCTGGCAAAAATAAAAAATGATCTCAATGCTAAACGGCCAATAATTTATGTAGGAGGAGGGCGATTGGGTCATGCGTTTGTTTGTGACGGATATCGTACAGATTTTTTCCACTTCAACTGGGGTTGGAATGGTGGTTATGATGGTTATTTTTATATCAATAACCTAACTCCCGCTTACTATAATTTTACGTATGGCCAAAAGGCTATCTTCGGCATTGAGCCCAACAAACCTCAAAAAATTCGATCGTTAGCCGGATTGCAATTTCTTTTATTAAATGGGAAAACAACACCACGTCCACCATCCTGCCCTTCCATTCCAAATGGAGGTTTTGAAAATGGTGTTAGTTCATGGAAGGAATATTCCATAAGCAACTCTTGGATCATTGCACAATGGGGGATAGCTCATAGTGGATCATGGTCTGCTGGGCTATGTGATACAATTTCTCATATTCAGCAACAGGTTACAGTGCCATCATCATGCCCCTATCTGGTTTTTTACCACTGGATTGACTCATTTCTTGAGTGCGGAAATCATTACGGGTTTGTAAGGATTAATGGAATGAATGTGAAAACCATACAGCTTTGTAGCAATAATAATACCAATGGGTGGGTCAGGCAGGTTGTTGATTTGAGTGATTATGCGAATCAAAGCGTTACGTTACAGTTCAGATCCGAAATGGAATTTATTCTGAACTGGAGTTACTGGTATATTGATGATGTTTCTTTTAAGCCTTAGCGAGTGCAAGTTTGGAGAACGAACTGTTTTTATTGAAATGATCTTGTCTCATTTTATGGGATTGGCACTGGTAAGGCCTCATTGTACTCGGCTATGCACAAACTATCAATGTTTCCTGATTATATGTACTACCCTAATTTGAGAAAATAAATTTGGCCCCTTTTCGTTTTCGCAATATTACTATGAAAAAACAGTAAGTAACCCCACATGGACATTTATAATATCCATGTAAACTGTACTGCAACCCTGTTGCCCACGCTGTCCAATGTTGTGACAACATTGTGCTCTTCATTATCAGGTGCCTTTACATCCTGTATCATAAAATCACATATTATTCTGATTTTCTTCGTGAAGTTATACCTGAGTCCTACTGTGTGCTCTGTTGCAATGCGGTGATCCTCGTTGGTCCAGACTCTTCCGTCAGTGTCGTAAAGAATGTCGTGCCAGTGCCATCTGTAGTTAAGCTGCCATTTGCGTATGTAGATCCCGTAGTCAACGGTAATCCCCCTGGTCCTGTTGCCTGTGTCAGTAGCGTATTGCAGGAATCCGCCTTTTACCTTTCCCGTGGTGGACAGGAATATCATCCCATCTGCAAGCATGAAATCAAAGGTAAGTCTCTGCTTAAGGCCCATAAATTTTCCAAGCACCTTAGAGCCCAGGCCGTAACGGTACCGGTCAAAGTCCCGGTCTTCTGGGTCAGTTGAAAATGTGCGCTGTCCTCCCTGGAACCACGAGTAGAACTTGATGCCGTGCGCGGCAGGTCCTTTGCCGCCCGGAAGCTTGTACTCTGCAGAACTGTAAAGATATACCTCCGGGATATGGTTCTCTGCATGGAAAGTGGAAATAGATTCTCCACGCCCCAGCTTGAACGCCCAGGAGATATCCCATTTATTGTGTACCTTCAGGGTGTTGAAGGCCTGTACTCCCCAGTCTCTTGCTGCGCTGAAACCATAGGATGTGGTCTGTGGAACACCGATTATTTCCGGTTGTCCGCCCTCGCTTGAAGGGAAGGTGGGGGCATTACCTTTTGAGAATAATTCAAGGTATTCTTTTCCCATGAAATCCGTAAACTGTACGTAGTCTCCAAGGAAACCAGCCGGCTGCATGGTTTCTTCAGGTCCTGGATTTTTAAACAGTCCTGTCTGTATCCTCATGCCCGGAATGTGGTTGAAGGTCAAGAATATATCAGACAAGGCCACCGGGCGGACCCGATCACCCAAGGCCTCGTACGTCATTCGATTCTGCCCTGCCTCCACCATAAAAAAGTAGTTCATTTTTTCCGTGAAGGAATTCTTGAACCTGCCCGTAAACTTTCCTCGAACACCTGCCCTCAGGCGTCGTATGGAAAAGTCTTCCCGCTCGTCATGCCACGGTCCTACTGTATTTTTAACAACCAGTTTGCCGTTGTTTTTTGCAGCTTTTCCAGTAAGTCCCTCTAGAGAATCCCCGTAATCGTGAACATATTGGGTCTGAATAATTCCCCATAATTTGAAATCGCGTCCGGCAGGCTCTGTGCCTATGAGTGTGAGCCAGTCGGCAGCGTATACAGTGTTCACTGCGTTTGGCATGGTAGTCAGGAAACAGAAGAGCAGAGAAAGAATGATAGCTTTTTTCATGAATATTTCAAAATGGCTGTTTTTTAAGAGTAACAGGCGACGTACGAAGGGAAAAAACTTAGGTGTTTCATACATACATAAAACTTTTATCTTATCCGATAGAGAACAAAAATCCCCATTTAATTGGTCAGGCTTTTGTGAACCGTAGCTTATTTACGATTAACAGTCCGGCTTTCCCTACCGTTTACCGGTGTTAGGATTTTTGTTATAACGAAAGTCACCACTGCCTCCTGGTGAGGAGGCGATATAACTCAATATAAAACTACGTTAGTGTCATTCGCATGCAATTAATAGGCCATTCACCATAAACGTAAGAATGCTTTTTCAAAAAAAGCAGGATCAAAACATTATAAATATACAATATTACATATCACAAAATAAAACATGAAAGTAATGGTTAGGGGCATAACAGGAAGAAACAGCAATGGAGGAGTCAATAGATAGGGGCATTGCACCCACTGCGAGCCCTGGGAGAGTGTTTTGCCTTAATGAACATCGAATAGCCTAACAATCATAAGGCTACCACACCAAACGAATAGCAGGTACATTTTTTGCAAGGTACGAATCGGTGCAAATACCCCAAGAAAAGGAATATGTTGATAAATATTATCAATATACTTTTGAAATTAATCTCTAACATAAAGGAAGGAGGAAGTATGTCCAAAGAACAATTACCTGTCACACGCATGTTCCACAGATTATGGATGTTTATGATCGGAGGATTCATATTGCTGATTTTTACGGCTTCGGCTTATGCTCACTCTGTACTCTTATGGTGCTATGTGGAAAATGACCGAGTCTATGTTGAAGCGTTTTATTCAGGTAGCCAGGTGATAAAAAACGGTAAAATTACTGTTGTCAATTCATCAGGCAAGAAAGTGTTTGAAGGGATTACCAATGAACAGGGTGTGCTTGATTTTGTTCCATCGGTCAAGGAGGACATGACCATTGTCCTGGAAGTAGCTGCCGGACACACTTCGAAATTTAAACTGAACAAGCAGGATTTTCTGGACGCTGAAAAAGAAACTCGAGCAAAATAGCAAAATGTAAAGTGCCCTGTGGGATTTGAGTTTAAACCCTGAGGGAGACAAAGGAAACGTAAAATGAAAACATTTTTAATGATTGTGGCAGCACTCTTCGTACCAGACTGTTTAATGGCACACACCACAACTCTTATTCCTCATGCCATGGAAGATGGGAGCAACAGTGTCAAGATTATTCATTTCAACCCCTATGCCGGGGCAAATATAATGGGTATTAGACTGGGAGTGAAAGATACTGAGTCACTAAAAGGATTGGATTCAATTTTCGTCATCCATAAAGGAAAAAGACGAGATTTTAATGAAATTGTCATTCCAGATTTTTATACTGTGAGAGATGTAAAACGGGAGACATACGCAATCCCGGTAAACAAAAAAAACGGTTTTGCCAAAGCCGGTGATTATATAATTGTTGTCAAACATCCACCACACTGGAAGAAACAGCTTGGCTACTATAAACAAAAGCTCACCAAATCGTTTATAAATTACGGCGGATTTATCACGGACTGGCCCAAACGGGTGCTGGACAATGCGCCTGAAATTATTCCTCTTACCCCTCCATACGGGGTTTATTCCGGAACGCTCTTTCGTGCCGAGGCAGTGAATGATAATGGCAAAAGAATACCTCATGCTGAGATATTGATTGAATATCTAAACTACACAATGGGAAGCACTGCGCTCGAAACGGGTACCCCTCTTCTTGTTAATGAATATCTTGGCAATATAACCATTTTTGCTGACAGCAATGGAACGTTTTCGTTTATTCCACCTAAAGAAGGTGTGTGGACATTCACCCTTGTGGATGGTGATGACAATAAAACTATTGATGGAAAAGTGCTGAGCTACGACTCGTCTGTTTCAATAATGGTTCAGTCAAATTAGTTGCCATACCAACAGGACGTAAGGAGTTCTTACATCAACAACTGTAATTTCGATTTTGGATCACGTATAATTTTTGGCTTGTTTTCCACAGCACCTGTGATAAGTATATCCGTTATATGCACAAAATAAAAAAGGAATATATAGATAATTTTTTCAGGTTCCATTCTTTGGGCTCACACAAAAGCATCATTTTTCATTGTAAAACTATATGGATAATGTAGCCAAGTATGGTGTTATTCCATTGAAATTTTTAATGAAATAACACCGTTGGCTTTTTTTATTTTTACCTAACGTCAGGAGGATTGTAATGAGTGAAAAAAAGAGTTTTGTTGTCATTGGATGCGGAGGAGCCGGGGGGCCGGCTGCCATTCTTACCAGCAAAATAAATCCGGATTACGATGTGACGGTGATCAGGGCAGAACCTGATTTTATTGTCAGGTGAGCGCTGCCTTACGTTGTGGCCGGTCTGGCCACCAGTAAATCCATAGTTGTCCCTGATTCCATGCTCGAAGGTGGAGGCGTAACTGTTATCAAAGAGAGAGTAACAGCTATTGACAGCAAGGATAAAAATGTAACCCTTGAAGGAGGGAAGATCATTTCATTTGATAAACTCCTCCTTGCCAACGGCGCTGACCCTGTTATACCACCGCTGACTGGAATTGATTCCAAGGGTGTTTTTACATTGCGAAGCACTCCGGATGCCGAAGCAATGATTAGGTTCATTGATGAAAGAAAGATTAAAAGCCTTACTGTGGTTGGAGCAGGTTTTATAGGGCTTGAGGTGGGCACACTATTGAAGCAGGTCCATCCGGATCTTAAGGTGACAGTGGTGGAATTTCTGGCTCACCCCCTTGCAGCTATGCTTGATGGTGATATGGCCTCAAAGGTTGCCTCTTATCTTGCGGAGCAGGGAATAGAGATACGCACAGGTACCAAGGTCATGGGAATTACAGAAAAAGATGGCTATGCCAGCAGCGTTGAGCTTGATTCCGGCGATGCAATAGATTCCGACATGGTTCTTCTGTCAGTTGGAGCTAGAAGCAACTTTGATCTTGCAAAGCAGGCCGGACTTGATATCGGAGACTTTGGCATAAAGATAAATGAGTTCATGGAGACATCTCATCCGGATATCTTTGCCGCGGGTGACAATGTGGAGAACAAATGCCTTGTTACAGATAAAAACATACCAGGGGCACTCAGAGGTACGGCTGTCTGTCAGGGACGTCTTGTTGCCAAACGGCTGAAAGGCGCAGCTATTCCGTTCACAGGGGTGTTGAACAACTCCTGTGTCAAACTGTTTGATCTCTGTGCTGCAAGTGTTGGCCTCACAGAGGATGTTGCCAAAAATTATGGTATTGAGACAGCCTGTTTTACAGTTGACTCCCGCAGCAAGCATGGCATGATCAATGGGATGAAACCATGGACCCTGAAGGTGGTTTTCAACAAAGGAAACAGAAAGGTTATAGGAAGCCAGATTGTGAGCATGAGCGAAGCCGCAGTCAAGGAAATCGATGTCATGAATATGGCCATAAAAATGGGCGCAGTCCCTGAAGATCTTATGACTGTCAACTGCGCCGGACATCCGGATCTTTCTTCAGAACCCAGCATGGAACCTATTTCCATCGTGGGTGTTCAGGCATCAGGCAAAATTTAAAGTTTGTTTTTTATGCCTGCAGGGGGTGCCGGAGTATCGGCATCCCTGATCTGATTTTTCAGTATTTATCGTTAGCGCTACTTTCAGATGCGGAGTGACACAATGCTTCCCACAAGAATGATAATTCTGCTTGTGGCTATTATATTTTCCCTTTGTGCGCCGGTGGCGGCAGAAAATTTCAAGGTCGAGCTTGACAACAATCACCTCTCTTTAACTGCTACCGAGGTACCGTTACGTGCCATTCTGCTGGAACTTGTCTCGCAGGGAATTTTAATCAAAATTGATCCGCAGATTAACCCTCATGTTACTGCACATTTTTCAAACCGTCCACTTCAACAAGCTCTTGAATCCATAGTAAAGCCTGCCAGCCATTTACTGATATGGCAAAAAAATCCAAATCAACCAGCCACAACAAATCTTGTTATTTCGGAAATCAAAATTTTCCAATCTAACAGAATGGATAAAATACAACTCCTTGTAAAGCCAAAACCTCGCCGGATAGTTAAAAATAAAGATGGAATTTATTATGTGGAAAATGAAATCCTGCTCCAAATATTACCTGGAACAGATATCCGGGAACTCAGGAAGCTCCTGAAAAACTATGGCGCTGTCCTTGCCCTTAACCAGGCTCTGCCAGATGTTGTAACACTAATATTTCCAGACGAATCCGATATTTTTTCCATAGCAGGGGAGATCAAAAAAAAGCTTGGCCTGAACCTTGCAGAACCCAATTACGCCTATCCTGGCCATACTCCAGTTCGTTACACAAACACTCTCCCATCAGCAGCACTGATGGCAGAGAATGTCGCCGCAACAACCTCCTCTATTGCAATTTTAGATAGTGGCATTGACAAAGCAGCAGGATTTGATCAGATTGTTCTTTCCTCTTTGGATGCGATTACTCCTGACGCCCAGATAACTGATACTCTCGGCCATGGGACGCAAATGGCGTTTATTGCCTCAGGTTTAGTGAAGCCCTACGGCAGTGCCGGGAATAATGAAAAATTAATTCCGATTATTCCCATTAAAGTCTTTGATGAGCAGGGTTACACCACTTCCATCAATATTATGGAGAGTATTAATTTTGCCCTGGAAAATGATGCAAAAGTCATGAGTCTCAGCTGGGGCACTGAGATAAAAAGCGATTTTATGGAAAATGCATTTGCACAGGCAAGTTCGAGTGGCCTTATCATTATCGCGTCGGCGGGAAACGAACCAATAGGAACTCCAGTGTATCCTGCAGCATATCCATCCGTCATAGGTGTGGGTGCATTGGAACCGGATGGGGCAAGATGGGATCAATCTAATTATGGTGATTTTGTTACTCTTTACGCCTCTGGGTTTGCAAATATGCCCGTTGGTCATAACGGAGACCCTGGTCTGTATGCCGGCACATCAATATCTGCTGCCCTGGTAGCCAACAGTGCTGCACACTATCTGCAGGAACATCCACATGCTTCACGCCAGGAAGTCAGCAGTTACCTGCAAAACAGGTATAAGTAACCCGGATACTACCGCTACTTTTTTTAGTGCCTTACAGAATATTTTCTTGTTTTTTTTGAACATATTCTGATAAGGCACTTATCCAGTGAACTGAATTGTTTCCGGTTGAACCGGGTTAG
>JAYEOK010000111.1:0-14730 GCA_034722915.1 Thermodesulfobacteriota bacterium | reverse complement strand
ACCTGATGTTCGGGCTTACCCCGATTCGTTGCAGGATGTTTATGTCCCGCGACGAGGTCCTGAATATAATCAATCAAATTGTTTGTGTCAATATTTTAATTGCACCAATTTGACGTTTATTGAAAGAGAGATTGAAGCATTCTCCCTCACTCAGCGACCGCGGCAAACTACTCAATCGTGAAGGGGATGTCAATGGAAAATTGGAGGGTTTTTCATTTTCTTATACTTTTCTTTTTTGGCTGCATCCTGATCGTCAAAATATATTTGCTTTTCATGTAGTTAAAGCGTAGCATTGAGCCATGAGTTTGTATGGCTTTCTTAGAATATCCTTTTGTAACCGCTTTTTTGGGGTCCAGTATGAATGATAAAAATAAACTTCTGCGCAAGCTTCCTAAAGTCGATTTTGTGCTTGATGATCTGGCATATAAAAACGATGCAACTGTGCCAGTTGCCATAATAAAGTCCGCTGTTCGTGAAACCATTGAAAAATATCGAAAGCTGATCCTTTCTGAGGATAGTTTTGAACTTCCACAAACGCAGGATGAATGGAATTCCATTTTTACTGACGCCATTGATAAAAAGAACAGGCCTAATCTGCAGAGAATAATCAATGGCACCGGAGTTGTGATTCATACCAACCTCGGTCGCTCCCTGCTTGGCAGGCAGTCGATGCAGGCCCTTCAAAATGCAGCTTCCCATTATAGTAACCTTGAGTTTGATCTTTCCACTGGAAAACGAGGCTCCAGGTATAGTCTTGTTGAGGATATCATATGTGATCTGACAGGTGCAGAAGCAGCACTTGTTGTCAATAATAACGCTGCAGCTGTTCTGCTTTCCCTAAACACTTTATCCTTTAAAAAAGAAACAATAGTATCAAGAGGACAGCTGGTTGAAATTGGTGGATCTTTTCGCATCCCAGATGTGATGTCACGAAGTGGTGCGAGGATGGTAGAAGTAGGGGCCACTAATCGAACTCATCTATTTGACTATGAGAATGTTATCCACGAAGAGACCGCATTGCTCTTAAAAGTACACACTTCAAATTTTCGTATCATTGGTTTCACTTCTGAGGTTTCAATTCAGGATCTTGTTTCACTCGGTCGTAAATATGGAATTCCAGTTATGGAAGATCTTGGCAGCGGCTCGCTGATTGATCTTTCTCCATGGGGACTTCCTAAAGAACCCACTGTTCAGGAAATTGTAAAGTCAGGTGCTGATGTAGTGACTTTCAGCGGAGATAAGCTTCTTGGTGGGCCTCAAGCCGGGCTCATTGTTGGTAAAAAGGATATCATTGCCCGCATCAAAAAAAATCCAATGAATCGTGCTTTGCGTATTGATAAATTTACCCTTGCTTCACTCGAAACTGTTCTTCGCGATTACTATGATTTTGACCATGCTTTGCAGTCAGTTCCAACCCTTTCCATGCTTACCGCAGATCCAGATACTCTTAAAAAGAGAGGTCATAGAATTCTTCGTCGCCTTGGTGGCGCACAAAAAGTTAAGAATTTTATTAGCTTGCAACCAACTGTTTCCCGTGTTGGAGGTGGAGCAATGCCAGAACATGGGCTTGCCAGTTGGGCTTTAGGACTGAAGCCAGGTAATCTGGGGGCCAGTGGATTTGAAAAATGGTTCCGCGGCCTGAATATCCCGCTCATAGTGCGTATAGAAGATGAAAAACTGATCATTGATCTCCGGACTATTCTTGAAGATGACATCCCATTGCTGATCGATATTTTGAAGCAATATATGAAAAAAGGACAGGAAGACTGATGTTTGGTTATTTTCAGCATGAGGTGTGTAAAGGACTGGAACGCAATGATTTTTTTCGTTTTTCAAAGGAATTTCAACAAGTAATCCATGACAATATACCAACCATTGAAGATGTAATATTTTTTGATCCCCCACAGCTGCATCCCGCTGTAACTCTTGAGGAAGGCAAAGAAGAAAAGGAATTACGGCAAGGCATGGAAAAGGCTGTGGAGCAGGGAGGTCCTGTTCTTGCCGGAGATATGATGTTTCTACCTTTTTCTGTGGGCAACTCTTCCATTGTGGCCCAGGTAAAAGGATTGGACGATTATCTGGTCAGAAAAATTGGAAACGACTGGCTTGATAATCTTTCCACTTTACTTCTACGTGAATTTCTTCTCGTCAAACGTGCCTGTGTTGATTCCCTTACCGGGCTGCTCAGCAGCTTACATTTAGAAGAGTACCTCAATGCCATTGAGGGCAACAGGCAGGGTGTCATGGTTCTGGTAACCGTGTACCCGAAAAGCTCCAACTCCTTTCAGGCAAAGGAATACCAGCATCGCACAGTTTCTCTTTTAACAAATTTTCTGGAAGATCGTTTTTCACTCTATCACCTGGGTCAATCCTGCTTTGGAATTGTGTGTGAGAATTGTGATTCTGATTTTGCTGCTGGATTTGCTCCATCACTCGTGAACTATTTAAAAAAAGAGCGCTGTTCACGTGTGCATGTCGCAAGTGTAGCATTTGGTGGGATGTCTGAACAGGTCGATTCCTTGCAGCCACTTTCTGAAGTTGTGATGAAAAAAGCATGGGCTGCCTTACATGTTGCCAGTAAAAGAGGGCCCTTTGCTTTTTGTAATTTCAGTTCCATAGAAGATGCGGCTACTCACCCATTGGCTCCACCTTCTCCCCATCTTGTACGCTGGCTGCGAACAGTATCACGAAAGTTGAGTGATTTTTCTCTAATTCAGTTTGATTCAGGCAGTGAATTACTTGTTGAAAGTGTAGTGAATGTTACAGGAAGTGATTCTAAGTATTTTGTTGATGACAATTCTGTGTATCTTGTATTTCCTGAAAAAGGTGGAAAAGAAGCGTACAAAACAGGGATAAAAATTCTTCAGAATTTTAGTAAGAAAGAGAACGATGGCAAAACAGTTAATGCTGGTATTAGTTCTTTTCCTCTAAGCGATTTTCGAAAATCTGAGCTTCTACTGAACTGCCGCAAGGCTCTTTGCCATGCAGCATTTCTTGAACCCGGTTCTTTGGTGTGTTGCGATGCTGTGAGTTTCAATATCAGTGGCGATATTTATTACGGAGATGGCGATATTGTGCGCGCTGTTAAGGAGTATCAACGAGGATTGTTGCTTGAGCCCTCCAATGGTAACCTCTTAAACAGTCTTGGGGTCTGTTATGCCCAGATGAGCAAACATAAGATGGCAGTTGATTGTTTTCAAATGGCCAGTGAAAGCAAGGAAGACCAGTTCATGGCTTTTTATAACCTCGGTCTTGAGCAACAGATACAGGACGAGAATAAACAGGCCATTGCTTCTTTCACCAGGGGCCTTGCCCTGCCTGAAAAAGATGACGAAGAAAAAGCACGTAAGGATATGAGCTTTCAGCTTGCTGTGCTTTGCATCGAAGAGAAGGAGTATCAAAAAGGGCTGGATCTTCTTCTTCCATTGTATGAGATTGAAAGGGCTGCTGATGATGGATATAAGGCAATTCGCTATCTTGGGGAAGCCTGTTATGGGCTTGGCAGGCATCGTGATGCTATGAAATATCTGCAGCAGGCCATGCGCTATGACGAATATGATGCTGAGGTTCTCGGGCTCCTTGGTGAAATTTATTTAAAAGAAAATGAGGGTGACGATATTGCGCTTCGTTTATGTGAAAAGGCTGTGGAGCTCAGTCCATATTCTCTCGGTTTAAAAGTACGATTGGCAGCTGCTCAGATTCAATGTGGGGATTTTGAGACAGCTTTACACCATTTGCAGCCTTGTTTGCGGAACAAAAAATATCGGCAGGCAGCACTTTTGCAAAGAGGCATACTGTCACGTGAGCAGGGACAACTCCGGGCTGCGGAAAAATGGTTTGTAAAGGCAGAAGCCTGTCCAGGTGGTGATTTTGCGATAGTGGATGAGGCACGCAATGTATTGAAAGATTTACGGAAGTGAAAGGATATATGATGAAAGAAAGGAGACGAGTCAGAAGAGAATCAAAATATTGTCTGGAAAATAATGTGGTTGGTGATTCCTGGAGAATGTTTCGAATCATGGGGGAGTTTGTTGAAGGTTTTGATAGTATGTCTTCCCTTAATATTCCTGCTGTGACTATCTATGGATCAGCCAGAACTCCCATAGATGATCCCTGGTATAAAACAACAGAAACCATTGCTGCAGCTCTTGTCAGGGAAGGGTTTGGTGTCGTTACTGGTGGCGGTCCCGGGATAATGGAGGCAGCCAATAAGGGCGCACATGATGCTGGTGGTGTTTCTGTGGGTTTAAATATTGCTCTTCCCCACGAACAGGCGCCCAATCCATATGCAAATTTATCCGTACAATTTAAGTATTTTTTTGTACGTAAAGTGATGTTCATGAAGTACTCCATGGCTTTTATCTGTATGCCTGGCGGGTTTGGGTCACTCGATGAACTGTTTGAATCCTTAACCCTGATACAGACTCAAAGGATCAAGCCTTTTCCTATTATCCTTGTTGGCAGCTCATTTTGGGGTGGTTTGATTGATTGGATGAAAGATCAGTTGCTTGCAAACGGCACTATCAGTGAAGACGATCTTGATCTCATAAATATTATAGACGAACCTGAGGCAGTAGTTGATTTTATTAAAAAGACCGTTGTATCATAAAAACAGTATCAACTTAGAAACGGTTACGTTATTTCGTGTACGTTCCTTGATTGCTTAAAATTTATTTTTAAGGGAGTAGGTATGGCCCAGATTGATGCGTTTTTTAAATTAATGAATGATGAAGGTGCCTCGGATTTACATATGGTTGCGGAGCAACAGCCCATTCTTCGAATTCGTGGTGATATGGAGCGTGTTAAGTTCAAGAAAATGGAGAATGACGAGCTAAAGGCCATGCTCTATGAAATATGCCCTGAGGATAAAATTAAGGTTTTTGAAGAAATTGGAGACATTGATTTTGGTTATGAAATTCCCGGCCTTGCCAGGTATCGTTGCAATTATTTCCGGCAAAAATTTGGAATAGGTGCTGTTTTTCGTGAGATTCCAAGTGAAATTATGACCTGTGAACAGTTGGGCCTGCCAAAGGTCATTACTCGTCTTGCCCATCTTCCCAAAGGATTGGTCTTGGTGACAGGCCCCACTGGATCAGGAAAATCCACAACTCTTGCGGCCATTGTTGATGAAGCAAACAGAACTCGAAAAGATCATATCTTAACCATCGAAGATCCCATCGAATTTGTCCACAAAAGTCAGAAATGTATTATTAATCACCGTGAAGTAGGGCAGCACACCAAAAGTTTTACAGCAGCACTTCGCGGGGCTTTGCGTGAAGATCCTGATATTATCATGGTTGGTGAGATGCGTGATCTGGAAACCATTTCTCTTGCCATGGAAGCAGCCATGACCGGTCATCTGGTGTTTGGAACATTGCATACTTTAAATGCTATGAAAACCGTAGATCGTGTGGTGGAAATTTTTCCTGCAAACCAGCAGGGTCAAGTGCGATCAACACTTTCTGATGCACTGAAGGCCGTTGTCTCACAGACGCTGTTTAAACGGGTTGATGTGAAAGGGCGTTGTGCAGCACTGGAGGTTCTTATAGCCACACCGGCAGTACGAAATCTCATCAGGGAGGGAAAAACATACCAAATTGCCTCAGTCATGCAGACAGGTAAAAAGTATGGTATGCGAACACTCGACGATAGTATTATGGAATATTTGGACAAACGACAAATCAGTGCAGATGATGCATACTCCAATGCTGTTGAGAAATCAAAATTCCTTAAATTTTTGAAAAAGCCACCTTCAGATTTTACTGAGGTGTAATCAGCAGCCCTTGGTTTGACAGGTGGGATAGTTCCACTCCATCGCGGGTCTCACGGATAGTAACAGCACCAATTTTTGCAGTGTTTAAAAGCGGAATGTTGTTTTCTTCACAATACGATCGAAGACCTGAAGAAGGAAACAGGAATGGGTGGAAACGTCCTGCTGAGACTATGATTTGTTCAGGGTTCACTGCGTCTATAAACACAGGAGAATTCGATGTTTTTGAGCCGTGGTGTGGAGAGAGGAGAATTGATGATTGAAGCAGGCTGTTATTGCTTACTAATGCTTTTTCAACTCGTTGAGTAATGTCCCCCGGCAACAGGCATGATAGATCACGTCCTGCAAAATGAAGGATTAAACTTTTGTCATTGGAATGAAGCAATGGCACTGCATTATAGATTTGTGTCTTATCCAAAAATGGATTGTTGATATTCTGCAATATTGCTCCTCCCGCTTCCATGATCAATTCGTTGCCCTCCGGTATTTTAGTTTTTATTCTTAGATTTCTGGCAAGTTCCAACATGTCGTCATACTGTTGACTGTGACCGCTTTCCCCGTTAGTCCATAGAATATCCGGCTGAAACCGTTGCAAGAGAAAGGGAATGCCGTTGAAATGGTCGGCATCAGGATGGGTGACAATAATCGTGTCAAGATGGGTGATGCCTCTATGCCAGAGATAGGGGGCAATGAGGCTTTCACCCACATTAAATTTTGCTGAAGAGGAACCGCCGCCGTCAACGAGTACTGTTTTGCCACCTGGAAAATTAATCAGTGTGGAACTCCCCTGTCCGACATCAAGAAACACAAGTTCAGATTCTGTGGAATATTTTTCTAAAAAGGATTGGGGAGGAAAAAAGAAAAGGCTGCAGACAAATAAAAAGAGAGGCAGAGTTCTTGTCCATGACAATTTAGAAAAACAGAGCACAAGGCTGAAGTAATAGAAAAGGATTAAAAGAGGGGGAGGTGTGGCAAACCAGAGCGTGGAACCTCTAAAATCTGCAAAGAAATTCGTGACAGACATTGCCGTTTTAATTCCCAGTCCACCAGTTTGCAGGAGCCATCCGCCATATTGCGGGTCAATGAACAGGACTGGAATGGATAGCAGTCCCCATGGGAGACTCCAGAGACAGAGTAGAGGTTCTAAAAGCAGATTTGCCACAGGTCCCACAGTGGAAAGACGGTTAAAGCTGTGGATAAGAAGGGGGGCAGTGCCAATTGTGGCTGCGATTGAGACCAGCAATGCGGCTGTGACCCAGCGGCTACTCCTTGACAATAGGTTTAATAATGAATTTTTGTCAGGTTCGTTTTTCTGCTGCAACAGAGATGTCAGGTTTGGAAGAATAAGAATGAGCGATGCCACAGCAGCAAAAGAGAGTTGAAAGGAAACAGTAAAAAGGCTCAAGGGGTTGAGTAAAAGAATAAGCAATGCAGCAAAAGAAAGGGTGCTAAAAGGTGAACGTTGTCGATGAACACAAAAGGCCAGAATAAAAACCAAAACCATGATGAGTGACCGAAGAACCGGGGTTTGTGCTCCTGCAAGAAGTGCATAGCCGCAAAGCGGTGGGATAGTGGCAGTTAATGCCAGTTTTTTACAGGAGAAACGGAGCATGAGATACTGCGACCGCCTTGCCAGCCAGTAGAAAATCAGAAAGAGTGTTGAGGCAACAAGGGAGAGGTGGAGCCCGGAAATAGCTAAAATATGCATGACTCCGGAAGCTTTGAAAGCTTCCAGTTCTTTTTTGTCAATACCGGAGCGGTCTCCGATGAGCAGGGCACGGTAAATTCCAGCCTGCTGTGAAGGAAAGGTGTTGTTGATGTGGTCTCTGAGCGAGAGGCGTATTTTTTCAGGAAAATAACGTAAAGAGTGTGCCCATGAATGTTTTCGATCCAGCATATGAATATGTGCAATAGAGCCAATTCTTCCTGTAATCCGGATATTTTTTGAGGCAAGAAAGGCGGGATAATCGAAACCTCCAGGATTACCATAGCGATAGGGGCGAGAGAGTCTGGCACGAATAATCAGTTTTTCCCCTGGTAGCCATAATTTTGGCCATGAACCTTTTAAGCGAAGTTTAATAAGACCTTGAACTGGAGAAAAGAATTCTTCATGGCGTAAGCGCAGACTGCTGCTTTTGATAATGATGCTGCTCTTGTGTCCATCAACCAGAGGCATACTCTGCAGGGTGCCTGTAAGTACAACATCTTCTTCCTGTGTGATTCGAGTGTAAATATGAGTTTCTTTGAAAGGGCTGGCTGTAAAGTTTGCTGCATGAAGAAACCCAAGGGAGATAACAGCCAGCAGGAGAAAGATTGTTGTGTTTATGGTGTTTTTTCTTCTGTGATACAGAAGTGCAGGCAATAGAAGCAGAAGAGTAACAAAAATGGCTGTTTGGGGCGGGTGAGGAATAACGTGATGGAGCAGGATTCCTGAAAGAAAAGCAAGGGTCAGGGCAATGAGGAGATAGTGGTGAACAAGAATCCAAAAACGATTCACAGCATCTCTTGGATCAATTTGATATGTCGTTCAACCACACCTTGCCGGCTGCTAATACAGGCACGGGCAGCAGCACCCATTTTTTGATGGAGTTGGTCATCCTGTAAAATATTTTGCAGGACAGCAGTCAGTTCATTTTGATTTCGAACCCTGATTGCCCCTCCTGCCTGGAGGAGCGCATCACTGATTTCTGAGAAATTTTCCATATGGGTGCCAAAGAGAACCGGAATGCTATAACTTGCCGGTTCAATGGGGTTATGACCTCTTTTGTTCACCAGGCTACCGCCAACAAAGGCGACATCGGCATGACTGTACACGCTGTTGAGTTCACCAAGGCTATCCAGAATAAAGAGATCCTTACCACCAGCATTTATCTGGCTGCGACGGTTGGCTGCAAGATCCATTGTTGCTGCAAGGGTCTGAATTTCCTTACCTCTACTAATAATTCGCGGGGCAATGATCAGATAAAGAAGGGGATGTTCTTTTTTGAGTTGCCGGTAACTTTGCAGCAGAATTTTTTCCTCTCCCTCGTGGGTGGAACCGGCAACCAGAAGGTGTTGATACGTTGGCAGGCCAAAAGAAAGAGGCTGATGTCTTCCTGATGCAGAGTAGAGCGCTGTGTCATGCTTGAGATTGCCAAGAGCCTCTATTTGCCTGTGGTCAATATCCAGATTGATCAGCTTGTCCTTGTCTTTTTCTGTTTGCATGGACAGAGTCTGGAAGTTTGCAAAAAGTGGTTTGAAAAAAAAGGAAAACCGTTGGTAGAATCGAAAGGACTGTTCTGAAATACGACCATTAACAAGCAAGGCCGGGATATTTTGTTGCTTCAATGTGAAGATGATATTCGGCCGGAAATCAGTCTCAATCAGAATGAAAAGATCCGGCCTGATTATACGTATAAATCGTTTAATGACAGGAAGAATATCAAATGGAAAAGGGATAATACGATCCACTTTGTCATGGAGGAGTTTTTGGGCAGTCTCTGCTCCTGCCTGGCTTGTCACAGAAAAGACCAGTTTGGTTTCAGGCATTTTTTTACGTAATCCTGATATCAGCGGCAGCGCTGAAGTGACTTCTCCCACTGATAAAGCGTGAATCCAGATTGTTTTTTGTTTGGTCTTTTTTTTTGCTCCTGATTGTAATCCAATCCCCAAGCGGCGCATTGTGCGCAATCGATATTCAGGAACCAGCATAATCAGCACTGCCAGAGGAAGAATGAGTATTGGCAGGAGAAAAAGTTGGAGTATATTATAGAGAGTTATCATTTGTAACAGAGATTTTTGAATTGGAGGAACAGTACCATAATTTTTTTTGAGTAGATATGATAAAGTTATCAGAAAGCAATACCGTGGGCAACAGGAAGAGAAAAAATAAAGGGATTCTATGCGATACTGTCTGAGAATATTTTGCACCCTGTCTTTGTTTTTTACCGGTGGTTTCATACTGATCTTCTCGCAGGTCCTTCATGCAGAGGACGCAAATGATATCATTGAGAAGGTTGTTAATAACCTCAATGGAAAAACAGCAGTAATGGAAATCAGCATGGTGGTAAAGACTTCGCGGGCAGAAAGAACCATGAAGATGAAAAGCTATTCCATTGGCCAGAAAAAATCTTTTATTAAAATTTTGTATCCAAAAAAAGATGAAGGAATAACTTTTTTAAAATTGGATAACAGTATGTGGCAATATGTACCGCGTATTGAAAAAACCATCAAAATTCCAGCTTCCATGATGCTGCAAAGCTGGATGGGCAGTGATTTCAGCAATGATGATCTGGTGAAGGAAAGTTCTCTCAGTGAAGATTATGACCATGCATTGATTTCGGAAACAGACAATGAGTACAATCTGGAATTGCATCCCAAGGCTGATGCAGCTGTAGTCTGGGGAAAAATCCTGATGTCTGTTTCCAAACAATATTATCTGCCGGTAAGGGTCTCATATTTTGACGAAGACGGGGTGTTGATAAGGGAGCTTTTATATACGGACGTGAAAGCCTACGGCAAACGTTTCTATCCCTCGTGCTGGGTTATGACTCCCAAAACTGCTGACAAGAAGGGGCATGAAACCAGAATCACTGTTTCCTCTGCCATCTTTGATACTGTGGTGGATGATGGCTATTTTACGAAACGCGCTTTAAAACGTTTTTCCAGATAATTTCAGACCCTATGTTTATTCAACTGGCTATCCGCAATGTTCTGGCCTACCGGAAACGTTCAGTCATAACTCTTTTGCTGGGCACTGTAAGTACTGCTCTGCTTGTTTTTTCTTCTGCCTGGATGGATGGTTCCCACCAGCAGATGATCAAAAATGCAGTGGAGATCTACTCCGGTTATATCCAGATAACAGGTGAAAAATTTAGAAAAAGTCCAAGTTTCGAACACCTCCTGTTTGATGTGGAAAAGCTGCAAAAAGATGTTGAGGCTGTTGCAGGAGTAGAGATTTTCAGTCCACGTTTTGAGGCTTTTGTTTTGTATTCCGTTGGAGAAAAAGCAGTAGGTGGAATGCTCACCGGGATTGATCCGGAAAAAGAACGCCGGATATCCAGACTCTATTCATCGCTTAAAGAAGGGAGTTATCTCAGCAACACTGATACCAATCAACTCTATATCGGCAATGAACTGGCCCGGCGCCTGAAATTACAGGTAGGCGATGAACTGGCCTTTGTGGGCAGTGGAGCAGATTATTCTTTTGCCGCTGATAAGCTGATCGTAAAGGGAATCTTTCAAACAGGTCTGTTTGAGTTTGATGCCACTGGCGCCTTTCTGGCAAAGCCCTATTTTGACATGATCATGGCAGCCGGGAATCTTGCCACCCATGGAATTGTTTTGCCGCATGATACGCAGCAGGTTGATATCCTGGCAAAAAAAATCGGCCGGAAAATCGGTGAGGAGTTTCAAGCTGCCAGTTGGATGGAAACCATGGCAGCACTGGTCAAATCC
Source organism: Thermodesulfobacteriota bacterium (assembly GCA_034722915.1). Lineage (GTDB taxonomy): Bacteria > Desulfobacterota > Desulfobulbia > Desulfobulbales > Desulfocapsaceae > Desulfocapsa. The sequence continues at coordinate 3,524 of JAYEOK010000111.1, read as the reverse complement.
ATGAAGCTGGATTCCGTATTTGGCTATATCACCCTTGGTATTATTTTTACAGTCATCTTTTTTGTGGTCATGATCTATACCCTGCTTGCTGTATTTGCAAGGATTCGAGAAATCGGGATCATGCGTGCAGTGGGTACCACACCCAGACAGATTTTTGGGATTCTGCTTCTTGAATCCTCAATACTTGGCTTTATCAGTGTCGTTGCCGGAGGGCTGATTGGTGCAGTATTTGCCTATTACTTTAATGTACACCCAATGGTTTTCAGTGGCATGGAAGAACAATTTAAACAGTATGGGCTTGCCGTCTCTGCCATGCCCACAGCATTTGAGCCGGTTACTATTCTTCGTGATATGCTTGTGATGTTTGTTTTACTGCTCCTCTCCACCCTCTATCCAATCATCAAGGCTAATCGCTACCAGCCCATTGAGGCGATGCATCATGTATAGCCTTGCATTGAGAATGGCATGGGCCTCTCTTGTACGCCGCAGGGCGCGATCATTTCTGGTGGTTTTGATGATCTGTGTCAGCCTGTGGGGGCTTCTTGTAATGCAGGGGATTTATGATGGCATGACAGAGCAGATGATTGCCAATGCCATCCGCAGCGATTCAGGCCAACTGTCTCTTTTTGGTCGTGGCTATCGTTTGGATCCTTCTCTGGATACACTTGTTGGAGGTAAACAAACAGACAATGCCGGAGAAAGACTCCGAAATTTACTTGATAATGACCCCGGAGTACGCAGCTGGGTGAAGCGTCTCAGGCAAAACGGGCTTGTGGCCACTGCCCACTACTCCAGAAATACGGAAATATACGGTGTTGACCTTGATCGTGAGGACAAAAATGGTCAGCTGCAAAGGTATCTGTTGCAGGGTGAATACGATTTTGGGGACCAGAGTAAAGGGGCGATTATAGGTTTCAAACTTGCCGAAAAATTACAGGTGAAAATCGGAAAGAAAATTATTCTATCCGCACAGGATTTGAACTCTGAAGTAACAGCAATTGCTCTTCGAATTACAGGAGTTCTCAAAACCAACAATTTAGGGATTGATGAAAACGCTGTCTTTATTGACCTTGAAAGGGCGCGGACATTCCTTGGGGTGGAGCAGGGTGTCAGTCAAATTTCTATTATGATGCATGATGATCAGCAACTGACAAGTCTGCAACAGGAGTTGCAGTATGCTCTGCCGCATCTGGATGTTTTACGCTGGGATGAATTATATCCTGCTCTCATGCAGTCTCGGGTCATGATGAAAGGTTTTAGTCTGGTAATCTCTATTATGATTTTTGGAGTTGCCGGGCTTGGCATTTTTGGCGTGATGCTTGTTTCCGTCCTTGAGAGGATGCGGGAATTTGGAATCATGCTGGCCATTGGCACATCTTTCAGGCAGGTCCGAATCATCATCCTTGCTGAAGCCCTGTTTATGGGATTAACCGGTTTGCTTGCAGGGGCAGTCTGCGGCGGTTTAAGTCTGGTCTATTTTAAAATCTATGGACTTGATCTCACTATGTTCAGTGAAGCCTTTGAGGAATTTGGTATGGATGCCATCACCTATGCAATCATTCGTCCCGATTATTTTGTAACTGCCTTTGCTGCTGTTGTCCTGGCAACGTTTGTCAGTGTTTACTTTCCTTTGCGCCTCTTAAGACGGGCTAATCCAATTGAGGTAATTAATGCAGTGTGAAGGTGTCGCGCAGCTAACACTATATCGAGTCAAGAGGACTCCGCACCCCCTGGCCGCCACGATTGAGTACATGGGTGTAGATCATGGTGGTTGACACATCGGCATGGCCGAGCAACTCCTGCACTGTGCGAATATCATAGCCGTTTTCCAGGAGATGGGTCGCGAAACTGTGGCGCAGGGCATGACAATTCACTCTTTTGGTAATCCCGGCCTGAGCAGTAGCCTTTTTAACCGCTTTCTGCAATCCATTCTCATGGATATGATGGCGCCGAACTCTACTGCTTCGCGGGTCAACGGAAAGTCGCCCACTGGGAAACACATACTGCCAGCCCCATTCCCTGGCCGCGCTGGGGTATTTTCGGGCAAGAGCATCAGGAAGATAAACCTCACCACTCCCATTTTCAAGATCATTCCGATGTAACTCATGCACCTCTTTAAGATGAGCTTTAAGAATTTCAATCATTCGTTCAGGCAGTGGTACAACCCTGTCCTTTTTTCCCTTACCGTCTCTTATTACGATTTGCCGATACTCAAAATCAATGTCCTGAACTCTTAACCGCACGCAATCCATCAACCTCATACCGGTCCCATATAGCAGGGAGGCCATTAATTTCTGCCTGCCATTCATAGCACCAAGAAGTTTCTGTACCTCATGTTGACTTAAAACCACCGGTAATTTTTTCGACCGTTTGGCGCGAACAAAACATCCCAAATCACCCAGAGGTTGCTTTAATACCTGAGCAAAGAAAAAAACCAGGGCATTCAAAGCCTGATTCTGGGTGGAGGCCGATACATTACGCCGAACGGCAAGGTGCTGTAGAAAAGATACGACTTCATCGGCACCAAGTTTCCGGGGATCCCGATTATCACAAAAAGCTATGAACCGAGCCGTCCAGGATTCATAAGCCTGTTCAGTTCGAATGGAGTATCCACGTTGCCTGATTACCATCAACAGTTGTTTGAAAGTGGCACCATGCAGTCGTCGAACCTCAGCAAGCCTTGATCCTGAAATATTCGCCAACTTGGAAATTGTTTCATCCACGGATGCTTCACGGGCGATAGTAGAATGGGTCGTTGACAGAGAAAAGGAATGGAGTAAATGGTGCCAGTCCACCTCGTCCAGCCATGGAACCTCAAACATAGCGAATAGTTTCTGTATAGCATCTACGATTTGATTGAACTGCCAATCCTCAATTTTTGTGTTTCTGCTTTGTCCTTCCAGGTAGGACACCACGTCTTCCGGGCAATGATCAACCAGTCGTTTGTCTGGAAAAAACTTTATATACTGTTCCGCGCGAATTACGTACCAGCGGGCAACCGATGGTTTAACATCGCTATCAGCAAGATATTGAATGTATCGATCCCAAAAACGCTTGATCGCGTCAGTTTGGTTTGCATTTATGGTAGACATGTGGTAAGCAAAATGTTCTTTTTGTCGTTTAATTTGATGTTCATTATGTAAAATATTATAAGCAAATATGCAGAATCTGTCTAGCACCATATTGGCCCATTCTGTCTATTTCACTGATAGGACAGACCGCGTACCGCGGTCTGTCCTATCGGAGCAGAGTTGAGCTACGCTCGCACGACTTGATGAGCCGTCCGCGCTACGCGCTCCGCCTATCAACTCGTTCGAGCCACTGCGCTTCTCAACGTATGAACAAGCAAAAAGACGCTTGCTCATACGCCTGCGATGCTCGAGGCTCAACTCTGCTCCGTTCGGCGATGACAGCATATTTCTGAATCATAATAATTCGTGTGGTTACTGGTCGTCTACGACTACTGCTAATGATACTAGTCAAGCATGGTATGTGCAGGGCAGATCAATGAATAGTTACTATAA
>JAYEOK010000110.1:0-3736 GCA_034722915.1 Thermodesulfobacteriota bacterium | reverse complement strand
TTCTTGCTGAATTTGGGGAGAACAGCAAAATTGCTGATATTGCCAGATTCTGTGCCAAAACAATGACCGGAATTCCATCCATCCTGGCAGGTGTTTTAGCCTATACCGCAGTGGTCATGGTAACAGGAACTTATTCAGCCATTGCTGGTGGTGTCGCTCTATCCCTTCTTATGATTCCAACGGTCATGCTGACTGCAGAGGAATCAATAAAAATGGTGCCCTCAATTATGAGGGAAGCGGCAGTGGGTATCGGTTGTACCAAAACTCAAGTTATGTGGAAGGTTATGCTGCCTGTTGCCATGCCCGGTATGATCACCGGGGTAATGCTTGCCGTGGCCCGCGCGTCCGGTGAAACCGCTCCTCTGTTATTCACTGCACTCTTTAGTGATTACTGGATGTTTCAAGGTGGGGCCGGAGATATCATGGAACCTACAGCTTCCCTTGCAGTACTTATTTACAACTTCTCAGGTATGCCTTTTGACAATCAGATAGAACTGGCCTGGGCTGCATCTCTGGTGCTGGTGATGATAGTATTTATTATTAATATTTCCAGCCGGGTGCTTTTTCAGAAAAAGAAATAACTTAAATTTATCAGGAGAGTCCAATGGCTTCTGCACAAGCAGCAACTACGTCAAATGATGTGGTCATAGATTGTAAGATTGACAAAATTTTTTACGGTGATTTTCTTGCCGTTCGCGACAGTGATGTTCCCATTTATAAAAATCAGATTACAGGTTTTATCGGGCCGTCAGGATGTGGCAAAAGTACGGTTTTAAAAAGTATCAACCGGATGAATGATCTGGTTCGTATTTTTAATTTTGAAGGACATATTCATTTTGAAGGTCAGGATCTGTACGGTGATAAAGTCGATCCTGTGTCTGTACGCCGTCATATCGGTATGGTCTTTCAACAGCCAAATCCGTTTTCCATGTCCATTTATGAGAATGTCGCCTTTGGCCTGCGTTTGAACCGCTATAAAGGAGATTATGATGCACGGGTGGAAGAGGCTTTAAGAGGAGCGGCGCTCTGGAAAGAAGTAAAAGATAAGCTGAAAAACAACGGCATGTCTCTGTCCGGCGGTCAGCAGCAACGGCTTTGTATTGCACGAGCCATTGCCACAAAACCCCCGGTACTGCTTATGGATGAGCCCTGTTCAGCCCTTGATCCCATTGCCACAAGACAGGTTGAAGAACTGATGATTGAGTTAAAGTCAGACTATACCGTTGTAATCGTTACTCACAACATGCAGCAGGCACAACGGGTTGCGGATAAAACTGCATTTTTCTCAGTTGATATCTCAAAAGGCGGCCGTACCGGATACCTTGTTGAAATGGGTGACACCGAACAACTCTTTGATAATCCACAGGAACAGCTGACAAGAGATTATCTCAGCGGCCAATTCAGTTAACACCGGTGATGAACGGTAAGCCGGCACTCATTTCAGTACTCCCTTGAGGGGTATAAGTGCCTTGGTTGTATATTCAACCTCCTAACTTTAAAGTCTTTTTCGTTTTCTTGTTTTTTACACCCCTCAAGGGGGTACTGTAAAGAGTGACAGGAATTAAGGAGTAAGGCACTAATTGTCCACCAAAGGGGAACCCTATGATTAAGAACCATATATTCATCCTCTCTGCAATTGCAATACTGACTGTCACCCTTTTATGCGGCTGTGGTCAGGATGAGGATGATAAAAAGAAATCTGTAATGGATGGTGAGGTAATACATCTCCATGGTGCAGGCGCAACATTTCCAGCACCATTGTATAATAAATGGATAGAAGAATACCAGAAAACTCACAAGAATGTTGTTATCACCTATGATGCTGTGGGAAGTGGTACAGGAACCAAAGAATTTATGGCAGAAGCTGTTGACTTTGGAGCTTCCGATTCCGCAATGAAAGATGAACAGATGGCAAAAGTGGTAAAAGGTGTACAGCTGATTCCTGCAACCGCCGGTTCCATTGTTCTTGCTTACAACATTCCAGATATAAACGGAAAACTCCACTTAAGCCGCGACCTCTATATCGATATTTTCCTGGGAAAAATCAGGTTCTGGGATGATCCGCGTATCAAAAAGGAAAACCCGGATCTCAACCTGCCGAGTCTCAGTATCGTAACCGTTGTACGAAGTGATTCTTCAGGAACTACCTGGGCTTTCACCAATCACCTGAGCACAATCAGCAAGGTTTGGCGTGATGAGGGCCCCGGCACCGGCAAAGAACTGGATTTTCCTGGAAATGCTATGTTTGGCAGCGGCAACGGAGGTGTTGCCACTAAAATCAAACATTCCTGGGGAAGCATTGGCTACGTGGAGTATGGATTTGCCAAAAGGGCAGGACTTGACATGGCAACTCTTGAGAATAAAGCAGGGAAATTCATCGAGCCAGGCGATACAAGCCCCACTGAAACCCTTGCCAACACCCATGCCGGGATGCCTGCCAACCTCCGTCTGTTCCTGCCTGATCCTGAAGGAGAAACATCCTATCCAATTGTCACCTATAGCTGGCTGTTGCTCTATAAAAAGTATGATGACAATGAAAAATGGATAAAACTTCATGATTTTGTTCGCTGGGGACTCACCGATGGACAGCAATTCGGGCCTGAATTTGGCTACGCACCTTTACCTCGTGAAGTAGCCGAATCAGCTCTTAAGGCAGTGAACGAAATTTCAAAACTTTTTTGATGTGAATAAACCAGGTTCGTCTTCTCTCCTCCAGCCGCCCCTGTAATCCGACAGGGGCGGTTTTTGATATTTAAATGAAAAAAAGTTCACAGAATGAGCTACGAATGCAGACTTGATCTGAAACGAATAGAACGTTCACTTCTGAACGTGCAGAAAGACTTTAATCTTATCAACGAGAAGCTCGATGTCCGAAGGGATCCACTCGAAGATATTATTATAGAAAATATGCTGCTCGGCTATGCCTATCTCAACAAACTGTTCGATCAAAAGGTAAAACTGCTACATCGAAGAGGGTTGCACCATGTTCTGGAACTCAACCATCTTGTTCTTTGTGGTAAGGATTTGGGAGTACGCAAAGAGCATATTAAACATATCACAGCAACCACAGATCGATTTTATGAACAGGAAGAGTGTAACATCGGTCATCTTGCAGCCTGGCACCGAAAAAACAAATCCAAATCACCCTGGAAACGGGCGGCAGGCGTCTACATCCTGCACCTGAGCCAACCCCAGCTCTTTTTTGAAGGCAACCACCGAACCGGGGCTCTTATCATGAGTTATCTTCTGGCAACAGAATGTAAACCTCCCTTTATTTTGAATATTGAAAATGCAGAGGCATACTTCAATCCGTCAACACTTGCTAAACTCACCAGAAAGAGTGTGGTAAACCATTTATGGAAACTTCCTAAAATTCGTCAAAATTTCGCTAAGTTTCTAAAACGACAGGGAAGGGATAACTATTTGACTTCATAGGCGGTGTAAATCGACTGTACTATCCAGTACTTTTCTTAAGAGATATGGGCACAACCTTCAATCCTGTACACGGTTTTATACCCGTCATAGAATGTAAAACGAGGGTGTATGGACAGCAAAATATTTTTCACCTTCATCACAATAGCATAGGGATTCTTCCGTCCTTTCGTTGCTGGTTAGGAACGGGAGATAAATAACTTGAACAAAAATTAATAGGAGTTTTTTTCGTATTCAAGGCGCGAGGCGGGAGCATAACGGGTTACGTGAGCAACGAGCAACACAGAAGACGGAAAAAAATATG
>JAYEOK010000109.1:0-3742 GCA_034722915.1 Thermodesulfobacteriota bacterium | reverse complement strand
GAATATCGAACAGGTAAGCGAAGACTCCGAGGAATGTCGAACCGCAGAAGGGGAAAGGCCCTTGATCTTTCGTCTTTTATTCCGATCGATATTCGATATTCCTCGGAGTCTGCGCTTACCTGTTCGATATTCGACATTCTCTTTTTAAAACCTGCCCGCAGGGCGATAAGTTCAACAAATTAATGTACCCCAAGGGCATTTCCTCCGGGGCATATTTTTTTCCGTCTTCTGTGTTGCTCGTTGCTCACGTAACCCGTTATGCTCCCGCCTCGCGCCTTGAATACGAAAAAAACTCCTATTAATTTTTGTTCAAGTTATTTATCTCCCGTTCCTAAGCTAAATCTGGAAACACGGTTTGACGTTTTTAGTGCCTTACTCCTCAAAAGCCGTCATAAAAAAACAGGTAAGCGTAGACTCCGAGAAAATGAAAAGTTTGTTTAACGTTAGCAAGTTGGATATACCAACAAGGCACTTATACCCCTCGAGGGGGTACTGAAATGAGTGCCGGCCTCACTTACCGTTTACCGGTGTTAGTGTATGCCTGTTGAGTTTGTCGTATTTTCCAAAGAATCACTCCGCCAAGCACCATTAATCCACTGAGCAGCTGACCTCTGGTCATGGATCCCAGTAGAAACCCGATATGTTGATCCGGCTCCCGGAATAATTCCACAAACATACGAAAACAACCATATCCAATGAGGAAGAGACAGAGCATGCTGCCGTGCGGCCAGTTTTTTTCCCCTTGCCATGGTTTTTCTTTCAAGATCCAGAGGATTGTAAAAAGTAGAAATCCTTCCAGCAGCATCTCGTAGAGTTGGGACGGGTGGCGTGGCTGCGGGCCACCACCGGGAAAAGCCATTGCCCATGGAACGTTGGATGGTCTGCCGAACAACTCACCGTTAATAAAGTTACCGAGACGCCCCAGCCCTAACCCTACGGGAATGGTCACCACATACAAATCTGCACATGTCCAGAAATCCAGTTTGTTTTTCCAGGTATATAGATAGCCCCCCATAAGACACCCCAGGCAGGCACCATGAAAGGACATCCCTCCTGTCCATGTGGCAGGAATTTCCAATGGATGTTGCAGGTAATAGGAAAAATTATAAAAGAGGACATAGCCAAGGCGTCCTCCAAGTACCACGGAGAGAATCAGGGTCAGATTGAGATTCTCAAAACAGGGCTCAAGCTCCTTATAGGAAAAATCACGGATCTGTTTGAGGACGAGAAAATAACTTGCTGTAAAGCCAAGGACATACATCAGTCCATACCAGCGAATCTGCAAAGGACCAATTCCAAAAATGATGGGATCAATGGTGGGGAAAGTCATCATTTTTTTATCTGTTCCTTGAGTTTTTTCAAATGAACCTGGAGCACGGAAATGGCAGCCGGTGTGACCCCGGATATACGGGAGGCCTGCCCAAGTGAGCGCGGACGCACCCGGCTCAGTTTCTCCACCACTTCATTGGAAAGTCCGGACAGTGATTTGTAATCAATCTTTTCAGGAAGGTTGACATCTTCCATTTTTTTAAAGCGGGCAACCTGTTCTTCCTGGCGTTTGAGATAGCCCTGGAATTTTAACTGGAGCTGGACTTCATTGCAAACATCTGATTGTACTAGGCGTTGGACCTCTTCCTGTCGGGCTGTGGGAAGCAGACTCAACTGTTTGAGTGACAATTCGGGTCTGCGCAGGAGATCAGCGAGACTGCATTTTTGTTTGAGGGCTACAGAGCCTTCAGCAAGAAGAATTGTATTTGTGGCATCACTCGGTTTTACATGGATGGATTGCAGAAGGGCCACGCCCTGTTCCAAAGCGCTCTGTTTTTGCTGAAATGCCTGGTAGGCATCTTCCGGCAGCAGGCCAATATCGTGGCCAATCCGACAGAGCCTTGTGTCGGCGTTGTCTTCACGGAGCAGGAGCCGATATTCAGCCCGAGAGGTGAAGAGGCGATACGGTTCTTTGGTTCCACAGGTAACCAGGTCGTCTATCAACACGCCAATGTAAGCCTGTGAACGGTCAAGAACAAGAGGGTCTTTTTCCTGGATTATTCGTACCGCGTTTATTGCACACATTAATCCTTGAGCTGCCGCCTCTTCATAGCCTGATGTTCCGTTTATCTGGCCTGCCAGGAAGAGGCCGCTGATGCGTTTGGTTTCAAGACTGGGTTTTAGTTCCAGGGGGTCAATGTAGTCATATTCAATGGCATAGCCGGGACGTACAATGGCTGCTTTTTCCAGTCCCTTGATGGAATGGAGCATGGCGAGCTGGGTGGAAAGTGGCAGGCTGGTAGGTAAACCGTTCGGATAGACCTCGTTGGTGTCCAGCCCTTCAGGTTCCAGAAAGACCTGGTGCCTCTCCTTTTCAGGAAAACGCATGACTTTATCTTCAATGGATGGACAGTATCTGGCACCTACTCCCTCAATGATTCCGGCATACATAGGTGATTGATCAATACCGGCTCTTATTGCAGCATGGGTTTTCGGGTTGGTGTAGGTGATATGGCATGGCCGTTGGGGAAGAGTATATTCCCCCTTGCTTGCAAAAGAGAAAAAGGCTGGCGGCTGGTCAGAGTGTTGCTCGTCAAGTGCCGAGTAATCTATGGAACGGGCATCAATCCTGGGAACAGTACCGGTTTTCATCCGGCCCATGGTAAAGCCGTTTTCTTTGAACCATGAAGAAAGGCTGGTAGAAGGCGGGTCACCCATGCGGCCTGCAGGAAAGTTCTTAAGGCCAATATGGGTTAGACCGTTCAGGAAAGTACCAGTGGCTACAATGACCGCCTTCACAGCTATTTTTTCATCGAGAGAAGTAAGGAGCCCGCAGATGCGTCCATCTTCCACAATCAGTGAATCCACCACGGTTTGTCTGATCTCAAGATTTTCCTGGGATTCGAGTACTGATTTCATGCGCAGTCGATAAAGCAGGCGGTCGGCCTGGGCGCGTGATGATTGCACAGCAGGGCCTTTACTGGTATTGAGTCTGCGGAACTGAATGGAGGTGGCATCAATATTTTTGGCCATCTCACCGCCCAGGGCATCAATTTCCCGAACCAGATGGCCTTTAGCCAGGCCTCCAATGGCCGGATTGCAGGACATGGCACCAATGGTGTCAACGTTGATGACGGTCACCAGTGTCTTACAACCCATTCTGGCTGCCGCCAGGGCAGCTTCACAACCGGCATGGCCGGCACCTATAACAGCAATATCATATGTATTCATAGCGACAGTAATTGTTGAAAAAAATTTAGTGTACCATACACTAGGAGCTTGTTTGAGAATAGACATTTCTTCTCAAATCGAACCATTTTGAAGAAATAAGCAGTACCTTCTTCAAAAGTGGTGGTAAGTTGTAATGAAGAGTTATTTAAGTGGGTTATGCTACCGGTGAAAGAGGTGGGACGAGCTTGTTACGCAAATGATCAAACAACTAACACCGGTGATGAATGGTAAGCCGGCACTCATTTCAGTACCCCCTCGAGGGGTATAAGTGCCTTGTTGGTATGTCTAACCCGGTTCAAACCTCCCTCTCGTAACACCGCTCCTGCGGTGCTATGTATATTCGGGAGATATCTTAGCCTTCTCCCGTTCGGAAGTGGTTAATATTACTGCTGCACACCTCTATTTGGTTTTCTTCCTCTCTCTAGGAGGCTGTCCGAGAACACCCAAACTGCGGGTACAAGTGCCCTTTCTCCCCAACTCTTCGTTATTTTGAAAAAATAATGCTCAGAATATCAACTATATG
>JAYEOK010000108.1:0-3769 GCA_034722915.1 Thermodesulfobacteriota bacterium | reverse complement strand
CCGGTAAGTCCGGAAATGCGGAAGACATCTAAACCCTTTTGCCGCAGATTGCTTTCCAGTAATTCAAGCTCTTCCTGTTCCGCAATATCCACTTTATTAAGAATCACTAAAGTGGTTCTCTCGGCAAGTTCTTCTTTATATTTAAATAATTCATTTTCAACTACCTGATAATCTTCAATGGCATGCTCACTCGATGCATCAAGGATATGGAGTAAAATTCTGGTTCTTTCTATATGACGCAGAAAAGTAAAGCCAAGCCCAACCCCTTCATGTGCTCCCTCAATGAGTCCTGGTATATCAGCGATTATACAAGAATCCATATACTTCAAATGAAGTACACCAAGCTGAGGCTCCAAGGTGGTAAAAGGATAACTTGCAACTTTGGGGTTGGCAGCGGAAAGCTGAGAAAGCAGTGTGGATTTACCGGCGTTGGGCAAGCCGACAAGACCTATATCAGCAATAAGTTTCAGTTCGATACGCAACCACTTTTCTTCACCTTCATTGCCCTTTGTCGCTATACGGGGGGTTCTGTTTGTTCCCGAGGCAAAGTGACAATTACCAAGACCACCGCTTCCACCTCTGGCAGCAATGTAGTTATCACCTTCTTTATAAAATTCAGCTAACACTTCACCTGTGTCATTGTCTTTAATGATTGAACCAACAGGGACAGTCATAAAACAGTCCTTACCTTTCCGTCCGTGCATGTCTTTGCCTTTCCCATGAACGCCACGTTCTGCCTTAAAATGCGAACGATAACGAAAATCGATAAGAGAGTGCAGCCGCGTCGAACATTCTATGATAACATTGCCGCCACGGCCGCCGTCACCCCCGTTTGGGCCGCCCCTGGGAACATATTTTTCCCTTCGGAAACTGACACAGCCGTTACCGCCATCACCTGCTTTGACATAAAACTTTGCCTGGTCTACAAAGGCCATAATGTTTTACAATAGAATTAAAATTTTACAAAAAAAAGCTCGACCTTCAAAACTACTGGAGGTCGAGCTGATATCTCATTCCCGTATTGCCACTACACAAGAGCTTACGGAGAAAAAAAAGAGAAAAAAAATAGTCCACCCCTTAATCAGGCAGCCGGATAGACACTTACTCTTTTTTTCTTTTGTCCAAAATTTTCAAAAGTTACAATACCGTCAACTTTAGCAAAAAGGGTGTAATCTCTTCCGCAACCAACATTGGTTCCTGGATGAATCCTGGTACCAAGCTGTTTTACAATAATAGATCCAGCGGTCACGTTCTCACCACCGAAACGTTTTACTCCACGTCTCTGTCCTTTACTGTCGCGACCATTTCTTGAGCTACCGCCCGCTTTCTTATGTGCCATTTTTTAACTCCTTGTCACCATTTATCTCTATGCTGATACCTGGTGTTATTGAAAACCTAATCCTAACTCGAATGATCAGGCGCTGATTTCCTGAATCTTAAGAGCGGTATACATCTGACGATGTCCTTTTCTCAATCGATAGCCTTTACGACGTTTTTTCTTAAAAATGATCACTTTTTTGGCTTTTCCCTGTTCTGCAATCTTCGCTACTACTTTTGCATTTTCTACAACAGGGCTGCCCACCTGAACATTCTCACCATCAACTACCATCAATACGTCTGTCAGCTCAACGGTGTCACCAACACTTCCTTCAAGTTTTTCTACGCGAAGCTGATCACCACTGGCAACCTGATATTGTTTTCCACCGGTTCTTACTATTGCATACATTCGTGGGTCCTCATAATATGTGGTACTACAATTAAATTCATAAATTAAACAAGAGCAACACGAAAATAAAACTTTATTTCACGAAATTGTCAACACATTTCGGATCTATCCACATAAAAAAGGCAGTGCAAACTCTTACAGCCTGCAACTGCCTCAATACGCAATTTAATATTTTTCACAAAAGCAGTCAGATTCCTAATCGAATCCTTTCTTTCTCCTTGCGAATGGAACAGGCTCTAAGAAAAGCGCCTTCTTTTCCATGTTTTCTGATCGAAACAGACGTTTTACCCTGCTTACCCTCTTCTGTAACCCAACTCACTTCATAACGGTTAAAGTTATCATTGAGCCGCACACCTACAACACCAGTACCTGAATTGCTAACCGTAACGAGGTGTTTGTTGGTACGTATCTTACCCAACTGCCTCTCTGTAGTATCACGCCAGGCAATAGCAGAAAGGAGACTTGAATACTGTCCACCACATTTTTTATCCGAAAAAAACTTGGCATGAGTCGTTCCTTGAAATCTGACACGAACATACCAGCCATGGGTTCGCTTGGAATCCTGATCAATTCTTGCAATATCTTTTTGTTTTTGTAACATAAATTCCTGTTTCTTGTTTTTATCCATGCCACATCTCCGTTCTTTTAGGAACGGGAATTAAATAACCTGAACATATTTCGCCGCAATTTTTTCGTCAGCGACACTTTAAAAAGCTTTGCATACTCCCTGTATGTAACGGTTTTTAAAGTATTGCTGGCGGAACAAAGGGCAAGAAAGATGTTCAGGTTATTTAATGTACGTTCCTTAATGCTATAGTTAAATTTAGTGCCTTACTCCTGAAAAGATGTAATAAAAAAAACAAGAAAACCTGAGACTATTTTAAAATGAATAAGTTACTTGGTACAACCAAGGCACTTATACCCCTCAAGGGGGTACTGAAATGAGTGCCGGCCTCACTTACCGCTTACCGGTGTTAGTGCCTTACTCCTCAAAAGCTGTCATTAAAAACAGGTAAGCGTAGACTCCGAGAAAATGAAAAGTTGGATGAACGTTAGCAAGTTAGACATACCAACAAGGCACTTATGCCGGCTTACCGTTCATCACCGGTGTTAGATCACTTTGAGTTACACAAAAAAGAAATACAGCAATATATACAAGTCAGGATAAACCAACCGGCACTAGTAATGAGTAATGATACCACAATTACTACTTATCTTGCCAGGAACTGTCAATAGGGATAAAACCACTAAACAATGACTACCTTATCTAGTTGTTGTGAGAGCCGATTGGAGATTTATTTTTTTATTAGTCAAGGAAAGCCTTTTTCTAATCTCTTGCCGATGGCAGGCAACAGTTGATGGGGAGAGCTTCAAAAGAGATGCGATCTCCTTTGTCGTCAGGCCTTGCTTAATTAAGTTGACAATTTGAATCTGAGCAGGAGTGAGGTCTGAAAGATAATTTTCAGCCTTATGCACAAAGGAAGAGGTAATTTCATCAAGGTTTGATTGTATGATTTCCAGAAAAACTTTTTGAGAATTTTCGTTACATCTCATTTTTAATTTTTCCAGATATGGGTAAATCAATTTTTCAATATTAAACATCACATTTTTTTCAAATTCTTTTTTATCTTCCTCCCTCTTTTCCAACAAAATTTTGAGGGCGATATTTGTCTCCATAAGTTTTGCTGTTTTTCGGTCAAGCTGAGTTGTACGATCAGCAACTCGCTGTTCTAACACATCATTAGCAGCTTCGACAGCCTCTTTTGCCTGTTTAATTGCTGTTTCCTGTTCTATTTTCTCCGTGATATCAATAAGAAGCCCATGGAAAATAATTTCATCTTTACGAACCGTTGGTATGGACGCTCCTTCAAACCATATAATCTCTCCGGAAGGCTTCACATATCGTCCCTTCCATCTCCATGGTATCTGTTTTTCAACTACATTTTGGACTGACTCCATCCAGGATTGTCGATCTTCTTCATGGATATTTTGTACAAATTCCTGTAATAAGAGAGGAGGATCATCGATAAATTCCAAACCAAA
>JAYEOK010000107.1:0-3795 GCA_034722915.1 Thermodesulfobacteriota bacterium | reverse complement strand
ATGTTAATTAACCTCGTTGCAAACACTGGTCAGCTGGTGAAAAAAAGAGGCAATGGACAGGTGTTTTTTGTTGACAGTGGTAACCATATCAGTGCCTTACTCCTGAAAAGCTGTCATAAAAAACAAGGAAATGAAAAGTTTATTAAAGTTAGCAAGTTGAACATACCAACAAGGCACTTATACCCCTCGAGGGGGTACTGAAATGAGTGCCGGCCTCACTTACCGTTTACCGGTGTTAGTCTAATTGGAGGTTAATATGGAAAACTCAAAAAGCCCAAAAATTTTCCTGGTCGGAACCATCGCAGCATACTGTCTGATCACCATTGAGATCATCGTGATGATTTCGCCTTTTGCTTTGTATTTTTATTCTGTCTACGCACCCGTTTTGCGGTTTTTCGCTTCTTCTCCCTATCTGAGTTGGACTACTGAATTTTTTCTTCCACATATGGTTTTTACCAATGATCTTTTCATTGTGGGAATTTCCTATTTTCAGCTCTTGCTCATAGTTGGCCTGCTGCTTTTCTTTTCAGCCGCAGTGCCGCTCTATTACGGACGTTTCAGGAAGAGGGGAGTTGTGTTGTTCAGTTTTTATGCAAAAATTCGACATCCCCAGTATCTCTTTCTGGCCATCTCGGGATTCGGCCTTCTCCTCTACTGGCCGCGTTTTATAATCCTGATCATGTATATAACCATGCTCTTTGTCTATTATCTCCTTGCCCGTAATGAAGAATGGCGGATGAAACAGGAAGTTCCTGGTGTTTACGAAAAGTACATGAAGAATACCCCTATGTTTCTTCCTGGAGAGCCTGGTGGAAAGATTTACAAGAGAGTGTTTGCCTGGATACACCCTAAGTGGCTTGGTCTTTTTGTGACCTACTGTGTGACTCTGGTGCTCTCTGTCTCCCTTGCCCTTGGGATAAGGAGTTACACTGTAAACAGACTGCAGACAGTGTCGATAGACGGGATCACCTTTCTTTCCGTCTTTCCTCGATCAAGTGATGAAGTGAGAGACGTGTATCAGGAAGTTGTCTCTTCCAGAGAATTTCAGAAGGTTGTAGCAGCAGGGGATCAAACAAATCTGGCCTATGTCTTTCCGGGAGATTTTTTTCTTACTGCCCTTGTTACTGATGAAGGCCGTCGTTTTTCAGATGACATCATCGAACGTTTCCCTGAGGTACTGGAATGGCACAAGCATAAATTCAGCGGAGGGCTTGGTAAATTCTTCCGCATTTTTGGGAACTATACAAAAATGTTAGGAACCACTGAGACGGATTATGATGTGGAACGTTTGATTTTTGTCCGGGTTGAAAACTCCAGAGGAGAGTTGGTTGATGATGATAAACTCTTTGGCATTGGATCCAGGAGACGTCCTGTGTTAATCGTGGATGTGGATGCCTTCGACCATAGGATACTTTCGGTAATCACTGCTTCTGGTGAGCATAAATGGGGTAGCATGCCTATGCCTTCGTTTTAGTGCCTTACAGAATATTTTCTTGTTTTTTTGAATATATTCTGATGGGGCACTTATCCAGTGAACTGAACTGTTTCCGGTTGAACCGGGTTAGTGCCTTACTCCTGAAAAGCTGTCATAAAAAACAAGAAAATGGGAAGTGTTTTTTAAATTAAGAGCTTGAATATACCACTAAGGCACTTATACCGGCTTACCTTACCGTTTACCGGTGTTAGAAGGAATTGCTGGATAGTGGGAAGGCAGAGAGGGATGTTACTTGTATGGGTGGGAAAATTAGAGTCGTGTAAATAATGTGGCACTCCTTTGATGGGTTATAATCGAAGGGGAGTACCACATTACTTATCATTCCATGTAAGTACAGAATTCATCAATCTCTGATCGCTCTGTCCGATAGGCGTTTACAGGTGACTCAACATCCGGGTATCCGACAGAAAGACCAAGTATCAGCCGTTTGGAGGCAGGGATGCCAAGGAACTCTTTAACCTCTTTTGCATAATCAGTGGCAAATGCCTGAGGAACCGTTGCAAGTCCGCTGGCATGAGCTGCAAGCATCAGACTCTGGGCAAACAGCCCTATATCAAAGAGTGACCATTCACTTAGTGAGGCATCCTGAAAAAGATAGATGACATGAGGCGCAAAATAAAAATTGAAGTTGGCCTTTTTGGCTTTAAAAATCATTTCCGGTGCACCGAGATCAATCCCGGTAAGTTCTTTACGCCTGGCAAGGAGATTCTTGATGCGATTCCCTTCGGCTTCAGGCCAGGAAGTAGGGGCCGCCAGATCAGGGGCGCTTTCTTTGCCATCATTCAACAGGCCAACCAGCATTTTTGAGAGGCCTTTCTTTTTGTCACCGGATAAAATAATTGCTTCCCAGGGCTGGGAGTTCTTATAGGATGGACTCCAGCGGGCTATCTTGATCAGCTCCTCCAGGTCTTTCTGTGGTACAGCTTCTGATGTGAATTTTCTGATGCTTCTACGGGTTTTAATACATTCCAGGGTATTCATGTTTTCACTCCGGTTTTGAGGTTGATTGGTAAATATTCGGGTTGAAGGAAAATTAGTGATACAACCCGTCAATTGTAAATGTTTGGATAGCGCCTCAGGTTCGCTCAAGCCGGCTTAAGAGTTATATTGATTCATATGCGAAAAAGCTGGATCGGGCGAAGATGGGGTGCTAGCCAAACATTTACGTCGATTGTAGTTGAAGTTTCTATGGATAAAGGGTTTACAAAGAAATGTCCAAATATTTTTTAGCAAGAGCTCACCAACACCCCTTTTTTGTACGATCAGGTCAGCACATATGGGCCAACTATTATATGCTGACCTGATCGTACAAAAACGAGGCATTGGTAAAGTCTTGCCTGATGAAAGTAATGTTTTTCAATGTGGTGAGAACTTTCTATGCTCAGATTATGGCGTGATTGGCGCAGAAAAAGCCGCTACCGTGAAGTATCCAGAGTTTGTATCCCACTGGTTACAGGCATGGCCGCCACAACGGTCATGGAATTTACCGACAGGATATTTCTCTCTCATTATAGTGTTAATGCTATTTCTGCAGTTGTTCCTGCCGGTGTCACTGTTTTTTTGATTCTCTGTTTTCTCGGTGGCATTGCAGGCTATACTTCAGTCTTTATTGCACAGTATCAGGGATCCGGCCAGTCCGAAAAAATCGGAGCAACCCTCTGGCAGGGAATTTTCTTTACAGTTTTTTCAGGTATCTTACTGCTTCTGATCGCATTTTATCTCACCACGCCACTTTTTAAACTTGTTGGCCATAGTCCGGAAATTCGAGTTTTGGAAGAGCGTTATTTTATGATTCTCTGCCAGGGGGGAGTGCTGCATGTAGCTATTCAAACTCTTTCAGGGTTTTTCACCGGCAGGGGAATGACAAGACCGGTAATGATCGCAAATATTGTGGGGATGGTCGTTAATATTCCCCTGAATTATGCTATGATTAACGGGGTGTGGGGTTTTCCGGAACTTGGCATAACCGGTGCCGGCATTGCCACTGTTGTTTCCTGGGGAGTGACTGTTTTGTGTCTGGCCCCACCAATTTTTTCTCATTCTTTCGTAAAACAATTCAGACTGTTGGAGACCATTAGATTTGATCGTGATATTTTGATGCGTCTATTTAAGTTTGGCGTGCCTGGCGCGCTGCAGTTCAGTCTCGACATTTTTGCTTTTACCTTTTTTATTCTCATGGTTGGCCGTATGGGGACTGTGCCCCTTGCTGCCACGAATATTGTTATTTCCATCAGCTCTCTTGCCTTTATGCCAGCCCTTGGCTTTTCATTCGGAATAAGCAGCATGACAGGACATGCTCT
>JAYEOK010000106.1:0-3796 GCA_034722915.1 Thermodesulfobacteriota bacterium | reverse complement strand
ATAAACGTTCCGTTCTGAAGAAATGGGGGGACGCACGGAACGGAACGATCAGTTTTAGATGAGTTTCCAGGCTCGCCATGTCATGATACTTGCAACAGATAGCGACAAGGTGCGTCCAACGTAACAGGGCGAATACTTCACCTTGAGCTTCAATAAAATAGTGGTGACCTGGAAAACGATTATTTCGAGGCCTGCAACACCTGCTAAATCTGACCATTATAATATGCATTAAGTGGTCTAATTAATGGATATTTAAACAGTCAAAACTTGATCAATGGTGTGGCTTCTGATATTATAATGGATAGCGAAATGGTCATAGGGGTACCTAAAGTTCATTATAGTAGTCATTTAATGTCGGTTGAAGCTATGGTTAAACAAAGAACATATTCAAAATACACACAAGAAGCCGCTTTACTACTTGGCAAGCAGATCCAGCTTGCTCGCAAGCAACGGAAATGGTCTGAGAAGAATCTTGCCGAACGGATTGGTATCTCTAGGGCAACGCTACAGAAAATAGAACGCGGTGAAATGACCTGTGCAATAGGCTTGGTATTTGAGGCGGCAACTCTGGTTGGTATCAATCTGTTTGAACAAGACAGACTTCCACTCTCTATGAATATTGAACAAACAAACGATAAGATTGCTCTGTTACCACAACGTATTCAATCTCAAACAAAGGTAGTAGATGATGACTTCTAAAGAAAACAAAGAAGCCTTTGTGTGGATATGGTTGCCAGAGAAAACACAGCCTATTGTAGCTGGTAAACTTACTGAAGATACTGGTTTTATACAATTTAACTATGGTAAGAGCTATCTTGAAAGGATAAATGATGCTAATTCAGCTATTCCTATCTATGAGCCTGAATTGCCTTTACGTTCTGGTATCTTACCCCTACTCGATGGACTGCATATACCAAATTGCATAAGGGATGCAGCTCCCGATGCTTGGGGAAGACGTGTTATTATAAACAAAACGCTTGGGCAAAAAGGAAAAGATGTAGATACAGCGGATTTGGAGGAAATCACTTATCTCCTTGAGTCCGGATCTGATCGTATAGGCGCTCTGGATTTTCAGAAATCCCCAACTGAATATGTATCCAGATCAGCTACCAATGCCAGATTGGAAGAGCTGTTGGAGTCCGCAGAAAGGGTTGAAAAAGGAATCCCTTTAACTGCGGATCTTGATCAGGCCATGTTTCATGGAAGCTCTATTGGTGGCGCTCGTCCCAAAGCTTTGATCGAAGATCAGGGAACCAAATATATTGCCAAATTTTCTTCTAGCACTGATGTGTATAGCGTCGTAAAAGCTGAATATATTGCTATGCGACTAGCCGCGCTTGCAGGGCTTAACGTTGCCCCAGTTAAGATGGCCAAGGCTGCAGGGAAAGATGTTCTATTGATTGAACGGTTTGATCGTATCCATACTGATAGAGGATGGCTACGAAAATCCATGATCTCTGCTCTGACAATGTTTGGTTTAAGCGACATGACCGCCCGTTATGCAAGTTATGAAGACTTGGCGCACATTATCAGGCAGGGTTTTTCTGATCCAAAGGACACTTTGAGAGAGATGTTCTCGCGTCTTGTGTTCAATATACTATGCGGGAACACTGACGATCATGCTAGAAATCATGCGGCTTTCTGGGACGGTAAAGATCTTGCCCTTACTCCTGCTTATGATATTTGTCCTCAAGGGCGAGCAGGAAACGAAGCATCACAGGCCATGAAAATTTCAGGAGATAACAATCTCAGCCAATTAAAGCTATGCCTTGATGTTGCACATCATTTCATGCTTTCTGAAAAGGAGGCAAAAGTGATTTTTGGTCATATCGAGGCAATTATCCGTGAAAACTGGGATACAGTATGCGAAGAAGCACAAATTACAGAAATAGATCGAAAGCTTCTCTGGGAGCGCCAGTTCCTTAACCCATTTTCGTTTGAGGAATAGCTAACCCGGTTCAACCGGAAACAATTCAGTTCACTGGATAATTGCCTTATCAGAATATGTTCAAAAAAAAGCAAGAAAATATTCTGTAAAGCACTAACACCGGTAAACGGTAAGTGAGGCCGGCTGGAATTTGAGCCGTAACTCCGGCATTTTTTTACTTTTGTATTTCTTTTTTTAACTCGTCCCAAGATACCGGCTTCTCTTTTCCCGTAATAAGATCTGAAAACCTTTTTTCAGCCAGTTCTCCCCATGCTTGTTCAACTCCCTTACCCGGTTTTTTATCAAGTGAAGAACGCTGATTTTCAGGCAGGTTCGCTGCTTCATGTAAAATGTGATCTAAGGATTTCATACTGATAGTATAGCAATAGGAAAAGACTTTGTCTTCTTTGTTGGAGGCCTGGTAGGAATTTTGTGAGTGGCTATAAATTTACTGCTTGCCAAGTAAAACCATACAAAACGGGAATTGCAGTCCTGAACTGCCAAAAATAACTTGCCTGTGATTTCTATTTCAGTTATTGTTTAAAGATGAGAATAATAAAAAGAACACTCCGGAAGCAACTTCAAGCAAGTGCGAAACAGTTTCCGGTAATTACAGTAACCGGCCCCAGGCAGTCTGGAAAAACGACTTTATTGAGGGACATGTTTCGAGATTATTCGTATGTGAATCTTGAGAATCTGGATCAGAGAGCTGCTGCAGTAGAAGATCCAAAAGCATTCCTCAATTTTTATGGTGCTGGAGGAGTCATTATAGACGAGGCTCAGCACGTACCTGAACTGTTTTCTTATTTACAGCAGATTGTAGATGAGAATAAAAAGATGGGACAATATATACTTACCGGTTCCCAAAATTTTCTTTTGCTGGAAACAATAAGCCAATCACTTGCTGGCAGGGTGGCGGTACATCATTTGCTTCCTTTTGAGATGGAAGAACTTTCAGCAGGTGTTACTGACCGGCAAGCACTGGATCAGGTTCTATTTACTGGTTTGTATCCAGCTATTTACGATCGTGAGATTCCAGCAGATAAGTATTTTCCAAGCTATCTGCAGACTTATATTGAAAGAGATGTTCGTTCTTTAAAGAGAATTGGTGATCTCAATACCTTCCGGAGATTTTTACAACTTTGTGCCGGACGAACAGGACAACTACTCAATTTTGCGAGTATTGCTAACGAACTGGGTGTTGATGCCAAGACCGTACGATCTTGGATATCGATTCTTGAGGCCAGTTTCATAGTGTTTTTACTTCCACCATATTTCAAAAACTTTAACAAACGAATCGTTAAACATCCCAAACTGTATTTTTACGATACTGGTATTGTCTGCTCTCTCCTGGGTTTGACGGATTCCGTTCAGTTGAGCACTCATTATCTGCGTAGCTCTTTATTTGAAAACCTGATTATAGCAGAATACGTCAAAAGAAAGCATCATGAGGGACGTCCTCCAGGATGTTATTTTTGGCGAGACAAGTCAGGTAATGAAGTCGACCTTCTTATTGATGATAAAGGGAAGTTAACAGCGATTGAGATTAAATCCGGAACTACTATTCGTGATGACTTTTTCAAAAATTTGATTCGTTTTCAAAAATTCTCAGGAATTCTCCAGGAAGATTGTTGTCTTGTTTATGGTGGAGAAACTGATATGCCACGAAAGAATGCACAAGTATATGGTTGGAGAACTTTCTCTGAGAATTGTCCTTTCTTTCACAGGCTTTGCTGAAAGATAGGAGCCTTGGTTGTAATTTTCTGTATAGATTTTATTCGGCTCTTCGGGTTCTTAGGGCTCGGTAAAAAATAACTTGGACTTTCCAATTCGTAACTGCACCACATCTTCAGCCGATTTTATATATTC
>JAYEOK010000105.1:0-15090 GCA_034722915.1 Thermodesulfobacteriota bacterium | reverse complement strand
ATCAAGGGCTTTTCCCCTTCTGCGGTTCGACATTCCTTGTTCGATATTCGATATTCGTCCTTTAATGTTCGGTATTCATTTTTTAAGCTTCGTAAAAAATGAAAATTCCTATGCTATCAAGTTATTTATTGTACGTTCCTAAGTGAGGCCGGCACTCAATTCAGTACCCCCTCGAGGGGTATAAGTGCCTTGGTTGTACCAAGGCACTTATTCATTTTAAAATACTCTCAAGTTTTCTCGGAGTCGGAGTTTATACCCTGGTTCTTTAGGGTGCTTACCTGTTTTTTATTACAGCTTTTCAGGAGTAAGGCACTAATTTGCTGCCATTGACGTGACTGTCTGACGGTAGGTAAACGTATACTTAAAAGTTGTCGGATTAAGCCAGTCAAGGGTTTTGCTGCCGATCTGTGCATAGGGATAGCCAAAGGTGTTCAGTGCTGCTCCATGC
Organism: Thermodesulfobacteriota bacterium; assembly: GCA_034722915.1. Classification (GTDB taxonomy): domain Bacteria; phylum Desulfobacterota; class Desulfobulbia; order Desulfobulbales; family Desulfocapsaceae; genus Desulfocapsa. The sequence goes on along the minus strand of JAYEOK010000105.1, from coordinate 14,642 downwards.
TGGGGCGGATTCAGAGTAAGATCACGGCCTACTGCAAGTTTTATCCTGTATTGATCCCAGGCACCCCAGAAATATTCGCGGTATTCAATGGTTTTCGCATCCCCCAGGTCCAGTTTCTGTTTGAGCATCATTTTGCGAACATCAGCCGGGTCAACGGGTACCCAGTCATATCCTGGAAGATAGAACTCTGCCCAGCAGTGCTGCCATTTGGAAATATCCTGCTCCGGTTTTTTCCCCTGGCGGAGACCAAAAACCTCGCGCGCCGGAACACCGGCTGCACGGGACAGAGCAACAAAAACCGAATGAATGTCCGTACATTTCCCGCCCGGTTTGAGCAACAGGGAACAGACATCACCGGGTCCACAGCCGACGGTTTTCGGATCGCGATACATAGTATCACAGGTCCAGTCATAAATTGCCTTGGCTTTTTCAAGAACTGTTGTTTTTCCCTTTGTGATCTGTTCAGCTAATATTTTTACCTGACCATCAATGGGACCAAGGCTGGTTCCTGCCAGATACATCTTGAAGTCAGCAGGATCCCAGGCAGGCTCTTTAGCTGGAAAATCACGGCGTATCACCTCCTGCCGTACCACCTGAAAAGAAAGGTTCAGCTTACGCTTTGCTGCCCCCTTATCCCAGCGGGCATAGAGGATGGGGGTGGAATACTTCTGATCAGAATAGATTGCTGATTCATTATAATCTCCACTGACGCTTACTTTACTGATGAGCTGATCCCGATCTGAAAAAGGATAGGGTATCCAAAGTTGCGCTTCCTCATTAACATCGTGATCTGACAAGTCAAACTCCATAATAATGGTGCCGCTGCTCTCATTTGCAGCCAAGGCCCCTAAGGGCAATATCAGAGAGGCAATTGCCGTCACAATAATCCATACATTCTTCATTCACTGTTCTCCATTTGTAAAATTCTATTTTTCAAACTTGATGGCATCGTAAAAAAGGTCAAAGTTGAGATGGATTCGTAAAAAACTGCATATTCGAGGCGCGAAAAAATAACATTATTTCTACGTACTTTAGTAAGGGCTCGGTAAAAAATAACTTGGACTTTCCAATTCGTAACTGCACCACATCTTCAGCCGATTTTATATATTCACAATCCTCACGTAGCCAGCTACGCTGCGGTTGTGAATATATAAAATCGACTGAACCTGTAGCACATTTATGACCGGAAAATGCCAAGTTATTTTTTACCGAACCCTAAGCAGAAATAATTTTATTTTTTCAGCAACGAAGAAGATGAAAAGTTTTTACGGATCCATCAAACTTCCTTGACTATTTTCACCCTGGTACTGCTGAAATCAGGAATACCAGCGGTAAGATCAACCATTGGTGTGTCAGCAAGATTTTCATCCAGCCGTGAAACCATATTGGGGTTCAAACCGGTTCCTAATTTTGAATCCGGGATCAACCCATCCTTATCAATAACTTTTTTTCCTCCCAGGAAGACCGTTTCTCCTTTACTGACTGCTAACCTTGAAGCTCCAAGCTGACTGTGACCGTAATGAAACGATACAGCCAGGCAGCCATTTCGGACCAGTTTGCTTATTTTAACTTTGCCGACAATACCCACGGTATTACTCCGGGATATCAAACGAACCTTTCCCCCGTCTTTAATGTTCAGGGAGCGGGCATCCTTTTCACTGATTACGACATAATTTTCCGGAAATATTTCCATGGACCAGCGATGACTTGTTGTCCTCGACTGGGTATGAACATTCATTTTATAGGTAACAACTGTAAAGGGATATTCCCTATCCTGTTCAGCCAGAATATTGCCGGCGGAATCAGCAGGGGCACGGTAACTCAGGGTGCCGGGAAAGAATTCTCCGGTTAAAGAGTTTTTACTGGCGGCAAGCTCTTCATTATAGAGGACAATCCGTTGAATTCCATGCTTGAATTTCTCCCCGTCAAAAATTTCGGTATATTTTTTAAACACCCCGCCCCGGGCCAGGACATAACAGGTTTGTCGCCATTCCTTTGGCAACAGACATTCCTTAAAATGTGCCACCGGGTAATTTTTTTCAACAAAATGCATTTCATCATCGGTCGCCATGGGAGCCTTTGCTCCATGGGCTATATTGGCAAAACCCCTGAGATAAAAATCCTCCGCCCGGTGCAGGGGATGACTTTTGCCGATTTTATCAACAATAGCATTCTCGCCAAATCCGGGCAGGCCCATATTTTCCGCCAGATCAATGAGAAGGGTTTCAAGACAGTAAGGACGATCATCTGCCGTCTTATGGGTCAACGGCTCAATGCAGGGAGTACGAATGCCGGTAAATCTGAGGGCTGGAGCATGGGGAGTCAGCCAGCCGTAATGTCCTTCAGCATAGGTGACGTCCGGGATAATATAGTCGGCATACAGATTCGATTCGTTAACACAGGTATCTATGGAAACATGGAGAGGCACCTTGCCGGTGTTCTCCAGGGTTTCCCGGTAACGATAACCACCCGGGGTTGAATAGATCGGATTGTAAAAATAGGTAAAGAGTATCTTGCAGGAATAGGGATACTGTTCATCAATACTGCTCATGGTTTCGACACTGAGACCTCCCTTGGTGAAGGCAAACCACGGGCGTTTTGCAGGGTAGCCGCTGCCACCCGATTCCTTCTTGTGACGAAACTCGCTGCTTTTTTCGTACTCTGCTTTTTCGCGGGAAATTCTGATCCCTTTTGGCTTCAACTTACCGGGAAAGTTTTTCAGGTCATATAGCCCTGTCTTGTGTTTTGCCACTCCGCCACCCGAGGTCATGTAGCCGCCCTTGACTTCAACACTCCCCACCAAACAGCTGAGCATGGCCACTGCATAGGCGGCATAGGTACCGTTGGTGTAGTTGCCGGCCCCATGATACTGGCACACCGCCGCCTTGGTGCCATGGGAAGCAAAATTATCTGCGGTCCGTTTCATCTGTTCCTTGGGAATACCGGACAAATCGGCATATTCAGCAAGTGAATGCTGCATGACCCCTTCTTTCATCATCCGGAAGGCGGTTTTCACCTTGATTTCAGTTCCCCCTTCATCCCTGATCGTTGTTTCCCGGTCGAGGGGCGCCTCGCTGACAGTATCAAAGGGCACGGGAGATCCGTCGTCCGCCAACACAACATATCGATCATCATTTTTTTCGCTTGCTGATGGATATACATCGGAGACTCGCAAGAATTTCCGATGACTGGAGTGGCTCAGATCATCAATAACCAGATGGGTCGCATTGGAGTAGCAGCCATACTCCCGATCGGCTGCGGCCCTGGGGTTTGGTGCAGTCAAATAGTGACTATTATATAATTTCTTCTCAATCATCCTCCGAATCATGCCCATGGCCAGAGCGCCATCCTGACCGGGTTTAACAGGCAGCCAGTCCTCGGCATGGGTGGATGCATTTTGTGCCCTGGGGTCAACAATGACAAATGTAACCTTGCCCTGTGAACTTCTTTTTGCAACTGCCGCCCCATAGGTATTGATTCCCGGTTGCATGGCCTCGTAAATGTTTGCCCCAAAAACAAGGATATATTCACTGCTCCAGGGATCGGCCTTCAACTCGACCTGTTTCTTTTCGGTGAGGGCAAAATTGCCCATCCTGAAACCGAGCCCGCAGATATCCGTATGGCCGATCCGATTTATGGAGCCCATGGATTCCTTGACGAACCGGTCGATGAATTCTTTTCTGCCCGACTGCATCCTGCCGGAGATAAAAACAAAACCATTTCGTTTGGAACCGAGTTCCGGGGCATCGCTATTGATGGGATCATCGTTGTTCAGCTGTTTCAGCCCTTCTATCTGCCGCTCTTCACCAAGATGGGCAAACAGTTTGCCGCCCGCTGCGATTTCCGTGATCATCTGTTCCCATTCAATGGGTTCAAATTTACCGGATCCCCTTGTTCCTGAACGTTTCAGAGGTTTCAGAAGGCGATAAGGGTTATAAACATAGTTTGGGGCATCATGGGCTTTTGCACAGACCGGACTTGACAGTGAGAGGGTGTCCTGTAAGGGAGTTGCATAATCAATGGGGTTCCCCATGTGATTATATGGGTGGTATGGATTGCCTGAATACTTTTCAAGCCTGCCGTTTTTCACCACCGACCTGTTGCCGCATCGGGCGTTGCAGCCCAGGCAGACCGAATGGACAACCTGCACATCGTTATCCGTCTGCATCGGAGCAGCCTGCTGAACCGAGCGTGGATCATTATGCAGTTCACCGGCTTTGACTTTTTTGCCCGTGGCAAAAAGAGCAGCTCCCGTAATAGCGCTGCCACCACCTTTAAGATAGGTACGCCGATCCTGACAAACATCTTGAATTTCCGTACTGTTCTCAATGTTCATACAAGTTCCTCCCTGCCCTGGCCTGCTTTTATATACAAAACATTCGGTTTTGTCTGTTTTTCAGGCATACGCACAACAAGTTCCTTGTCACGCAAATAGGATGCAAATTCTCCTTGCGGGTTGTTCACATCGCCGAAAATCCTGGCTCCAGAGGAACATGCTTCAACACAGGCTGGCTCAAGGCCTTGCATCAGGCGATCCATGCAGAAATCACACTTGTCCACCTTTTGTCCATGACGGGAGTCGGCAAATCGTGCCTCGTATGGACAGGCCGCTATGCAATCACCCGTCGATTGGCATTTATCCCAATCGGTTACCACAATGCCGTTATCAAGCTTAAAAGTGGCATTTACCGGACAAGCCGGAACACATGGTGGATCGTCGCACTGATTGCACTGGACAGGAGTAAAAATCACCTGGGCCGGTGAGTTATCCTTTTCCATTGTGATCAATCTGGTATTAAATTTTTCCGGTGCTGTCATACTGTGCCCTTTACAGGAAACCACACATGACTGGCAGCCGGTGCAGCGATTGAGATCAATAATCATCACTGGTTTTGTTATCGCCACCTCAGCTTTAACCTTTTCAACTCCGGCAAGCCCGGTTGCCGCACCCAAAATAACCAGACCGCTTCTCTGAATAAATGTTCTTCTTGTCTGCATTGAACTTCTCTTCCTCTTATCTGAATAGCTGAAGCGGCAGACTCGGAGTCTGCGCTTACCTTAATTTTCCATGTAGGTCAGGAGACTGATATTATTTGACTGCTTCCACCCTGTAGCCAGATCCCTTCCAGGCAAAAATTCCGCCAGGATATCGTAAAACATTTGCATACCCCATTTTTTTCGCCCACATTGCACCGTTGTGACTGCGGGTACATTTCACAAAACCGCAGTAGATGACGATTGTCTTGTTTTTATCCGGACCCAGAAGCGCTGTAAAATCCTCCTTGCTCTTGCCGCCGGTCTCCTTGTTGTCCCATGTTGCCAGCTCGGGAATCGGAAAGAGGAACTGTTCAGCTCCAGGCACGTGAGCTTTTTTATAACTGTCCTCATAGGGCATGGTATCGACAATCACCATGTCCTGACCGGAATCAATCAACTTTTTCAGTTCCTCACTGGTGATCATGCCATAGTTTCCTTTGATCACTTCCCGAGCCAGCTGCACTGCGCTCCTCTCCTTTTCCACTTCTTTCTTGAACTTGTTGTTGCCAAATGCCATGGCTGATGCCGTCACAACAAAAACGAGTGTTAACACTACCGGAATGGTGAGCATCAATGTTTTTAACTTCATCTTCTTCTCCTTTATAAAATTGTTTAATTGAATGAATTCATGCATTATTGTCCATCCGCCATCGAAACCAGAAAAGGTAAAGTGTGGGAATAAGATATCCGAGATCCCTGAGCAGGGCGCCTTTCAAATTATGATATGCCTGTTCAGGATCATTCGGCCCAAAGCAGCCGCAATCCACATCAAGACCCAGCCAAATTCCGTAACCCAGCACTCCGATAAAGAGCACCAGAAGTACTGCAATGGTGTACAGGCATATGCGAATATTGAAAAACAGTCCCGTTGCTGCAATAATTTCCAGGATCGGCAACACAATTGCTGCCGGAAAGACGAGTGCCTCAGGTAACAGACCATAACCATCGATAACAACGGCAAAATTATTTGGCTCGATAAGTTTTGTAACACCTGCGTAACAAAACGGTACCCCAATAATCAGGCGGGAAAATGTTGCAGTCCAAGTCAGATTATTTTTTATGTTTTCAGCAGTAGTCACGGTGCTCTCCTGTTTTGCATATGATTTCAAGCAAGATACAATACATCACGGTTTCCAATATAACAAACAGGTATTTCCTATGGGAGTTCCCACAGGTATAGGAATCATCTACATTTCTTTAATACGTATGTGTGGAATCTGGATATTACGAAAGCTGAACTTCAGAAGCTCGTAACAACTACAAACAGGAACAGCAAGTGAGGTATAAAAATTCTACAGGGGGCAATCACAGCCTCATGGCGAAGTACAAGATGAAAAGAAACACAGGTAAGGAACGGAGCGCAAATAACTTGAACATCTCGCATCTTGTCTTCAGGCCATCTTTGGCCGATCATCAATCACAAAGTCCTCAACGTAGCCCGCTACGCCTGCGGCTTTGTTCAATCAGATCGGTCAAACATGACCTAAATCCAAGCGCGATTTTGTTCAAGTTATTAACGCTCCGTTCCTAAGCACCTCAAAAATCAGAACTCATAGATTAATTCGAAGAATACACGATCATTATCTTCAATCGTACTCAATGCGCCCTGATCAGCAGATTGGTAGAAAATAACACCGCCTGTCATTGTTACTGAATCAGTCAGGTCATAGTCAAGCTGGAACCGCTCAAAGGCTCCATCTTCACCGTGGGCACCAAAAACTGATAGAAGAATTTTGAACTGGATACTATCGTTGGCAAAATCACGGACAAGTGTGGCCACGGTCTGCATCAGGTCTTCCTGGGCAATATCCGGTGAAAGCGCCAGCTGTTCATCAAAATCAAGAAGATGACGATTGACAATTTCCAGCGACAGAACCGTTTCCGAAAAGCCCATATATTCAATGCCTGCCATGAGATCCAGTCTTGAAAACTCATCATCTGCCACAGTAGCGAATTCCAGGCCATCAAACCAGGCCCCCTCCCCTTTGAGCAACCAGTTGCCAAAGGCCATGTTGACGGTCATTCCAGTCATAAAGACTCTGCTGTGCTCACGATACAGGCTGCCACTTACATCCTCTGTAACATGAGCTCTGCCATCGTATACCCACGCCCCATACAAAGATAGATCCCAACCGCTGAATATACCATTCAAGGCAAGACCATATTGCTGATTATCCAAGGAAACATCAGGCTTCTCTTCCGGGGGAAGGGGTGTTTTCCCAGGATAAAAATCACTGTTGTACACTGGGTTCTTATCAAAGCGGACTTCATGAATCATGATTCCGCTCAGGTTCCAGGCGCCGGTATAATAGTCCAGCCTGGTCATGGTTACGGGCAGACGACGATACTTAATATCCACCATACCCGGCAAACGGTTATCCAGAGGGTTTAAGATATCAGTCACTCTCACATTATCTGATTTTCCCCATACCACGATCTGGCGTCCGGTTTTGATATCAAGATTGGAAGTCAGACTGCCCTGCAGATACAGATCGTCTATTTCAAACTCCTGTTCATAGTCATCAAGCAGGGTGTTACTGTACTGCTCTCTTCCCTGAATAGAATATGCAGCATCATAAAAGCCATGGCCGCTTAGCTTTGCCTGCCAGTCGCCCCAACGCATTTCACTGCTGAGTGTAACAGTAGTACGGAGCATGGAGAGGTCACGAAAATCAGCTTCGTTCTCTTCCGGGGCATCATGGGCAAAATTAACCGAACCTGCCAGGCCAACACTTCCGGTTAACTGCAGCCATTCTGGAATGACACTACTGTTTGAAGCATCCTTTTCCTCGGCTTCTGCAGGCGTATCATCAAAACCGGATAAGAGATCATCTACATCATCAGTTATGTTCTTATTTTCAGGTTCTTCAACAGCAGTATCGAAACCTGAAAGGATATCATCAAGATCTTGAGCACAGAGGACAGCTGGTTGAAGCAGCACAAAAAACAGGCCGAACAAATAAAAACATATGTACTTCAACAGTTGTTTCATAACTACCGGCTAACACCGGTAAACGGTAAGTGAGGCCGGCATAAGTGCCTTGTTGATATGTTCAACTTGCTAACTTTCATAGAATTCTCCATTTCCTTGTTTTTTATACCCCTCAAGGGGGTACTGAAAAGAGTGACAGGAATTAGGGAGTAAGGCACTAAATACCCTTTTCCAGACGTCGAACTGAGAACAGCGCATCATCAAGTGATTGATTATATTTTATATCAGTCCACTTCATGACAGTTTTATGCAGGGTAACCTTGTTCTTGGTGGTTTTCATGCGAGACTCAGTGGATACCCAGATACCGTCAATCTGCTCAATACCCAGCATCTCCTGATATTTGATCTTTTTCCCTTCTTTAAGCCAGTGAACAGCTCGCACACCCATGAATAAATCCTGACGGATAAAAATCACGGATTTTGTAAATCCGTAGCGATCTTCCACTTCCCTGCCGGCAGGTAATGCCTCAATGAGCCACACTTTATGGCCGTCTACCTCACTTTCCTTAAGCAATTCATAGGTCCATTCATCAAGAACACGCTGGGTCATGTCTGCATATGAAAAATCCGATCCCATAAAAGCCGATGATTTGTCCGAACTTGCAATACGTTTGGTCTTATGAAGATCCGGCAAATAGAGCCACTGGTCATCATCACGCTCCCCTTCATAATAATCATAGGTTAGAAAGCCGGTATCTTTAACATCTGCCGGGGCGATAAAGAACTGCAGCTTCCAGGTATCTTTTCCTTTATCCTTGTTGAAAACTTTCATCTTACGCACTCGGCGATTATCTTTTTTATCGATGAGAACCATTTCCACATCAGCGGTCAGATTGTCTCCATCATCACGGGCATCAACCTTTTCCATGATTTCCCGGGCTGTCAATGCCTGGGCTGTAGTGATACAGGCCAGCAGCAGAACGCTGCATGTAAATAATGTTGTGAAATATTTTATTGAGTGCATAGGTAACTCCCTTATAATTTAACTACTTTGAACTTAGCGCCCTTTGGGCGGGTTTAAGAAAAGAATGTCGAATATCGAACAGGGAATATCGAATATCGATCGGAATAAAAGACGAAAGACCAAGTGCCTCTCCCCTTCTGCGGTTCGACATTCCTCGGAGTCTGCGCTTACCTGTTCGATATTCGATATTCGTCCCTTAATGTTCGGTATTCATTTTTTAAGGGTTCATTCAACAATAACTTCGTAATTATGAGGTGTAAGATGAATGTTTAGGGAAACGATTTTCGATTATTTAAACGCAGGCGTAGCCGAGCTACGTTGAGGATTAAATAATTGAAAATCGTTTTTCTAAATGTTTATATTGCGCCTCAGAATACGAAGTTATTTTTGAATGCACCCTAAGCTTCGTAAAAATAAAAATTCCTATGCTATTGAAGTATCTTTCTTAATTTTGCGTGAGGCCTCAAGCATCTTATCAGCCGACAAAGCCATCAGGGCCGGTGCCAGGAAAAAATCGCCAAGCAAGGCAAAAATAATCGCCAGACCAACCAGCATACCGAAATAAAACACATTGTTCATTGAGGCAAACATAAAAATAAAAAAGCCAATGGAGAGAACAATGGAGGTGGTGAGCATGGCACGACCGGCCGTATGCAGAGTATGGCCAACAGCATCTCTTACATCACCACTTTCGATGTAATACCGTTTAAAATTATAAATAAAATGAACCGTATCATCCACGGCAAGTCCAATGGCAATCGAGGCAACCAGCATGGTAAACATATCAAGGGGAATTGCAAACCAACCCATGATTCCCATAACCAGCACGATTGGACCAAGGTTGGGAATCATCGCAATAAGGCCAAGACGAATATTGCCAATGAGCAGAATCATCATCATACTGATGACCACAATGGCAATACCGTAACTTTGAACTGCCGAATGCATAGTGGCATGAAGAATACGGGCAAATAATGCCATAATACCAGTGGTACTGACTTCCACCGGTTTATCTGCTTTGGCAAAGTCTGCAAAAGCTGTGGTAAAACGTTGTTCAATTTCCTGTATAAAGGGTACATAGGCAAGAGAATCACGCCAGGGTACTTTAATTGTTATACGTGCCAGCTGGAACCTTGAATCCACAACATCCTCAAGATCATCTGATCCTGAATTTTCAAAAAGCAGAAATTCCTGGGGAATAAGTGCACCATTTTCAGGTATTGCATACATTTCCGGCTGATTTTCGTTCAGTGCCTGGTGAATTTCCTTAAGAATAGTGGTCACTGCAACAACTTTTCCAATAAACAGGTCATTCTCCTGGTATTGTTCTAATTCCTCTGCCAGTTTGTTGATTGCCTGAAGTACATCTCTGTCATAGAGACCATTCTCCTTTCCTGTATCAAGCACAACTTCCAGGGCAACACTGCCACGCATATTATGATCAATACTTTCAGTTGCGGTGCGAACCGCAAAATCTTCCGGCAACCAGTTCAAAATATTATGGGAAAATTGGAGACGGGGAAGGCCAACGAGAGCAATAGTAATGCAAACGACCGCAAGACTAACGACCAGTTTAGGACGGCTGGTGGTAAAATCCGCAACCCGATCGATCAGACGATCAAAAAAAGTCTCTTTATTTTCCCCAATCACCACCTTTGCTTTTAATGGAATAATTGCCAGCAATGCCGGAAGGAGAACAAGAGTAAAAAACAGGGACAGCATCACTCCAATGGCTGAAAACAGACCAAGATCGGCAATGGGTGCTACATCGGCGGTAGCAAAAGAGGCAAGCCCTGCTGCCGTAGTGAGAGAAGTCATGACAATGGCGAAACCGGAATGACTGTAGGCGTGGACAATGGCATCATTTTGATTGCTGTCACGACGCAGATACTGATAAACAAATGATAAAACGTGAATACTGGCCCCCACACCAACAGCCAGAAGAAAAGAAGGCAAAATAATAGTTGGCGTCTTGAAAAAAATACCCAGCTTAGCCATGAGACCCAGGGTAGTTGCCAGGGTCAAAGCAACGATTAAAAGTGGCAAAATCACGCCGGAAAGCCTTCGGAACATAATAAACAGGCTGAGGCCGATGGTTAAAACAGCCAGACGCAGAAACTTTTTCATATCTGCCATCATCAACTTTTTAACGGTATGGGTAACCACTGGACTCCCGGCCATGACAATCTGAAAACCCGGGCTGTTAAACTCTTTTGCAATTTTCGTTGCAACACGGACCATTGCAGCATTTTCCTTATCTGTCAGGAACTCTGGTTTTTCAGCGCTGCTGTCACTCTCAAAACCGGCTAATTCATCACCAAAGCCTGCCAGTTCATCCTCAATATCCGCAGATTTACCAACAGAGGAATATGTATCACTCTGCAAGAGTACAGTGGTAAATGTTCCATCTGCTGAGATCAACAGATTCTTGTAAATGGGGTTGGAAAGAACTATTTCCTTCAGTGCTGCAAGCTCCTTATCATTTCCGGGAAACCTGGCAAGCAGATCATCAACAAGCAGGGTATCACCGACTCCCCTGGTATTCCTGGCATTAACAAGGGAATTAATTTCCGTCACATGAGGAACCTGTTCTTCCAGCTGATCATGAAATTTTTTCAGCTTTTCAAGGAATGAAAGGCTGAAAATATTTTCACTCTGAACAGCAAAAACCAGCAAATCATCGTTACCAAACTGCTCACGAAATTCATTGTAGGTGTGCAGTATCTCATCATCCGGGTGCAGCATTCCTTCATTGGAGGTATCAATACTGAGGTGCCGAATCTGAGAGGCCAAAACCACACTTAAAGCCAGAACAATCACGATAACTGGAAAACGAAATCTGATAATTGTCTCGGTCATTCCTGCAAACAGCGTTTCAATACGTTTCTTTTTACTTGTCATATTCTCTTTTTTTGGATTGGGGTTGGAAATGTTATCTTCTTATTCTTGTGCTGTCAGCCCTTGAAGAAAAAGTGTAGTAATGATCTCTATGTATGATTCTATGTTAACAGAATTTTCAACATCTCCACTCAAACGTTCCATGAGCGGGGAAAACAAAAAACGGCTGGCCATGAGTGATGTAAGCATGGGACCGAGACAGGATGCAGGTATTGTTCTTCCTGTTTCCTTTGCCAATGGCTTACACACCTCTTTTTCAATGATTTTAGCCATTTTACTGGCCCAGTTCGCCTTATATTCGATAATTTCAGGATCATCATGGGGCAGTTCTGTGATCATGACCAGTAGAACGTCCTGCTCTGATTCAAAATAACGTACTGCGCTATAGATGAATCGGCTGAGCTTAGTGTGCAGCGAATCTGTACCAGGAAGCTCCTTTCTTGCTATGGCAAGATACTCCTCAAAAAAAACGTCAAGAATCTCTTTAAGTAAGCCCTTTTTAGAGCCAAAAAAATAATTGATCATGGCCAGGTTCACTTCTGCTCTGGCCGCAAGTTCACGTAAGCCTGTTCCAGCAAAGCCATGCCTTGCAAATAAATAAACTGCAGAACGAAGAATCCGTTCTTTTGAAGCCAATTTTTCCATTTATTCTCCCGATGGTTACTGCCGACGACAGTTCAAACGTTTGTTTAACTTTCATACAGTAAAGCGTATCCAAAACCATATGTCAAGCCTTCACGTCTTCCTTATTGCAAACTCTCAGATATGATGGATACGCATAAAAAGCTATCAATAAGGGCTCATTCAAAAATAAGTTCGTAATTATGAGGTGGAAGATGAATGTTTAGAGAAACGATCTGTGATTATTTAACCGCAGACGTAGCCGGGCTACGTTGAGGATTAAATAATCGCATAGCGTTTTTCTAAATGTTTATATTGCGCCTCAGAGTACGAAGTTATTGTTGAATGCGCCCTTAGTCTGGGCACACCTGACCTTTATATTTCCAAGCCCCTCCAGGGCAAGGTGCAAGGTACAGGCAAAACTCTCTTCCCCCCGCCCTCTCCTCTCTGCCGCTCTCCTTCCTGTTCCACCATCAGGTAACCCTTTTCCAGAAAAGAAAAAGGCAGCTTTTGAGGAGTAAGGCACTAAAAAATCTGAAGTTACGTTTCAGGCCCGCTCGAACGTTCCACAGTGGAACAAAAAGAAACAAAACGCCCGCACACGTTCCTTTACGTTCCAAAACGCTCTCAACCAGAAAGAGCAAACGTAAGAACAACTACCTGAAATAACATACAATCAAAGCAACTACATAACTATGGCATGTTTTATGCTTCATTAAAGGTAAGGATCAATTACAACGGAGCACGACTCCATTCAAATAATCCATTTATAAAAAGGAGCCGAACATGTCCTCAATCGCATTGTTCAATACAATATTTATAGACGAAACGAAAATCCGAAAGCAGCTTGCAGCGGCAACAGATTTTAAAATCATTCAAGATACAGATCTTATAAATGAGGTAAGTGAAAAATGTAATATTGCTAAGGACAAAGTCGAGCGAGCACTTTATGGTCCTCCATCTGTCTTTAACAAATTCACCATGGAACGGGAGCGAATAACTGCTCATCTCAAAGCGTCTATGGCTGAGCACCTTAAAACATCTGATGTCATTTATTCCGGTAATATTTCCCAACTTGTTCCTTCAGGAATTACGCATGTTTTACGAGTGGGACTTTTTGATAAAAAAAGCAACCGTATTCGACGTGCAGTAGAAGAAGGTCTCACGGAAAACAATGCTGTCAAAGTAGTTAAAAAGAATGACACAAGTGTAGCTGCCTGGGTCGATTATCTTTACAAGAAAGAGTTTAACGATTCGTCTTTATACGACATTGTTGTTCCAATGGGAGATAACTCCTCGGACAGTGCCGTAAAACTTATCCTTGAAAACTATAATAAACCTGCCGTCCTGGAACAGGAAGAATCTCGTCAAGCTGTTAAAGACATGGCACTTGCCGCTCAAGTTGAACTGGCTCTTATTGGAAAAGGATATACCACTGAAGTCAAAAGTTCCCGTGGAGAAGTCACCCTTCTTGTTAATAAAAGTGTTACCAACTTTGCAAAACTCGTAAGTACACTCACGGCAATTACTGAAAGTGTTGATGGGGTTAATTCTGTTCAAGTCAATACAGGCAAAGAGTATCACGTATCAGTCTATAGAAGTCAGGAATTTTCACTTCCCCCAAAAGTGTTATTAGTCGATGACGAACAGGAGTTTGTGCAAACTCTATCCGAACGTCTCAACACCCGCAACTATGGTTCTCATTCTGTTTTTGATGGTGAACAGGCGCTTGAATTTTTGGATAACGATGTTCCTGATGTTATGGTTCTTGATTTGAAAATGCCAGGCATGGGAGGTGTTGAGGTTCTTCGCAAGGCAAAAGCAGACAACCCGGAAGTTGAGATTATTATCCTTACCGGGCACGGATCAGAGGAAGACAAAAAGAACTGCATGGAACTGGGTGCCTATGCCTATATCCACAAACCTGTTGATATCTCTGAACTCACAGTACTTATCGATAAGGCACATAAAAAAGTTGCGGTCGCAAAAATGGCACACACATAATTAGGAACGGAGCGTTAATAACTTGAACAAAATCGCGCTTGGATTTAGGTCATGTTTGACCGATCTGATTGAACAAAGCCGCAGGCGTAGCGGGCTACGTTGAGGACTTTGTGATTGATGATCGGC
>JAYEOK010000104.1:0-15159 GCA_034722915.1 Thermodesulfobacteriota bacterium | reverse complement strand
AACTAACACCGGTAAACGGTAAGTGAGGCCGGCATAAGTTTTCAAGAGATTGTCAATGTTGATGGCGTCGTAAAAACTCTTCATCTGCTTCGTTGCTGCATTTTTTATTTAATTACGACGTACCCTAGTACGCCGAAATCAAATAAAAAATACGCGCCTCGCATATGAAGCTTTTTACTTAGCCATCTCAGATTTGACCTTTTTACGAACTTGTCAATGTTGATGGCGTCGTATTTATACCCTTTAGTGCCTTACTCCCCAGTTCCTGTCACAAAAAGCAAGAAAACGGAAAATGCTTTTAAAGTTAATAGATTGAACATACCACCAAGGCACTTATGCCGGCTTTCCCTACCGTTTACCGGTATTAGGATGCTTATCTACTTGGCCATCGAGTAATTTTAATTTTTATGAGTTCATCAATGTTGATAGGTAAAAAACTTCGTGTTCTGGTCGTTGACGATACCATAGTGTATCGTAAAGCTGTTTCCGATGTCCTCTCTGAAATTCCTGGTGTAGAGGTTGTTGGTGTTGCCCATAATGGCAAGATTGCCATGTCTAAAATCGCTTCTCTTCAACCAGACATGCTCACTCTCGACATTGAAATGCCGGAAATGAATGGTATTGAGGTGCTTGATGAACTGCAACGAAATCAATCTAAAATCGGTGCAGTTATGGTGTCCACACTAACATCCGATGGTGGTGAGATGACCATGAAAGCTCTCGAACTCGGAGCTTTTGATTTCATCCTCAAACCACAGTCCAAAAATCCTGTGGAAAGTAAAAAACAGCTTAAGCTGTCTCTTGCTCCAATCATTCGAGAATTTAAAAAATCAAGAAATGCCTCTTCCCTGTTAAGTAAAAAAAGACAATCCCAAAAACCAGTAAAACCCGTTAAACGAAGACCTTTAAAGCCCCTCTCAGCCAGGGCAAAGCCTGCCCCTAAAGTAACTGCAAAACCAGCAATCAGGCGTGGAAAGTCTGAAATTGTTACCATTGGTATCTCCACAGGAGGACCTAATGCCCTGACCCGGATGCTTCCCATGTTACCCGGAGACCTGGGTGTACCAATTGTGATTGTTCAGCATATGCCACCTGTTTTCACAAAATCCCTGGCCACAAGTCTTGATGCAAAATGTGCTTTGGCAGTTAAAGAGGCCCAGGATAACGAACCAATTCAAAATAATACTGTCTATATAGCCCCTGGTGGTAAACAGATGAAGTTAGTCGCCAGTGCTGACGGACAGAGCAGACAGATTAAAATAACCAATGATCCTCCGGAGAACTCCTGCAAACCTTCTGCTGATTATCTGTTCAGGTCAGTTGGAGACTATTACGTGGGAAGAACTACAGCTGTCATAATGACGGGTATGGGATCTGACGGAACCCAGGGCCTCCAGGTTTTAAAACAAAAAGGTGCTGCTATTATTGCCCAGGATGAAGAAACATGTGTAGTATTTGGTATGCCAAAAGCCCCCATTGAATCTGGTATAGTAGATGTTATCGCCCCCTTGAGTAAAATTGCAGAAGAAATTATAAAGAGCGTTCGCTAAAAAATCTCCACTCTCTGAGAAGGTTTGCATTCCACAAATTATGCTGAAGATTACAGCTGAAGAGCTTCAAATCATATCACAATATATCCACGAGATATCAGGCATATACCTGGACCAGAGCAAATCATATCTTTTTGAAACAAGACTTTCCTCCATTGCCGAGGAACTGGGGTGCACCTCTTACCGTGAACTCTATAATAAAGCTAAGATAGATCCGGCTAAGAAAATTGAACGTCAGATTATTGATGCAATCTCAACAAATGAAACATTATTCTTTCGAGACAGTGGGCCATTTGAACTTCTGCGTCACAAAATTCTTCCTGAAATCATCGATCTTCGAACACCACACTCACCCCGCTTAAAAACAAATATAAAAATCTGGAGCGCCGCCTCATCAACTGGTCAGGAGCTTTATTCCGTTGCAATGACCATTCGTGAACTCATAGGTACACAGCTTGACAATTTCACATTCAAACTTCTTGGCACTGACATTTCAGATGGAGCGATAACGCAGGCCAGCTACGGAAAATATAACAAATTCGAGATTGAACGTGGACTTGCCCGTCAGACGTTACAGAAACACTTCACCCTGTTTGGAGATAGCTGGAAAGTTAAAGATGAACTGCGCAGTATGGTTAATTTCCGCAAACTGAACCTGATGCTCCCCTTTGCAGGACTAGGAAAATTTGACATTATTCTTTGCCGCAATGTGGCTATCTATTTTACCCTTGATGATCGCAAAAAACTTTTTAACAAAATAGCAGATAATCTGACTGATGATGGTTATCTTATAATAGGTTCAACTGAATCGCTGACCGGTATCTGTCCCCGTTTTGTACCCAAAAGACATTTACGTTCTATTTTTTATCAGAAAAAAATTGAGGTGCTGTGATGAATGGCCTGACAATACTTGTTGTCGATGATGATCCGGTAATCAGAAGACTCCTTGAACAACGCCTTCTTAAAGAAAATTACAAAGTCCTGCTGGCAGAAGATGGCAGCAAAGGAAATGAGACACTTTCCAGCAATCACATCGATGTAGTTCTCACTGACCTCATGATGCCGGGAGAGATTGGAGGAATTGAAGTACTTGAATTTGCCAAAGGCCTGGACAGAAATATTGAAGTAATTCTTATCACAGCCCACTCTTCTGTTGACACTGCAGTTGAGGCTATGAAAAAAGGTGCGTCAGATTACCTGGAAAAGCCTGTTAATTTCACAGAACTTTTCCTGAGACTCCAAAAAATATCCACCATGCGTGGACTTCTCCGCAACGCTGAAGATCTTCGCCAGGCAATGGACGTTACAGAAAACACCGCCGCTGAAACTATTCAAAATCTGGAAATTGTGGCGGCCACTCTTCAAACTCGACTGGACAATGTCGAATCAATTCTGACCTCGGATACAATGGTATCAGAAGATAAAGTAGCTGACGCTTTAAACATCATTCTGAACTGGGAATAGACATCATGCAGGTTGCATGCCGTACGAGAGCTCACCCTGCTGGCCTAAATTAATTCTGCTCCATTAACATCAGTGGTTGCTGATACCCTGTCACACCTGAAAGATCAACATCATCAAGAAGGGTGCCCTCAAGCTTGGCATTGGTAAGATTCGCATTCGTCAAAACAGCCTTATACATATCCGCTTCTGAAAGGTCTGCCTCTGAAAGATCTGCGCCACTTAAATTTGCTCCTTTTAAATTAGCCCCTTCAAAATCAACCTTTGTAAGAACGGTATTACTCAAATCAGCAGCTTCCAGATCAGCACCATCCAGATTTTCACCACTGAGGTTTACCCCACTGAGGTTACACCCATAGCATTGCTTTGTATCAAGAAGCCTGGCAACATTGCTCATAACTTCTGTTGGCGGCTCTTCCGGAGTAGAAGATGAAAAAACATTTAACATACTTTGAACAATCCCTACGTCCTCACCAGCCGCGTCTTTATTTTCATCCGCTCCCACCTCGCTATCAGATACTTGAGTGTTTTCTAAAATCTCCCCCTCTCCTCCAACTGCGACCTCTGTTTCAGACACCTTCTCAGCCGGTGCATCCCGGGATGTCACAAACTCTTGCGGAACATCAACATCTGCCATAATTGGTTTCTCTTCTTCAACGATTTCTACGATTTCAGTTTGCTCTACAATCTCTATATTTTCTTCCTGCGTATCAGATTGCAAATCACTGGCCGGAGACTCATCTTTTGCAGCAAAGCTTTCATCTACACTTTGAGATTCAGCCTGAATTTCCTGTTCCTGAGCACTGGTTACAGCTGTATTTTCACTACTCAGCTGTTTCTTTGTCGTATCTGAAAGCAAAATTTCAGGCTCTGTTTCTTCCTGTAATCGAACATCCCGGATAGCAGGGGCATCTTTCACATCAGGTGCTGCCGCACTTTGCTTTGGTAGGGTATCTTCAGTCACGTCATCATAGGCGAATGTATCATTTTCAATTGCAGCGATTTTGGGGCTCTGCTTTTCAATTTGTTGCTCCTTCTCTTCTACTGGTAACGAGGGGGGTGTCTCTTCAAAGTCACGTCGTGTACCAATACTCATTTCTTCAGTCTCGGGCAGTGCCTTGGAGTTAACGGTATCTTCAACATAGACGGTTTCTTCTATGTCACTGATTGCATCCTGAGCATAAGGCGTAGTGGCTACCATTTCACCGTCCAGTAATGTACCACTCATATATGCCCCGACAAGAGAAGCACCTGCCAGGTCTGCACCTCGTAAATCTGCTTCAGCAAGATCTGCACCACCAAATGATGCTTCACGTAAATCAGCATTACGGAGATTAGCACCGGATAGATTTGTCAGAAATAATTTCGCCCGCGATAAATCTGCTCCTTCGAGATTCGCACCGGAAAGATCCAGACGATTGAGGTTTGCACCACTCAGATTACACTGAGAACACTGGTTACTCTCCTGCAGGATAGAAATATTTTTCTGAACTTCGGTTGAAGGAGAAAGCTCTACGGCCAGTAGAGAATCCGGCAACAATAAAATTGGTAAAAGGGTCATACTCGAATAAACATATTGTTTTAGACCAAACATGGAAGCACCTATAGAAACGCAGTTAATTAAAATAAAAAATTCTTATCACATACATACTCTATTTAAAAAAAAAGAGTCAAGAGTCTCTAGCAACCTTGTGAAAAAAAGATCATCTCGTCGCTCCCCTTGTAACAACCCAGGTGCATTCCCAAAACTACAAATAATCTCAGAGTGTAATTGTTGAGAGTCCTGCCCCTGAAAGCCTGTCACGCTTATCAGTACTCATTGAGGGGTGTAAAAAAAAGTGCGCGTAAAAAACAATTCTCGTAATATTAGTGTCTTACTCCTGAAAAGCTGTAATAAAAAACAAAAAAATTTGAGAGTATTTTAACATGAATAAGTTCCAAGTATAACCAAGGCACTTATGCCGGCCTCACTTACCGTTTACCGGTGTTAGTATATGCACCCCAAGGATATTTCTTACAGGGCACCTTCGATTCTTTTTTAAAAATGCCTCGATTTGAGAAGAAATGTCTATTCTCGGACAAGCTCCTAGTTGCGTATTGTATAAATAGCTTGACAGCCACAATAATAACTGTATTTTAAGCCTCACAAAGTGTTGCAAAAATGTTGCACAACACAAATGTAACACAACTTTAACAACAAAAACAAAAAGTTACACCATCTCATTATCATTGGCCACCACGAAACTGAGCAAGGCCTCATTTATAATTACCGGTTTTCATATAACTTAACTACCGGTTCGTTTGATCACATTGATGTGTTTCAAGTACAAGGAGGAGTAGAATGAATGTTGAAGATTTAGAAAAGGAAAAAAATGAGGGTATTGAGTCACTACCTTCAGATGAACGCCGTAATTTCCTGAAAATGGGATTGGCGGTCACCGGTGTTTTCCTTGGAGGAACAGTATTATCTCTGACTTCGGTCAAAACCGCCAAAGGAGGAAATGCTGACTCCGTAATACCGGTTGAGGGGCAATACCCTTTTACCAAACATTACGGAATGATCATAAGACAAAACAACTGTGTTGACTGTGAAAAATGTCTAGACGCCTGTCATGAAACAAACCATGTTCCTCATGGACACGATGCCTGGAGAACAACCATCCAGGAACGCCTGACAACAGTCGACGGAGTAGAAAAAAGAGAATTCAGACCAATCCTCTGCAACCATTGCAACCGTCCCCCTTGTGTTCGTGTCTGTCCTACCAAAGCAACCTATAAAGATCCCGAAACCGGAATCGTTGTCATGGATTACAAAAAATGTATCGGCTGTAAAACCTGTATGGCCGCATGTCCGTATAATGCAAGGTACTTCAGCCATGACAAGTATGCCATTGACAAATGTAACTTCTGTCTGGATACAAGGTTGGCTGCAGGTGAAAAAGATACTGCCTGTGCTGCAGCATGTCCGGCTGATGTACGAATTTTTGGAGATATTAAAGATACAAGCACTGAAATCTACAAATTACTCCATGAACCTGACAAAAAAATCTGGGTTATACGGCCAGAATGCGGTGCACTGCCTAATGTTTTTTACATGAATGCATAAGGTATCACCTTTTGGGTAATTAAAAAGCTGTCAAAAACAACAATCATAAGAAAACTTTTTTAATTACAATCACTTTCGAACATAACCAACACCCCACAAGGGGATACAAGTACCTTTACCAAATTCTTTTCACTCAGTTCAGTCGTCATCCCTCGGAGTTGAACGCTTACCGGAGGAGTAAGAACATACGAAAAGGATCAACAAGGCACTAAGATTCCAGGAGATTATTATAATGAATAAAAAATTCTTTCCAGTTGCTGCTGCCATACTTGCAGGAAGCTTTCTGCTTGTCAGCCACGCTTCAGCCACAGAAGAATACGACGAGGACACCTTTGGCCCCAAGGATCCAATTGTCTGGGACGAACCGGCTAAAGCTGTTTTTGATCATAAGATACACACTGATGACTTCGCTCTTGAATGTGATTCCTGTCATGAAGATATTTTTGCCATGGAACAAGGTGCTGCGCCTGAAACCGGCAATTTTACCATGGCTGCAATGGCAGAAGGTCAGTTTTGCGGGACTTGTCATGATGGTGACACAGCCTTTGCCTCTGACACAAATTGTATTGCCTGCCATGCGATTCCAGAAGATCCGATTGTATGGATTAAACCTGTAAAGGCTGTAGTGTTTTATCATAAGGCTCATACCGAAGACTATGGACTGGATTGTGACTCCTGCCATGATGATGCGTTTGCCATGAAAGTAGGAACAGCAGAAAACGCAGAGGATTTCACAATGGAGGCTCTTTATAAAGGTAAATACTGCGGAGCCTGCCATGATGGTGAGACTGCATTTGCCTCTAACACCCTCTGCAATACATGTCATATTGGCAGAAAAGGATATGACAGAATGATGGGTGTTGATCCGCACGCTGAAAAGAACGGTGCAGCACACGGTGGACATTAATTGACTGTTGCAGAAGTTTGCGTGGTTCTTCACGTGAACACACTGCATACAATTCCATGAAACACACTCAGGCTGAATGCCTGATAAAATATTTTCGCAGGAGTATAAAATGATTAACGATTCAATTGCAGATATATTTGCCCAGACTGAGGACACTAGTCTGGCAACCCCCGGGATGAACCGGGCAACGATTTTCTGCCTGGTAATCATCGTACTGGGTCTTGGATGTGGTGTCGCATCCTTTATCTTTGGTCATGAAAATGTATACAATTATACCCGTGATGTACCATGGGGAATGTTAATTTCCACCTATGCCTTCTGGGCCATTACATCCACAGGCCTTTGCATCTATGCAGCCATATCCCATCTGTTTGGTGGAACTAAAATGGCAATCGTCAGTAACAGGATGGTGTGGATGTCCATTATCTGTATTCTTGGTGCGTTTGCAACCATTGGTGTGGAGATAGCAAGTCCACACAGAATGATCATTTACAACATTCTTTCCCCTAACCCGACATCCAACATCTGGTGGATGGGAACTCTTTACGGGATGGCTGTAGGCTGCATGATCGTAGAGTTCTTTGGCATTGTTACAGGACTTGCCCGTATTGCTGTAATCCTTGGAACAATTGGTGCCGTCGCTGAAGTACTTGCCAATAGCTGTCTGGGTGGCGTTTTTGCAACATTACCGGCAAGACCTTACTGGTATGGTGGCCAGCTTCCTATTTATTTTCTGACCGCTGCATTTCTTTCAGGAGCCGCCGCTACAGTTCTTTTTAATCATCTTGCATATAAAATCCGTGGTAAGGAGATGAGCGAGGCCGTAAAAGACGGTGTTAAAAGTGCCGGTAAAGCAATGGCACTTGTACTTGTTCTCTATACTGTTGCAACCTTCTGGCGTTTAATTATGTATTTTGTGGGTGGTACTGAGCTTGGTCGCATTGCAGCAGATGCCTTGATAAGCGGACCACTTTCCATAAATTTCTGGGTTTTTGAAGTTACCATAGGGCTTGTATTACCACTGCTGCTCATTGTGCTTTCCCGCCTCAGGAATATTGGAATGATGTCTCTTGCAGGTTTCCTGATTCTTATCGGACAATTTGTTGCACGCTATGATCTTGTCGCCGCAGGATTATTGGTACCAGGTTCCCTTGGCTGGGACAATGTTCCAACCTATTTCGACTACGTACCATCATTTGGTGAATTTGCTGTAGTCTTTGGAAGTGTTGCTGTTGTAACCTTTGGTTTTCTCATGGGAGAACGACTGTTTGGTAAAACATTTGACCAGAAAGAACATCACTGATCCAATACTAAAAAGACAAAAAGGCCGCTCTAGGAGGCTGTCCGAGAATGCCCTCCCCCCCAACTCTTTGTTATTTTGAAAAAAATAATGCTCGGAATATTAACTATATGCCTGTGCTTATTTTTTCAAAATGCCTCGATTTGAGAAGAAATGCCTATTCTCGGACAAGCTCCTAGGAGCCTGTCCGAGAATGGCCTTTTTGTTTTCAACACTTAACACCAATAGAGCTCACACAACTGATTCGGTAACAATGTCAGATAAAAATAACATTACTGAAACAACCCCCTCCATTAATTCACACAACCAGAATACCCACATTCTCATAGTCGATGATGAAGCAAGTATTCGCCTTACTTTCAAAATATTCCTGGCACGTGAAGGCTACGGAGCAATAGACACGGCCTCTACCTTAACAGAAGCCCTGGCAGCAATACCAAACCAGACATTTGACCTTATTATCTGTGGTAATGAACGGGAAACTGAAAAGCGCACTGACCTTCTCTGCAAAATCCGAGCAGCAGGGATTGAATGTCCAGTTATAATGGTCACTAGCTCCCCAGGTCCTGACCCTGCTGCCGAGGCAGTACGATATGGCGCTTGCAGTTATATGTCAAAACCTGTCAACAAAGAGAAACTATTAAAATTTGTACGCCAGGCCCTGAAACACTGGAAACTTGAAAATGAAAAAAAACAATTGCTGCAGGAAAACAAAAAATTCAAACGATACCTTGACGCAATCTTTAATTCCGTAAGCGATGCCATAATCACAATAGATAACAAAATGAACATTGTTCGGCTCAATGATACTGCCAAACAATGGCTCCTTATTTTCCAATCTCCTTTTGACCAGCAGAACAAACTTGAATCCCTAAATAACGAAATGGCTAAAGCCTGCCTCCAGGATGCCAGACAGGTTTTATCAAGTAGGCAGGAAGTAAGGGAACATCAGGTGGAATGCCGAAAGCCTGATGGTAATATCCGTATAATCAGCCTTAATGCAGCCCCGCTGGAAGATGTCAATGATGAGTTTAATGGTGTGGTCATAGTCGTTCGAGACATTACCGTACCGGCACATGAAACAGAAAGTCCCTCGAGGAATCGTTTCCATGGCTACGTTGGCTCAAGCCAGGCTATGCAACATGTCTACAACTTAATTGAAAACGTAGGAAAAGTTGATACTGCAGTCTTGGTCACAGGTGAATCCGGCACAGGAAAAGAACTGGCAGCTGATGCCTTACATGCCCAAAGCAGTCGAAAGGAAATGGTGCTCATTAAAGTTGATTGCGCTGCGATTCCCGAAAAATTACTTGAAAGTAAGATTTTTGGACACATCAAAGGTGCTTTCCCTGGGGCTGATAAAACCAGGGATGGTCGATTATCGCAAGCCCATAAAGGCACACTCTTTCTTGATGAAATTGGAGATGTGTCACCTCGCATGCAACTCCGTTTACTTCGATATCTTCAGGAAAAAACATTTACTCCAGTGGGCCGGAATGATTCAGTGGCAGTCGATGTCAGGATTATTGCAGCGACCAATACAAATCTTGCAGAGAAAGTAACAGATGGAAGTTTTCGTGAAGACCTTTACTATCGCTTAAAGGTTGTTGAGGTGAAACTTCCTCCTCTGCGTGATAGAAAAGGTTGTATTCCCATCCTGGTTCATCATTTTCTTTCACTTTTTCGTGAAAAACTGAATCGAAATATCCATGGTATTTCTGCTCAGGCTATGGAAGTGCTAACTCGTTATTCCTGGCCTGGTAATGTCAGGGAACTTCGCCACGTTATAGAAAGAGCTTGTGTATTATGTGAAGGCTCAACTATTTCCCTCGAACATTTTTCTGAAGAAATACTCAAATCAAAAACTCCCCCGGGCAAGCAACCTGCCTCCCGAACACACCAAAGCAGTATAGCTACCCTCCCCCCCTATATCAGCGAAAAAGAGGAAATCATCGACGCCCTCAAACATGCTCGAGGCAACAAAACAAAGGCTGCACGTATGCTTAATATTGATCGTTCAACACTTTATCGTAAAATGCAACGTATTGGCATAGCCAGTGATATTGCAAAATCCACGTAACTGTTCGACTCAAGCAAGTCTGGGCCACTATCCAAGCATATATATTCCAGTAATTTCAGAAACAATTTTCGTTCAGGCACTATTTATCTTCCGTTCCTAACCATAGACACTCATCCGGTTTCGCCCTGCCTTCTTTGACTTGTAAAGAGCGGTATCCGAAAAAGTTATCATTTCCTTGCTTGTACGTGGATGGTTTTGATAAAAGGAGGAAATACCACCACTTAATGTTACCCTTGCCGAGATATTCCTGAATTCAATTTGTGTATTTTCAGCCCGTCTCCTGATATTTTCACCAATCCGAATCGCTCCATTGATATCAGTCTGAGGCAGAAGGATTAAAAATTCTTCGCCGCCATATCGAAAAGCGGAATCTGTGGCTCGTATCGATCTAGCCAAACTCTGAGAAAATTCTCGAAGTACAACATCCCCAAAAACATGTCCATACGTATCATTAATCCTTTTGAAGTGATCCAGATCCACTAACAGACATGACAAATCTGTGCCATAGCGCTGACAACGCCCAAACTCACGTTCCAGAATGGTGGTCATATGCCTGCGGTTGAATAAGCCGGTCAGATCATCTGTTATGGACATCATCTTAAGCAACTCCTTCTGCTGCTCCAGCTTCATTTTTTGTTTCCTCAGTGCAACATGGGCATTTACCCGGGCAAGTACCTCTACATGTTGAAACGGTTTGGTTATATAGTCCACCCCACCTGCTTCAAAACCTGTAACCTTGTCCTGAATGCTGTCCAGAGCGGTCATGAAGATAACAGGAATATCTGCAGTATCCTTATTGGACTTTATTCGCCGGCAGGTCTCAAAGCCATCCATTTCCGGCATCATTACATCAAGAATTATAATATCCGGTTGATACGTCTCAAGGACCTGCAATGCCCATTTTCCATTTTCCGCAATACGAACATTAAAATTACGATCAGTTAAAAAAGAAACCAGCACTTCCAGATTAGCAGGCTGATCGTCAATAACTAAAATTTTATCACCTTTATTTTTCATCTGTCAGTCCTGTTTATATTTTGTAACAAACTTCACAATCTCTATAAGTTTAAACTTATCCGCCAGTCGTTTTATTCGCATGGAAAACTCTTTATATTTTCCATGCTCCATCAGTGAGATGACCAAAGACTCCTCTGAAATACCATTAATATCTCCAGACTTAGCAAGATTTATCAATGTATCCAATAGTTCCTGTGGAGGGGCCAGGATCTCAGACTGTTCAGCATAAAGCAGTTCTGGATGAAGCTGATCAACAAGGGGTTTCAGAAATTCACCAGAACTTCCCACTTCAATAGTAAAAGAAAAACGACTGCCAGGATCATCGCCAATTCCAGTTTGCTCATAGATCGGGCTGACAAGTTCCAGCTCTCCCCCCATGAGTCGAACAAGCTTACGACTGATGGAGAGCCCAAGTCCATATCCTTCCGAAAACTTTAGCCGTTGCCCTGACTGCTGGAAAACCTCAAAGATTTTCTCCTGCATCTCGGAAACAATACCGATTCCACTATCTTCTATGATGAACGTTAACAGTGCCTTATCCTTTCCAGCAGGACGAGACCTGATACACAATGTACAATGCCCGGTGTCAGTAAATTTGACCGCATTGGAAAGCAGGTTTAAAATCACCTGTCGTAAACGCAGTTCATCTGTCTCAATAACCGCTGGAATGGATGTTTCAGCTGTATAATAGCAATCGATCCCCTTTTCCTTTGCTCTCACCCTGATAATTCCCATAATCCCTTGAAGAAACTCAGGTAGCCGGAATTCAGTTTTCATCAACTCCATTTTACCCGCCTCAATTTTTGAAAGATCAAGAATATCGTTTAAAAGCAACAGAAGATGCTCACCAGACTGCTGGATGGTTTGAACACCCATCTGCACTTTCTGTGAGAGAGAAGTATCCTCACTGAAAATTTGAGTATAGCCAAGAATTGCGTTAAGTGGTGTACGTAATTCATGCCCCATGGTTGAAAGAAAAACTGATTTTGCATGATTTGCTTCTTCAGCCTTTTCAGCCATATTTTCAGCATTCGAAATGGCTTCCTCAAGCTGGCTGTTTGTGGCAATCAAATCATTTTGAGCCTGTTCCTGTTCAGTGATATCACGAATTATCTCCATTTTACTTACTGTTCCCTCAGAATTTGCAAGGGGTATTGCCACAATATCAAAACTCCGGCCATCAGGTGTTAGGGGCTGATATTTAATTGTATTCCCTTCGTCAATTACATCCCTGAGACAACAATACGGACATGGTTTTTCAAGACCTGCAACTGATTCAAAACATATTTTTCCACGTTGATCTCCAAACCAGCCTATCATGGTTTTGTTCATGTCACGTACACGATAATCCGCATCAACAACGCACAGTCCCAACCCTATATCATCAATTGCCCCTATATAACGTTGCATATATTCCTGTTCTTTACTTGTGAGCAAGGTCTGAGCAGCCTCTTTATTCTCTGTTATATCGAGAATTATTCCAACAACCCGCTGAGGCCTGCCTTTTTCATCACGTTCAAGGATCTTTCCAACATCAAGTACCCATATCCATTTCCCGGATTTATGCTGCAAGCGATGTTCTGTTTTATATACAGGAGTGCGCCCCGCAAGATAATCTATAAGTTTTCCCTGAAACTCTTCAGCATCGTCTGGATGAATAAAATTTTTCCAGCTAAAAATGCCCTGCCTGAGTTCATCTACAGTGTAGCCAAGAATCTCAGCCCATCGTTCATTATGAGACTCCTCTCCTGTAGCAATATTCCAATCCCAGGTTCCAAGGCTGGCTCCCTCGATGACAAGATCAAGACGCTTCCTGGACTCAAAAGCCTCATCTCTCATGTGCATTGTCTGTGTAATATCCACCAAATAACCCTGGAAATGACTGATTCCTCCCTGGCTATCCCTCAGCATACTTGTGGTATCCAGCACCCATATTGATTCGCCATCACGGGAGAGCAGACGATACGGTTCATGAACAAAATTATTGCCTGCCGGCCCGGAATGTTCTGTCACCTCATTGATCACTCGTTGCAGGTCATCCGGATGGATAAGATCTCTATATTGCACAGAACCTTCAAGGAACTCATTTGCTGAAAACCCAAGCGTGTCACAAACATTTTCAGAGACATATTCCACAGGCCAGTTCTCTCTGTTCTGCCAGGTAAAAATCATAACAGGACCATGCATAAACATATCATGCTTCTGTTGCAGAAGAGTCAGTATTCTGTGCTGTTCAGTAATATCATGAACAACACCTAGTGAGCGTAACGGTTCTCCAGCCTTGTCATACTCTGTGGAACATATTTCCCGTACCCATTTTTCCAT
The DNA here is from genome assembly GCA_034722915.1 of Thermodesulfobacteriota bacterium. Classification (GTDB taxonomy): domain Bacteria; phylum Desulfobacterota; class Desulfobulbia; order Desulfobulbales; family Desulfocapsaceae; genus Desulfocapsa. The sequence continues at coordinate 1,413 of JAYEOK010000104.1, read as the reverse complement.
GCCGTTACTGGTTATGATACGATGTTGAATGTCATAGAGCTGATGATTTTTTACAGCATCTGCATAAGCAGTACTGACAAAATTTCGATCATCCGGATGTACTCTCTCCATAAAAGAATCAACGCTAACTGCAAATGCCTGTGGCGATACATCAAAAATTCGAAATATTTGATCAGACCAGCTTAAACGCTTATTGATGAGATCAATTTCCCAATGGCCAAAATTTGCAATGTTCTGGGCATTCACCAGTTGCTGTTTCTGCTTTTTCAGTTGTTCTGCATTGGCTTCAAAAATAATTTTTTTATTGTAGAGGACATAGAACGTAGAAAACCCCATTAACAGAAGCATTAAACTCAATGAAAAAATGGTGCTGAAATATCTCTTTTCATTTTTAAAAAAAACTGACTGACTTCTGACAGTCAAAAAAGCGACCATTTTCTTACTGATTGGGGTAAACACAGGAATAGTGGTGAAAACTCTATCGATGGAAGGGTCATAAAGTGATATTGCCTTACCACTATTGGCATTGGCAAAAATAGCATCTGTCATACTCTGTTGAGGCTTGAGATCGGTCATCTCTTTATTGGATGCCTTTTTTAATTCCGCTAACACATGCCTGGCAAACAAGTATCCTTTATAATGTGATTTTTTATAGTTGACTGCTATTTCGTCTGCAAATACTTTATTTTTAACAACAGTGGACTTGATAAAAAAATTACTAAACACAGCATATTGTTTCATTAAAGCTGAAGTCAGAAATTCGGCCCCGAAAGAGACTTCCAGACTGCCAAGGTGAGTATTATCGGCAGCCTTAACTGGAAAGACGAACCGATAGCCAGTATATATTTTTCCCTCCTCAAATCCGTCAACAGGCAAATGAACAGTATTTACATAATTCACTGTTTCCCGTATATCGGTTAAATCGTCACCATATTTCTCCGGGCGATGAAAGCGTAAGAATGATTCATTATTATGGAGATGAAAGTGAAGCTGTCTCACACCTCCTCTCTTTTTTAATTCTTCATAACGTGGCTGAATTTCAGTAAATAATTGCGATCGGAGTCTACTTTTTTCTTCTGTATCAGCAGTCAACAATTGTTGATACACTGACGGGATCTCATATCTTTCAATTATCCCACTGGCTACATTTGTAGCTAATTTTCTACCTTGATCGTAAATGATGTTGTAGGCAAACTCATATCTTTCAGTGATGAGCTGAAGATGACGCTCCCGGCTATGTTGTTTTCTGCTATCCAATAAAGAAAATATTGCCATTGCCATTGCCAGAAAAACCAGTAACAGAGCAATTTTCAATGTACCTTTTTTTTCTTTCCTTTTTTTCATGGGAAAACCATAACCATTTTTACACGCAGAATTATATTTCTATGAAAAGGGCTAATCACTTACTAACCA
>JAYEOK010000103.1:11185-42238 GCA_034722915.1 Thermodesulfobacteriota bacterium | reverse complement strand
TAGGAGGCTGTCCGAGAATAGGCATTTCTTCTCAAATCGAGGCATTTTGAAAAAATAAGCACAGGCATATAGTTAATATTCCGAGCATTATTTTTTCAAAATAACGAAGAGTTGGGGAGAAAGGGCATTCTCGGACAGTCTCCTAGGGCGCTATCCAAACATTTACAATTGACTGATTGTTGCACTAATTTCTCTTCAACCCGAATATTTACAAATTGAGGGAGAAACCAGGCTTTTCTCCCTCAGTCATCATCTCTTCAAGCTGACACAAACATAAATAAAAAAATGGCGGGGGTCCTCCGCCATTTTTTTATTTACCCCTCCGGGTTTAAATGGTAAAAAATGTTAACCATTAAAATCTTTTCATTTTTCCTGCTCTCTCCTTTAAAATAGAAAGAATTTAACACCAAATTATTTGCCGGAGGCAATCATGCTGTATCCCATGCTGAAACAATCCATCTTTTTTTTCCTTATCTGGAGCCTGACACTGGTGCCAATTTGTTTAGCTGGTGAGTTACCAGTTGCATCTATTGTAAAAGACCTCAGCGTAATAGAAGCAGCAATGATTGTCAGGCCCAATGGCCACCTGCTGCTCAACAAAGGGAGTGATGATTCAGTACGCAAGGGTGATCTCTGGAGCATTTACAGCAAGGGAGAAATTGTACTTGATCCCATTAGTGGCGAGGAACTTGGCTCCATTGACGAAAGCATTGGTACTGCCAGAATTACTAGAACCGACAAACGATTTTCTGAGGTCAGCCTTCTTGCTCCTGCGAAAAGCAGCAATGTGAAGTCTGCCCAGCAGGCAAAGCGTTATGACGGGATAAAAACAATTTTCCAGGACAAAACAGGTAAAAATGCTGCGGTTTATGAAAAACTGCGTGCCAATTTGCCGTCACTGAGCTGGGAGTATAAGGTGAGCAAGGAGGGCGCTAAATTCACTCCTCCCATGGACGCCTTGCTGCTTGCTGCTGCACAAGATCGATTGACAGTTTGGAGCGGAGGTGAGGTTGTAAAGGTTTATGAGACGATGGAACCTTCCGTTGCTGCAGGTGCAGCAGTGGCAACCGCAACCGCACAGCCTATTTTTAAGGAAGAAGCGCCTGTAACTCAAACCGTTCCTGGTTTAATGACACCTGGCATGAGCGCCAAGCTCGGTGGTCAGAATTTCCGTTCCGTAGGCAGTATCAACTCTATCGCGTATAATTTTGACATGTTCAATATTGACGGCCAACCACAGCCCTGGTTTGTCTACCTGACCAAAAACACTCTTTATTGTCAGCAGGATCTGGCTAAAGACAAGCGCCATGCATACCGCTATAAAGGGTTTGGTTCTGTAGTCAATGTTTCTGTCGGTTCTGATGGAATGATTGCAATGAATATTTTCAACCAGAGAGAGTGGCAGATGCAATCCTATCTGCTCCGCTTCACTACAGCTGGCTTCCAGATTATTGATAAAGATATTCCATACATCCTTGCCTATATAGACATTGATAACGACGGGATAAAAGATCTTGTCGGCCAAAGTTTTGACGAGGAAACCTTTTACGGTACTGGCGTTTACCAGATGACTGTCCAAGGATCTTCTGTTGACAAGGCTGGAAAGATCAAGGTTCCCGCCGGCTATAGAATACACGGTTCCTTCATGTCAGATATGGATAATGACAATATCCTGGAAACTGGTTTCTATAATGTGGGTAGGTATCTGCAGGTTTATGAACATAACAAAGAAAAATGGCAATCAAATGACAGGTTTGGAGGTTCCATTCAGGTTGTCATGATTGATAATATTGAAGATGAGCTGGCCACGGCCCGTGGAGAGATTGTCTGGTGCCCGGCCGCCGTGATTCCCCAGGATCAGAGACAGTTTATCGCTCTTGCCCATAATGACCCCTCGCTTCGCAGCATAGTCGGTATTGAGCCCAGAAAAGGTAATGTGTCCATCCTGTACAAGGCCAATGGGCAATATTTACTCCGCACTCTTGATGCGAAATTTGACGGCCCGGTGCAAGCTGTTTTCACCTATGGCAATGAGCTTTACTGCACTATTGTCGAGGGAAAATTCTACTCCGGAAAAGGCAAAACTCATATTATCGCCTTCTCTCTTGATGAAATTAAACAAGCGTTACAGTGATAAATGAAGCGGCAGCCAATATGGCTGCCAGATAATAGGTAATAGGTATGTACTTAAATACAGCATTCTCCTGCTAGTCAAAACTACCTGCAGGAGAATGCCCGTTACCAATCATGTCTCGAAAGAAATTTTAGTATTCATTTCCCTGATCAAACAAAGCATTTCAACCCTAAAACACCAGGGTCTTCTTTAATTCTTTTTCCTGGGTCCATTCGCAAATCTGCCAGTCACACATCTTAACAAGCCAGCCCAACTCATCAAAAAACAATACTAATTAGCTGATGTGTCATTGTTTGAGAGAATGATAGTCTTCAAGTCACAGGCCTCCATCCTATTTTAGTATTCTATAAATTAATCTTGACAAAAGAAGGTAGACGTTTTTATCATATGTTCAAATAAATAAATTTCTCTCAAGATTTTTCAGGTAGATTTTTTTTCGTCTGATTGACTTGAGGGTAACATTATAAGGAGAACATTATGAAGAACAATCGGCTATCCGAAGTTCAATGTAAAATGATGCTGGCAGGCTTCTGCTGCCTGTCCATGATGGCTGGACAGCCCGGTGTCGCTGCTGCTAAGGATACGGTCACCACCACTGGTGATTTGACGTCTCTAAAAAGCCAGGCTGCGAGAATCACGTCTACCGCCGACCACGCCAAGTTCAAGGTGCTCAATCAGGAATTTGAAACCGGCCCTGAGGTCACCAAGGCCTGTCTGACTTGTCACACCGAAGCCGGCCGTCAGGTTCACAAGACCTATCACTGGACCTGGGAATCCTCCGGCGGAGAACAAAAAGGGATCGGCAAGAAAAATGTCCTTAATAATTACTGAATTGCCATCCAGTCAAACTGGTGCAGGTGCACCAGCTGTCATACAGGCTATAATTGGAAAGATGATTCTTTTGACTTTTCCTCGGAAGAAAATATCGATTGCCTGGTCTGCCACGATACGACCGGCACCTATAAAAAATTCCCGACAAGCTGCGGTAATCCCCCTTATGAGGAAAAGAAATTTGGCAACAAAATTTTTAAACCTGTCAATCTCAAGGAAGTTGCCCTTCATGTCGGCTCAAGCAGCAGGGCCACTTGCGGGGCCTGTCACTTTTACGGCGGTGGTGGTGACGGTGTCAAACATGGTGATCTCGACTCATCCCTGATCAATCCTGACCGATCTCTTGATGTTCATATGGACTCCAAAGGTCTGAATTTTTCCTGCGTCAAATGTCATACAGCCACTGAACATGAAATCGAAGGGCGTTTTTATTCAATGCCTGCCACCACAACGCATGAACTGGCCATGCCCAAGGACAACCCATCGCGGATTGCCTGTGAATCATGTCACTCTCTGCGACCACACAAAACCGACCCTAAACTCAATGACCATACCGCCAGGATAGCCTGTGAAACATGCCATGTGCCACTCTTTGCCCTCCAGAAACCGACCCTGGTAACATGGGACTGGTCAACAGCCGGAAATTTCAAAGAAGATCACAAATATATTGTTAAAAAAGATGAACTGGGCATGGTTTCCTACCACACCAAAAAAGGTGATCTGGGCTGGGCGAAAAACGTTACTCCAGAATATGAATGGTTTAATGGTGTTATCACCCATGTGGAGGTCACTGATACCATAGACGATTCCTATCCCGTACGTCTGACTGTCATCCATGGTGACCAAAACGATCCTCAAGCCAGGATAACTCCTTTTAAAATACTCAGGGGTAAACAGGTTTACGATGCAGGCAACAAAACCCTCGTTGTTCCAAAACTTTTTGGCCCAAAAGGTTCAGGTGCTTACTGGAAAGATTTTGACTGGCAGGAATCTGTTGCTGCCGGTCAAAAAGCAATCGGGCAAAAATTCAGTGGTGAGCTTGGGTTTATTGAGACGGAATACCTCCGTCCTGTTGCTCATATGATCCCGCCTAAAGAAAAGTCACTGAGCTGTGAGAGCTGTCACAGCAGGAATGGCAGGCTGAAAGACCTCAACGGCTTTTACATGCCTGGCCGTGACTACAGTGCAATACTCGACCGTTTTGGTTGGCTGTCCTGCCTGGCATTACTTGTTCTGGTATGTTTGCATGGCGGTTTACGTATCATCACATCAAAAAGGAGAAGTTGAGCATGAAGGAACGAATATTATTTTATACACGCTTTGAACGATTCTGGCACTGGGCCCAGGCCCTGCTGATTATCCTGCTGCTGATTACCGGATTTGACATCCATGGCAGCTTTAACATTTTGCCCTTTGGCGAGGCCGTTACCCTGCATAATCAACTGGCATGGCTGCTGATCGGTCTGACTGCCTTTGCCATTTTCTGGCATTTAACCACAGGACAATGGAAGCAGTATATTCCCACCCTTGACAAGGCAACGGAAGTAGTCTGCTTTTACTCACGTGACATCTTTAAAGGTCGTAATAATCCAGTCGAAAAAGACGTGGACAGCAAACTCAACCCTATGCAGCGAATCACTTACCTCCTGCTGAAGGTTGTGCTTTTTCCCTTACAGCTGATTACTGGACTGCTCTATCTCTACTCAAGTGAACTGGGTATCACCATGGAACTGGGTACTGTAGCCTATTTGCACACTATTGGCTCATTCGCCTTTCTGGCGTTTCTTATCATCCATGTATACCTTGCCACCACAGGGCATACGGTTCTGGCCCATTTCAAAGCCATGGTCACCGGATGGGAAGAAGTTGAGGTGGAGGACAACTCAGTTAAGAAAGTGTGAACTGCTGGAACAAAAAAAATCCGCCTGCCCCTATTCGGGACAGGCGGAAAAAGAAGTGATAGATTTCCAGGAGTAAAATTAAAAAAAAGCTACTTCAGTGGGAGGGTCAAAACCCGGCTTGAGCCACTTCCTTTCGAAAACATACTTGCAGGGCTGACTGTCAAAAGATACAGCGAGTCACTTGCCATTCCCAATCCCTGAATGTTCTGTTCATAATCTCCCCCTATCTTTCCCTTTATGTATGAACCATTTTTGGTCTTCTTGATAACGGATACCCAGCTTTTTTTAATGGAGTTGGAACCACCCAGGCTGGAGAAGGTCGTCATGTCGGCGCCTGGAACAAGAATTTCCATGATCGAGTCATTATCAATATCCGCGACAAGTGGTCGCACTTCAATATTGGCTTTGGAGTAGAGTGGATTAATATCGCCGGGATTCTGCACAAAACGAATGGATGAAACGCTGCCCCCCATACCCTTACCGCTCGTATATAGCTCTTGATTTCCTCTATTAATATGAAGCTTATTAGCCATCAGATAGGCTGATACGGCCTCATTTCCCTGAGCCGGCTGAAAAACAGTACCGCCGGTCACCCGAAACGAAGCAGGGAGGTTTCCCTTGTATCTGATGGTCGAGATTTGATTGCCGGTGATATTGACCTGATGCACGATTCTTCCGAAAAAGACATCCTGATCAAAATTCTGGGCCAGTAAGGATTCCGGCCGACCGTCACCATCTGAGTCTGAACTTCCAAGGATAAAGGGAAACTGTTTACGAACAGGGACAATGGCCCCCTTGTTATAACGAAAGATAACAGAGGATACCTGCTCTTTATCCTCATCGTATCCGGTCACCGCAATATAGGAGGATCCTTCTGTGGGCTGCCACCAGCAAACAGAGATAAGTTTCAGCAATGGCACATTAACTTTTGCAAGGTTTTGTACCCCCTTGTCAGAAACCTCATAAACACCAACTTCATGCTCCTGTATGACAGTAAGATGCATCTGACCATCAAGCATCAGGAAATCACCCATGATTACAGGAAAGGGCAAATTACCGCTCTGATCATACCCATAGGCCTGTAAGTCATAACGAATTTTTTCGGTACTCTGATCAGCTGTTGCCTCGGTTGTTGCGATTGCAGCAGCAGCCATTCCACCGGCATAAACCGGAGCCAGGGCAGGTGATGTATCGGAAGCAACAGTTGAGGTCTCACTGCCAAGCTGATATTTCCTGAGAATCTTTCCACTCTGATTTTGCACAACAAGCATATTCCCTTCACGAACAAAGGTGAGTTCGACATCAGAGGTCTTCTTATCCTGCCAGTTTATCGCCTGCAAGCCATCCTGCAAGGCAAAAACAAAATGACCTTCCTTACTGGTCTTATCCTGTATGAACCCATTGACATCTTTGAAACGGATCACCTTATCACCGCGTTTAACCTGACTGGGCGCGCCAACCACTTTGGCATAGGAAAAATTCTTTTCCACCTTGGTCACAGTAAGCAGAGCGACTCGGGATTCAATATTGCCCAGCGCCTTGCCGGTGACTGGATCCGTCAACTTCTTCCCAGAATGAAAGACGGTGAAGAGATCATTTTTATGGACACCGGCACCAGTGCCAAGATTAATAATAATTTGAGCGTCTGTCTCAACCACATTCCCTTCAATGGGTTGCAGTTCGTTGATAATGTCGGTGAGAGTTGCTGCGCCGGCAGTCAAAGCGAAGCAGCAGATACAGATGGCTAGCAGACAACAGAGGCGAACACAGGTTTTCATGGCAAATATCTCCAGCAGAATTGGTTCATACGAATTCTGTTCGTTATACCCGTTTTCCATTATTTTACAACAATTTAATCATGATGGGCGGGTCTATCGCTATTCAGAATGGGACCCCGAATAGTTACAAAAAAAAACGGCTGACTAAAAAAAGCCAACCGTTTTATACGCTGTACCCTGCTTGTCTTCAAACAGGGTCAGTGAAGGAATAAAATATTAAATTAGAATTTGAACCGCAGTCCAGCACAAAGAGAGTAAATGTCCTCGTCAGCGCTGCCATCCAGGTCACTTTCAAAGTAATCCATGCCGTCCTCAGTAAAGAGATATCCAAAATTCATGGACAGCACAACATCAGGATACACGTTATATTTTACATAAGCATTGAGCTCAGTACCAACTCCATCATCAGAATAGGCCATGCCATGAGCACCAATGTAGGTGATATCTTCAGCGGTCATCATGTAGAGCAGAGCACCTCCGACTTTCAACTTGTCACTGACCTTGGTATCGGCAGCGATCTTGAAAAGATGCATACCCTTATCAAGGATGTAAGGACGCTCGGTAAAATAATCGTCGTCTGTCTGCATACCTTCCATGATAATCATGGAAGCAGTCATATCAACATCTGTGGCTAAATAGGCTTCGACATTATCATCGGTTGGATCATCATCACCAGAAGAATACCAGTAGGTACCGGTAATCTTGGTGGCGCCGACCCTGGTGCCGACATCAACCTGGCCAAAATAAGAATTGAGGTCATATTCATTGGCCATGCTGGTCACATCGTCCTGATTGACATATTGAGCATTATCGATGCTACCAGTCTGATAAATTAGATTAGTATTAACAAACACGGGACCAAATTCCAATTCACCGGTCAGACCAAAGGTATAGATCTCAAGATCAAAATCATCCTTAAATGATTTAATCGACCATTTTCTGGCATCAAGATCGTTGTAGACCTGAGCACCGGAGTCCGCATCATATAACCTTTCAGCATCATTGTTAAGATAAGAGGCAAAAAAACCGACATCGCCTATATCGGTCACACCAAAATCGACTTTACCGATAAATGCATCAACATCACCAACATCACTGCTGCCTGTCCTGGCAGACACGCGATAAGGACGCTCCCAACCGACAAAATAACCGACATTATTCGTCTGACCGTCCAGATTGACCCCCATTACAGTCTCATTCCAGAAATACTTGTTCAGGTTAAAGGGCTGCAATCCTGTTTTCATACGCATTTTATCACTGACACCTGGTATCTGCATATCAAGATAAGCCCAGCGAGTTTCGATGTTGACGCCATCACCTGAATAGCTGCCACCTACGGATTTGCCGACCGAACCACTCTTACCAAACTCAAGACCGCCAATTTCTGCGGCATATACGCCCTTGACGCTATTGTCATCACTGCTTATTTCAGTCCACAGCCGGTACTTGATCTCACCCCAGGAATCAGACCGGTTATCGTCAACATCAATGGCTCCGCCCTTCTGGAATTTATCACCCACCAGAAATTCGGCATGGTTGGTATAGACATTGAAACGGTTATTCAAATCGCCGTGAAAGGCTAACTCAACGGCCATTGCACTGCCGGCCAGCCCTATGCTTGAAACAATGGCTGCTACAGCTAACGTCTTCTTCATGATACCTTCTCCTCATAATAAATAATGTAATTCTAATACAGGCTCAGGATTCAACCTGAACATGTTTGATTTTTATCTCTACCTGAACGATACAAAAAATTATACCGTCGCACAAGGAAAAAATTTAACTTTTTGTATTTTCCCCTAAAAACCTTACATCTGTTACCTGCCAACCAGCCAAAATTACCACACAGTGGTCATGACAATAATAACAAATCAATTTTCTCTAACACCGGTAAACGGTAAGTGAGGCCGGCACTCATTTCAGTACCCCCTTGTGGGGTGTAGGTGCCTTGTTGGTATGCTTAACCTGCTAACTTTATTATAACTTTCCATTTTCTCGGAGTCTACGCTTACCTGTTTTTTATGACAGCTTTTCAGGAGTAAGGCACTAATTTTTCATTCAAGATTGAGGCGTGTGGTTTACCAATAGAATAATTTACAACTCAACCACATTCTTCCTGACCGTCCATAATTTTCGACCAGGCACGTATGAACTTATCGCCCTTCGGGCGGGTTTTAAAAAGAGAATGTCGAATGTCGAACAAGGAATATCGAATATCGATCGGAATAAAAGACGAAAGATCAAGGGCCTTTCCCCTTCTGCGGTTCGACATTCCTTGTTCGATATTCGATATTCGTCCTTTAATGTTCGGTATTCATTTTTTAAGCTTCGTAAAAAATGAAAATTCCTATGCTATTAAATTAATATTTTTCCAATATATATATTGGACTAGAGAGGAAAACAAGTGGACAATGGTCGTAACTTGTGTTTTGTGCCTACCAGTTTTCTTACCTTTCAAGTAGTGCTGCAATGCAATCTGCAAAGTGTACAAAACAGCAGAAATTATCAAATAAAAAGCAGCACTACACATGTCAACTTAATTCCTCGTAAACTTGAGTATAATTTGGTATAATCAGTTCAGAAAGTATATAGATGGCAATATTTTTCCCCTTGACTTACAAGGTAAAAAAACCTACATATATCTATACATAGTATAGCTTTTTGTACGCTTAACAGTTCACCTTCAAAATAATATGAAACGAACATTCTCCATATTCTTAACTTTTCTTTTTATAATTATGGGCAGCAGTGCGCATGGTGAAGAAAAAGAATTACAACAGGGAGAATATAAACTACTTGCCTACACCCTCAGCAATTCCAGTCCTGAGAGTTATTCAAAATACAAGTCGTCAAAAAGTATTAGCTTTCATAGTCTTTATATCTCGTCTGAAGCCATGGATACTGTCCTCAATAGAGATGACAGCAATCCATTTGCGAATATGAACCAAAATGATTATCAGGGGTTTGCTATCAGAGCAGCGTATGCCCCAACAGCCAACATCACCTTTCATTCCTCTTTAGGTCTGACTGACACCAGTAAAAACAGGCATATCGATTATGCTAATCGTGTCGGATGGGAGGTAGACATTGGACTTGCCTATAAACTTTTCAATAATTTTGCTTATGAAGTTCATTTCGGGTACATGGATACAGGGGAACTCTTTCAAGAGAGTCGCACTTACACTGACGTAGACCACATTACCATTGTCGTCAACAAATTAACCATGAGCTTTTAAGCATACTTCTTAAAAAAAACAGCCACTTGCCAGCCCCCTGTCAGGGACAACAATTAATCCCCTCATCTGCACCGGACTCCCAATGCCGGATGGTTCACTCTTCCAAAAACAATTGATTTTGTTCCCATTCGTATAGACCCCAAATTCAGTTCGCAGCCCTAAGGATCACTCAAAAACCCTTTTCTGAAGATACGTTTTACACACTTATTACTATCTTGTTGCGACCAAACACAGGTAAGGAACGGAGCGCAAATAACTTGAACATCTCGCATCTTGTCTTCAGGCCATCTTTGGCCGATCATCAATCACAAAGTCCTCAACGTAGCCCGCTACGCCTGCGGCTTTGTTCAATCAGATCGGTCAAACATGACCTAAATCCAAGCGCGATTTTGTTGAAGTTATTAACGCTCCGTTCCTAAACGAAATACATTGGACAAACGACTGCAGATTATGTTCATAAAATCGACAATCTCCCTCAAAATCATCTTCACTTTTTAAAAAAAAGTGCTCACCCATGCGTAAATTTCTCAAAAAAACAGTTCATCCCTGCGAACAGACACTATTGGCTCTTCTCCGACATGGAAAAACAGAATGGAACGAAGAAGGGCGCATTCAGGGACGACACGACTCTCCACTGTCTCCTTCAGGTAGAAGACAGGTTCATGAATGGGGAATGTTTCTAAGGGACTACACAACTGACCAAATTATTGCCAGCGACCTTGGAAGAGTACGGGAAACAGTAGGAATCCTCCAAGAATATTGTGAAAATGTGCCTGTTATCTGGAACTCAGCATTAAGAGAGCAGTCCTGGGGACAATGGGAAGGGAAAACATTTCGTGAACTGAAGACGAAACAACCGGAAGAACTCGCCACCCAGATTCGAGCAGGCTGGAATTTTTGTCCACCTGATGGGGAAAGCAGAAAAGAAGTATTAAAGCGTTCTCTCCCTGTCATCATTGAGACGCTACAACAATTTCCCGGCAAACAAGTTCTTATTGTCTCCCATGAAGGTGTTGTCAATTCACTTATCTACCATCTGGCTGGCAGAGCCTTTCTCCCCGAAGAGAAAAAACTGCTGCAAAAACGACAACTCCATCTGCTGATCGGAATGAATAAAAAATTATTACTGGGACCACTCAATATTTTACCAACTTCCGAAAACACAAAAGAAAGAAGAAAAGATTAGCTATGGCAACGCGTCCGCTCCTCCGCAGCAATATCGCAATGAAAAAAAAACTAGCGTTGCTCATTCTTAGTTGCACCATTTGTTGTGTCACTCTGCTTTTTCTTGCAAGCAAAGGCCAAGATCTTTACCTGCTGAACATCCAGAAACAGCATAGCAGCCTTACAGCCAATCATATCAATTCTTTCCTGACTAAAAAATTCTCCACCGCATCAGCTGAACTTGCCAGACAACCAGACATCCTCCCTAATGTTCTTCACGAAACCCAGGCTGATTATCCACCGCTCATCACTCAATTGGTTGTTGTACGCGATGTTCTTTCTGCCTCTATTGTTTATCTTATGGATAAAAACGGTAAAGTAACCGCCTCTACCCGCACAGGCAGTGTCGGAGAAAACCTCACTGGTAACACCTACCGGTTTCGCCCCTATTTCACCAGAGCCATTACAGGAAAGTCCCTGTGCTATCCTGCACTTGGGGTAACAACCAAGAGGCGTGGAATTTATTTCAGTTCACCAATAACTGATAAAAATGGCAGGATAGCGGGAGTAGCTGTAATCAAGTCAGGACTGAGTCAAATCACCTCCATCCTCAATGAAACAGCACTGGATACATCCCTGCTTGTCTCTGAAGACATGATTATATTTGCGACATCCAAAGGAAAAGAGAAATGGTTGTATCACGCAGGAACCTATTTACCTCAACCCACAAAACAGAAAATTATTAACTCCAAACAATTTGGTAACAGCCCTTTGGAGCAACTACCGGTTGATCTTAAGCAGGCACATATTTTCCTCGATGGCGTGACCTACCGAGTAGTTTCCATCCCTCTTACGCTACCCGGCTGGCAGCTCATAGCTTTCACAAAAAAGACATCATTCCTCCCACTTGGAGCATCCATCTTTATCCTCTCACTTTTTTTTACATACCTTCTCATGCGGAACCTGATCGCGGCAGCATCATTACTCCAGGCAAAAGAGGATGCAGAAACAGCCAACATGGCAAAAAGTGCGTTTCTTGCCAACATGAGTCATGAAATCCGTACTCCCATGAATGGCATCATGGGCATGACCAGACTGGTTCTGGAAGGTCCACTGAATCCAGAACAAAAAGACAATCTACTGATTGTTGATTCCGAAGCAAAAAGACTTCTCAGCATCATTAATGATATTCTCGACTTCTCAAAAATAGAAGCAGGAAAGTTGGCCCTTGAAGAAGTGGAATTTTCCCTGGAAGAACAAATTGACGAACTGTTAACTCTTATGGCAGCCAAGTCCAATGAGCAGAAAGTTTTGTTGAAAAAAGAAATAATCGGGCCCATTCCTCCCAGGCTTATCGGAGACCCCATTCGCCTCAGGCAGATCCTTATTAATCTACTCAACAATGCACTAAAATTCACAAAATCCGGATCAGTGTCCGTAAAAATAAATAGAAAAGAATCAACACGAGAGAACTGCCTTCTCTCTTTTGCCATAAAGGACACTGGAATTGGTATTCCTGTAGAAAAACAAGCCCTTATCTTTGAGTCTTTTGCTCAGGCAGACAGCTCTCATACAAGAAAATTTGGCGGTACAGGGCTAGGACTATCCATTTCCTCCCAACTCTGCCGTTTGATGGGAGGAAGAATCGGCCTGAAAAGTGAACAAAATAAGGGCTCAACCTTCTGGTTCACTTGCCGTTTTAAACTTCCCTTAAAGAATAATACCAGCAAGCTGACGGCTCAGACCTCAAGTGACCTCAGTCTCCGGAATCTATTTCAAAACAAAAAAATTCTTCTAGTTGAAGATGAAATGATAAATCAGACACTTGCTCTCACTCTGCTCAAAAAAGAAGGGTTTCAAATCACTACCGCATGCAATGGCCAGGAGGCCCTGGATCACTTTAAAAAGGAAAAATTCGATGCTATCCTGATGGATATGCAGATGCCGGTTTTAGATGGGTATCAAGCTGCAGTGGCCATTCGAAAACATGAAAAAATAGCTGGGGGACACATCCCCATTATTGCCATGACAGCTCATGCGATGTTGGGTGATCGCGAAAAATGCCTTTCCGCTGGTATGGATGATTATATCAGTAAACCCCTCGAGTTGTCACATATGTTACATGTTCTGGAACGCCAATTAATTTCGTAAATTCCAGGTAATTCGCAAGGGAGCTGATTTATTTCTGTAGACGCTTTTCAAGGGCCTGCAAATCCGACCAGGTTGCCTGCTTCATTTCCGGGTTTTGCAGAAGATAACCAGGGTGATAAGTGGGCAGCAGTGGAATTTCAATCCCATCAACCCCCTGATACTTATAAAACCGTCCACGAAGCCTGGACAGTGGCTGCGAAAGACGAAGCAGAGTTTTGGTGGCCACCATGCCCATGGTACAGATCAATTCAGGTGATGCTGCCGCAATCTGACGTTGCAAATAGGATAAACAGGCATCAATATGTTCTGCCTGAGGCTGAATACCCGGACTCAGCCCACACTTGATAACATTAGTCACAAAAACATCTTCCATTGAAAGATGAATGGCAGCCAGCATCCGCTCCAGCATCCGGTCTTCCTCGACACCAAAAACGACCTGTGTGTTGGACTTGTCTGAGACAGATAGCCAATGACCGACAAGAAAAAGACGAACCTTCCTCCCTTTCCCATGTCCTCCACTAACGGTTGTCCGTTGTTTAGCAAGGGAGCAACTTTTACATTGCCGCACATCGGCAGCAATCTCTGCAAGTCCGGCATGGTCACTCTGTCTTGAAACCATCGGAGATTTTCTCGAACTGCTTTGTTTGGTTTTCACAAGAGCTTCAGGTTCGACAACAGAGAGTTGTTGACAGGTAGTAAAAAAGGACGACAGGTCAGTGCTGGCTGGATAGCTGTCAATTGAGCTTGCCTGGTGGTACGCAAGTATTCTTCGAATGTCATACAGCAACTCAACAATCTGTTCTTCTCTTTCCATATATCAGTCAATGTTTTCCATTTTCCCTGTCAGCTCTTGACAAAAACAGACAGAAGACAAATTCTATATAGTACTTTACTTAAATTAAAATCGATCTCACACCATATAAAAATACTATTTTTTTTTACAGGAGTAAGCAGATGCCAATTTACGAATTCCATTGTGAGGACTGTGGTAAAAATTTTGAAAGCCTTGTTATGATTGCCTCCGCAGTTGAAGGCCTTACCTGTAAATACTGCAACAGTACAAACATCAAAAAAATGATCTCCGCGATCAGTAGCCAACCGACCAACAGAAGCCCAATTCCTGCTGGTGCCCTTTCCGGATGTTCCTCAAAATCCGGATTTTCCTGAGCATAAGCCAGACAAAGCCCGTGTGGCTTTTCCAGGAGCCTGTCCGAGAACACCCAAACGACGGGTACAAGTGCCCTTTCTCCCCAACCCTTCGTTATTTTGAAAAAATAATGCTCGGAATATTAACAATATGCACCCCAAGGGTATTTCTTGCAGGGCACCTGTGCTTATTTTTTCAAAATGCCTCGATTTGAGAAGAAATGCCTATTCTCGGACAGCCTCCTAAGCAATCCGGGGACTATCTATTATAGTCCCCGTCATTCCTCTTTTTTCTTCTTTTTCTTTGCAAAATCAAAAACCATTTCATTTTTCTTCAACATTCCATGCTCTTCTCTGGCTACCTGTTCAAGATACTCTTCATCGCTTTGTAATCGTTTAATATCCTTTTCCATCTCCTTATTTTCCTGAATCAATCTATTTTGCTCAAATTCAAGCGCAGCAAGATCTTTCTTTTTCTGGTGGAGAAAAAAGATGCCGCGCCCAGGAGCAAAAAAAACCCACAGCAATACCATGACAATGACACAGGTCGAAATTCGGAACAGTTGTTTCCTTTGGGCAGGCGATAAAACTTTTTTACGTTTTTGTTTCATGGTAGATAAAGTGTGACGGTGTCGTATTTATACCCCAAGAGGGTACTAACACCGGTAAACGGTAAGTGAGGCCGGCACTCATTTCAGTACCCCCTTGTGGGGTGTAAGTGCCTTGGTTGTACTTATAACTTATTCATTTTAAAATAGTTTCAAGTTTTCTTGTTTTTTATTACAGCTTTTCAGGAGTAAGGCACTAACACCGGTGATGAACGGTAAGCCGGCATAAGTGCCTTAGCAGAAATTTTCTTGTGAAAAGAACAAGAAAATATTCTGTAAGGCACTAAAAAGAGTACCCTTTAGGGTGAAAACTTCTATTTCTCGATGGCTGAAAGTCCACTTAAAAATAACTTGCTATTTATGAGTGGGCCTTTATTAATAAAACGTATGAACAACTCACCAACAAAATCGATTTTTCTTGTCAGCTCCTGCCTTATGGGACTGTGCACTCGTTATGATGGTATCATAAAGCCTGATGCTGAATCAAAAATTTTCCTGAAAGACAGCATCTGGATACCTGTCTGCCCTGAACAATTGGGCGGCATGCCAACCCCGCGCCCGGCCGCTGATATCATAGGGGGTAACGGACATGATGTACTTCAAGGGAAAGCATGTATTCGCACAAAAAAAGGCGCGGATGTCACAACTTCGTTTATCCAAGGCGCACAACAAGTCTTGCAAATCGCAAAAAGTCATGAAATACAAGGCGTCTGCCTGAAAGCCCGAAGCCCATCCTGCGCAATATCAGGAACCATTGGAGTGACCGCTGCACTTCTTGCAGACCATGGATACCGTCTTTACGAGTTCTGAAAAAAATATTTACTTATTTATTTGTAACCATTCAGGTACACAAAAAAAGCTACCACAAAGCACAAAAAGTAACTTTTATTTAATACGCATTACACGAAGAATTATTATGCCGGCCTCGTAAAGAAGATACAACGGCCCTCCCATGAGCAGCATATTAACAACATCAGGAGTCGGAGTCAGCAATGCTGCAAGGATGGCAATCAGTAAAACCGCAAATCGCCTGTTCCTCTCGTAAAATTGCCTTGTTAACACACCTACTTTGGCCATAAAAACCATAAACATGGGCAGCTCAAAAATAACTCCAAAAGCCAGAATGAATATGGTTGTGAAATTAACAAACCGTCCGATGGAAATCACTGGCCGTAAATCTTCTGAACCAAAACCAAGAAGAAACTTAATCCCAAAAGGGAGAGTGATAAAATAACAAAACAGGGTTCCGGCATAAAAAAGCAGGCAGGTAAAAAAAACAAAAGAAAAAAGCTGGCTTCCTTCCACTCCAAAAGGTTTACCCATGGCACGCCAGAGTACGGCCATGAGCCAGGGCATAAGAATATAAAGCGAGGCAAACAGAGCCAGTTTGACATGGGCAAGAAATGGCCCTGCTACTGAAAAAAAATATAGCTTATCAGCCAGATGCTCCTGAACAAGACGCAGCAGTTCTGGAGAGAGGAAGAATATTCCTGCAGTGGCAATAATCACGCTGATACCAAGACCACGGATCGACTTTCTAAGTTCGGTGATAAAAATGACCAGGGTATTATGTCGACCTAATGCTTCCAGGGGCTGCTCTCCAATATCAGTTCAGATAATTGTTCATTGCATCTTGTGATAATCTTCCGCTTTGGGATCATTCAAAAATAAGTTCGTAATTAGTGCCTGAACGAAAAGTCCTATTCAGAGAAAATTCGAATATCTACATTCGAATTTCGAATTTCGAATTTATTTTTGGCCATCAATGATTTCCGTTCAGGCACTAATTAAGAGGTGTAAGATGAATGTTTAAATAATCGCATAGCGTTTTTCTAAATGTTTATATTGCGCCTCAGAGTACGAAGTTATTATTGAATGCGTCCTAAGATAGCAGATGCCATTTCGAAAAGCAATTTGATAGAGGTTGATTTCAACTTTCAGCCATGCTAGAAATCCAAGACACTGACCAACGATTATTCATTCCTTTTAACCTGAGAACTATTCCATCATGCTTGAACTTCGCTTTATTAGAGAAAATTTGGATCTTGTCCGTGACAAAACTGCACATAGAGGCATCCCTACAGACAAAGTGGATGAATTTGCCACCGTTGACCAAAAACGCCTGAAACTGCTTACAGAGGTGGAAAACCTCAAAAACAAACGCAATGTGGCTTCCAAAGAAATTGCCCGGTTGAAAAAAGGCAGTGATGAAGAAAAAAAGCAGGCCGACACTCTTATCCCTCAGATGCGTAAAACTTCGGACCGAATCAAAGGTCTGGATAAAACGCTTGGTGAAATCCAGGAACAGTTGCAGGACCTGGTTCTTTCCATCCCAAACCTCTGCAGCGATGATGTACCAAAGGGTCAGGATGATGCTGACAATGTGGAGTTCAAAACATGGGGAGACAAACCTGAATTTTCTTTTCAGCCAAAACCCCACTGGGAAGTTGGTGAAGACCTGAACATTCTGGATTTTGAACGTGCTGCCAAAATTTCCGGTGCTCGCTTTGCTCTCCTCAAGGGGCTTGCATCAAAGCTTGAACGGGCACTGACGAATTTCATGCTCGACCTTCACACCCAAAGACATGGATATGAAGAAGTCCTACCTCCGTTTCTGGTCAACAGTGCGTCCATGACAGCAACCGGGCAACTGCCAAAATTCGCTGAAGATCTTTTTGCCATAAAAGACTGGGATCTCTACCTCATCCCCACAGCAGAAGTACCGGTTACCAATATTTTTCGGGATGAAACGCTCGATGAAAATGATCTGCCCATTAAATACACAGCCTACACCCCCTGTTTCCGCTCCGAAGCAGGATCGTATGGTCGAGACACAAAAGGGCTTATCAGGCAGCACCAGTTTGACAAAGTGGAGCTGGTCAAATTTACCACTCCGGAAACCTCTGCTCAGGAACTGGAAGACCTACTGGCTGATGCTGAAGAAGTGTTACAATTGCTGGGACTGCATTACAGGGTAGTTACTCTTTGCAGTGGCGACCTTGGCTTTTCGTCAACCAAGACCTATGACATTGAAGTCTGGCTTCCGGGTCAGGAGACATATCGGGAAATATCCTCCTGCTCTAACTTTCTCGACTTCCAGGCCAGGAGAGGCGGCATTCGCTATCGTCCAAACGGCCAGAAAAAAAGCAAACTGGTTCACACACTTAATGGATCAGGGCTGGCTGTAGGCAGAACTCTGCTGGCAATCCTGGAAAATTACCAGCAGGAAGATGGAAGTGTTGCTATTCCGGATGTCTTAAAACCCTATTTTGAGACACGATTCTAAAATATTAACTGATAACGTTTTATCTTTTTCAACAAGCCCTGTCTGGTAATATTTAAAAGCTTGGAAGCCTGCGTTTTATTCCCTTCAGTCTTCTGCATCGCCTTGTGAATAAGTCGTTTTTCAAGGGCTGTTACCTGATCAGGAAGAGAACAATCATCATTTGCCACCACTGTTTCTCCAACATAGTTCATATCAGCGTAGGAGCGTATTTCACGGGAACAGGTATCAATCTGCATAGGAAGATGATCTCTGGTCAGAGCCACCAGACGTTCCACTTCTTTTAACAGTTGCCGGACATTGCCAGGCCAGGAATATTCTTCAAGAAGAGCAAGCAAATTCGGGCTGAACCCTGCCACATTCTTCTTAAATTTCAGATTAGTAGCCTCCAGAAAGGAAAGGGCAAGGGGTAAAATATCTTCCCTTCTCTCACGTAAGGGAGGAATTTCTATTTCCACAGAAAAAAGCCTGAAAAACAGATCTTCACGAAAGCCTCCGTTTTCCACCTCTTTCGCCAGATTGCGGTTCGTTGCTGAAATAAGACGTACATCGTATGGAATAATAACGTTACTGCCAAGTCTGCATCCCTCCTGCTCCTGAATAGCACGAAGAAATTTGGGCTGAACCATGAGCGGCATCTCACCGATTTCGTCAAGAAACAGAGAGCCTCCCTTAGCCTCTTCAAAACGCCCTTTCCGACTTTTATCAGCCCCGGTAAAAGCGCCCTTTTCATGACCAAAAAATTCACTTTCCACCAATGCTTCCGGGAGGCAGGCACAGTTAACAGGAACAAAGGGACGACCCGCTTTACCCGCATTTTCATGAATCATCTTGGCAACAAGCTCTTTGCCGGTTCCATTCTCTCCCTGAATCAAAACATTCACCGGAGTATCCCGCAAGACCAGCACGAGGTCAAGAACTTCCCGCATGGCAGGACTCTCGGCAATAAAACGTCCTTCCCTAACAGCATCGAAATCTAAAGCGGAGACTTCGCTGTCAAATTCCTGGGCAAAATTAATAATCTTTTTATTAAGAAGAATCGACTCTATTGAAATAGACAAATAGCCGGCAATTTCTTCCAGCTCTTTTTGATTTTCATGGGTAAAAAGTTTATTTTCAAGAGTATTTAAGAGCTGGATGACACCAAGAACCTTCTTTCCAGTAACACTGGTTATCGGAGTACAAAGCGTATTTCGACTGTTGAACCCTGTTTGTTCATCAGCCAGGAGATGATACCCCTTTTTAGCTTGCAAATCGTTTTCAATAACACTCCTTCCATCGGCAAGCACCTGACCGACAAAGCTTCCTTCTAAAGGAGCATGGATACCATTTTTCTCTAGTTCTGTCCCATACATGGAAATCAGCGAACCTGTGGTGGACTCCTTCAAGAAAATAGTACAGCGCTCGACCCGCATCAGCTTTGGCAACACCCTGATATAGAATGTCAACAACGCATTATAATCATCAACTGACCAACTCCCAGTCACTTGGGAAAGCTGTTGTCTAATTAATGAGAGCTTTTTTGTCGATTCCATATTTTTGTATCCCTGATGTCTCCCGAAACCCAATATCGGAAACTTTCTTTACGGTTTAACTAATTTTACGCACACAAATTTCATTTGTCAAGCAAGCTGTCAATATCATGCACTTCAGCGCACCAACAAAAATTTTATCCCTTCAGATAACAATTCAATGCATTCAATGTATTTTCCTTTTTCAGCATATCGGAAACGACATTGTCACTCACCTGACAATATTCAGACCCCGCAGGGTTCACTCCGCAAAGCTCCACCTCAACAACACTCTGAACTTACTGCATAAGCAGAAAAGGCCACCAAAACGGTGCGGTTATTGCAAAAACACCGATGATGAACGGTAAGCCGGCACTCAGTTCAGTACCCCCTCGGAGCCTCACGCTTACCTGAGGGGTAAAAATACACGAAAAGAATTTATAAAGTACTCAGGCAGGAATACGCAATGCAAAACACAAAACAAGCAATAAGAGCATTAAAGTCACATCAACCGCCTGCCGATACTAACCGTGACAGACAGCCCCCCTCCCTTGTGGCACAGCAACGGCAAACCAAAAAGCTCCTCAGCCATGAAGATGAAATAACGTGCGCACGAATAATTCAAACTAATTTTTGTTCCATTATCCAAAGTGTTAAAGAAATAAAATCCTCATCCAGCAACATCATTTCTCTTCAAAAAACCGTAACAATCTGGGAAAAGAAAGACACCCCTGTCAAGCCAGGTAAACGCAAGCTGGATCATATGCTCAGCACCCTGGATTCGGTCTGCAAAACTCAGCCCTATAACGACGAAACCCTCTATCTTTGTGAACACTTCAAGATCCTGGCCCAGGAGATAGAAATAGCCAAAAACATACTCATTACTGCCAATCTTCGACTGGTCTCCTCTATTGCAAGACGATACACTGACAGAGGACTCAGCCTGCCCGACCTCACCCAGGAAGGCTGCATAGGTTTAATGCGTGCAGTCTTTCGTTTTAATCATAATGCAGGAAGACGATTTTCCACCTATGCTTCCTGGTGGATCATGCAGGCAATTACCAGGGCTATACCGGAAAAGACCAGAACCATCAAACTCCCTGCCCATTTTCTTGTTTCACGTAACCATTTCAGCAAAACCTTCAGTGGATTACGCAAACAACTTGGAAGAAAGCCTACACTGAACGAACTGTCCCGTGCCACCTACATGCCCTACAAAAAGATACTCTCTATCATTGAAACCTCCATGGAACCAGCTTCCCTTGACGAACCGATGGGAGAAAACAGCCACAACCTGATGCAGATCCTTGAGAACAAAAGAGCCATTCTCCCAGATGATATTGCCATTACAGCTGATCTCCACAAACAGATAGATACTATCCTGAGCACCCTGAGTCCCAGAGAGGCCCAGGTTCTTCGTCTTCGTTTTGGACTTGGCGGACAGCGTGAACGCACACTTGAAGAAGTAGGTAAACAGTTCAACGTCTCCCGAGAACGGGTTCGTCAAATTGAACAGGAGGCCCTGCAGCGCCTCAGACAGCCAAGGCGCTGTGATCATATGCGCTGTTTTCTGGAAAGCAACTAACACCGGTAAACGGTAAATGAGGCCGGCACTCATTGATTACAAAGCAACTTTCCAAGTTTCTCGGAGTCTGCACTCACCTTTTCATGACAGCTTTTCAGGAGTAAGGTAAAATTTATTTCGACTCCAGGGCCAGCTGCAGAAGCCTGTCGATAAGCTCAGTGAAGTTGAGCCCGAATTCCTTTGCAGCCTGAGGTAAAAGACTCGTGGGGGTCATGCCGGGGATAGTATTGGTTTCCAGGATATACAGAGAGCCGTCAGGGGCAAGCATCATATCAGTCCGTGAATAACCTCTTAGCTGCAATGCCTTGTGGGCCTCAACCGCAAACTCTTTCGCTCTTTCTGCAATACTTTCGTCAACAGGAGCCGGACATATTTCCCGAGATGCGCCCTCTTTATACTTTGCGGTATAATCAAAAAACACAAACTCATCTCCGGGAATAATTTC
Source organism: Thermodesulfobacteriota bacterium (assembly GCA_034722915.1). Lineage (GTDB taxonomy): Bacteria > Desulfobacterota > Desulfobulbia > Desulfobulbales > Desulfocapsaceae > Desulfocapsa. Next base: position 20,465 of record JAYEOK010000103.1, on the reverse strand, counting down.
GATCAAAGGGAGCGGAGTTAACTCCTTATTACCTAGTACCCCCACTGTAATTTCCCTGCCTGTAATAAATTGCTCCACCATGACTTCGGAATCGTGCTCATAAGCCAGACAAATCCCTTCCCGCAACTCCTCCATATCCCCGGCCACACTCATTCCAAGACTTGAGCCTTCACGAATCGGCTTTATCACCAATGGAAACTGCAGGCTTTCAAGGAGCCGCGCAGGATTTGTCATATCCTCCACCTTTGCCATTTCCCAGTCTGCAACTGGTAAATCGTGCAGGCGATAGAGTATCTTGGCCATATTTTTATCCATTGCCAGCGCACTACCAAGGACACCAGACCCCTGGTAGGGTATGCCGAGCAGATCAAGATAGCCCTGCACTGTGCCATCTTCTCCATAGGTTCCATGGAGAAGAATAAAAGCAACATCAATAGAATCTGCATCTGTTGCCAGCTTTGCCAGATCCGTTTTCGGATCATATCTGCAAAGCTCATATTTTTTACGATCCAGCGCCTCTTCAAAACCGGCAGCTCCCGCAAGAGACACCTCACGCTCCCCTGATGCGCCACCAGCAAGCAGAGCCAGTTGAATTTTCTTTGTCACGAATCTTTCCTCAGTTATATTTCATCATTTTGTTCACTCCTGATCCTTTTTTATCCTACATCATGAATATAGCAACATCCACATTCATGGTCAGATCCTTACTGTTTTTTTTACTGCTGCCGGGTAATATACCAAAATGGATGAAAAAATTTTTCAGAAAATTGTCCGCATTGTAGGCCAGGACAACTGCAGCAGAGACCTTGAAGAGCTGCACTGCTATTCATACGACAGCAGTAAGCAGACTTTTCTGCCTGATGCTGTGGCTCTTCCGAATTCCACAGCCCAGGTTGCAGCACTGGTAAGGCTTGCAAACGAACATCTCTTCCCGATTGTGGCCCGGGGAGCCGGCAGCGGCACAACCGGAGGGGCCCTACCCACTGCCGGAGGACTTGTTCTCAGCTGTGCACGCCTGAACCACATCCTTGAAATTGACAGTGACAATCAAATTGCAATTGTGGAGCCCGGGGTAATAACGGGTGAATTCCAGCAAACTCTAAAAAAACACAATCTCATGTACGCACCAGATCCGGCAAGCCTCAAGTTCTGCACATTAGGCGGTAATGCAGCTGAATGTGCTGGAGGCCCGTCTGCCATAAAATACGGAGTTACTAAAGACTCAATTATCGGTCTGGAGGTGGTACTTGCGAATGGAGAGACACTCACCACTGGAACCCGTACAGAAAAGGGGGTTGTAGGCTACGACCTCACCCGTCTTTTTATCGGTTCTGAAGGCACACTCGGGATCATCACAAAAATCATAACCAGACTCCTCCCCTTACCGGAACACAAGGAAACATTTCTCCTTCAGTCTTCATCCCTGCAGAAAGCCACAGAGCTTGTGGCAATCATTTTACAACACAATATCCTTCCCTGCACCTTGGAATATCTGGATAAAACCGCGCTGCGACTTGTCTCAGACCTATTACCCAATCAACCAGAAGACGATATTCAAGCCATGCTTATCATTGAAATTGATGGCAGCAGACAACACGTCGAGGAGCAATCAAATCGACTCAAAACTCTGACGGCAGAAGAAAACACCTGCACCCTGCAACAGGCCACAACAGAAGAAGACATCCGGGAAATATGGCTGGCCAGACGTTCCATTTCACAAGCATCTTTCAAGCTCAGCCCATACAAAACCAGCGAAGATGTGGTGGTTCCACGAAATCTCATCCCTGAACTAGTACATTTCTGTGAAGATCTGGCCAAAGACCTGAAGATTACCATTCTCACCTTTGGTCATGCAGGAGATGGCAACATCCACGTCAACATTATGGCAGCCGATGGATCAGCGCAAGAATCAACAAAATCGGTAAAAGCCAAAACAGCACTTTTTCATAAAGTTATCAGTATGGGTGGCAGCCTATCAGGAGAACATGGTGTAGGGATTACTAAAGCACCATTTATCTCACTGGAACTCGACAAAACCAGCATCATGGTCATGCGACAGCTTAAAAACATGTTTGACCCGAAAAACATAATGAATCCCGGAAAGATCTTTCCTGACAACGAAAGCAACGATATCCATCCAGGTTCATCAAAAATCCATTGACAGATGCAGAAGTTTTTCTTATATAAACAGGATTGCTGTCTTGATTATTACTAACATCCCCACAAGGGGGTATAAGTGCCTTGGTGGTGAGAACAAGCTCATAGTTTCAATAAAAATTTTCAGTTTCTTGTTTTTCTGCTGCAGCTTTACAGAAATAAGGTACTAATTGTATTGAAAATCCGGAACACTTTTTCTTATACCGGATTTTTCGTAAATATTGTTTATAACGGAGTCCCAAATGATAGAAGTTGAAGTTCGTGGAGATCTTGAGTATGCCATCAGGCAGCTGAAAAAGAAACTGCAGATTGATGGAATCAAACGAGAGCTAAAACGTCGTGAGCACTACGAGAAACCAAGTGTAAAAAAACGTCGTAAACAAGCTGAAGCTCGCCGTAAACTCCGCAAGTTCAACCGTATCAGACGCGGCTGAGACCAGAACAGCATTATTTCCTGACGCCCGTTGTATGCTGATGCAACGGGCGTTTTCTCTTTTCCACCCTACTCTGCCATCACCAGAAAACCCATCCCACCAGAGTTTGTTTCTGCAAAAGAACTCTTTCTCCACTATCTGATCACTGAGAAACGCTTTGCAGAAAATACTGTCAAAGCCTACGACGCTGACATTGATTTCTTTCTTGCCTTTCTTCTAAAAAAAAAGAAATCCCTGCATCAGGTAAACAGCAAAACCATTCACAGTTTTCTTGAGCAATGCCGTAGCAGACAGATTTCACATCGTAGTAATGCAAGAAGAGTCTCAGCTCTTAAAAGCTTCTTTTCATTTCTACACGCCCAGAATCTGATCACGACCAATCCCTTCGCCAATATTACAACACCAAAAAGTGGGACAAGTCTTCCCAAAGGATTATCCATTGAACAGGTGGACAGATTACTGATACCACCAGCAATGTCCACTCCATTACTGCAACGCAACTATGCCATGCTGCAACTCCTCTATTCCACTGGATTACGAGTTTCGGAACTGGTTCAACTCCCTGTCACCGGCTGCAACCTCTCATCCTGTTTTGTGCGGGTCATTGGCAAAGGTGAAAAAGAAAGGCTTATTCCTTTTGGAATTCCTGCAAAAAATGCCATCGATGCCTACCTTGAATCTGCTCGTCCGTTAATCCTCAAAGGCAGGCGCAGCAACACCCTCTTTGTCACCAATCGCGGTAAAGGAATGACACGGCTGAGGTTCTGGCAGATCATTAAAGAAGCCGGCCGTGCCGCTGGAATAAGAGGAGAAATTTCGCCTCACAGTCTCCGCCATTCCTTTGCCACCCATCTTCTTTCACGGGGGGCTGATCTCCGTTCAGTGCAGATAATGCTCGGCCACTCTGACATTACCACCACCCAGATTTATACCCATGTTGATGAAGAGAGACTGAAATCTATTCACAAAAAGTTTCATCCACGCGGTTGACTGGGAACTTGTCCGAGAATAGGCATTTCTTCTCAAATCGAGGCATTTTGAAAAAATAAGCACAGGTGCCCTGCAAGAAATACCCTTGGGGTGCATATAGTTAATATTCCGAGCATTATTTTTTCAAAATAACGAAGAGTTGGGGAGAAAGACCATTCTCGGACAGGCTCCTAGTACCGTAAACCCTAAATATGCGATATCGATTAACGACTTGTGCTTCCCATAAATCAACAGATTGTCATGAAAATTATTATCGGTTATTTGGGGTTTATGGTACTAGATGGTACCTCGAGTTGACAGTAGAGAGAGGATAGTGGATAGTGTGAAGTATGAAAATCATCACCACCCACCTGAACGCAGACTTTGACGGTCTTGCCTCCATGATAGCAGTACAAAAGCTCTATCCCGATGCAGTGATGTCTTTCCCCGGCTCCCAGGAAAAAAATGTCCGAAAATTCATCAATGAAACACTGCAATATCGCTATGACTTTGTAAAACCCAAGCACATTGAGCTTACTCAAGTAGATACGCTCATTGTTGTAGACACCCGGCAAAAAACCCGTATTGGTGATTTTGTTCTCTGCCTGGACAATCCAGGAATTTCTCTGCATCTTTATGATCATCATCCGGACAACGCTGACGGCATGAAAGGCGAGGTTGAAACAATTGCCCCGGTCGGGGCAACGGCAACCATCCTCTGCCAGATTCTGCAGGAAAAAGAAATCCCCGTCAGCCAGGAAGAGGCTACCATTTTTGGACTGGGCATATATGAAGATACCGGTTCCCTCACCCATTTAACCACCACTCCTGATGACCTGCTCGCTGCTGCATGGCTACTTGAAAAAGGCGCCCAGCTGGACATCATTTCTCAATTTCTCTCCTACGATCTTACTGCCCGCCAGGTCACCCTGATCCACGAGCTGACCAAAACAGCCAAAAGTTATATGATATCAGGTATAAAAATCGTTGTGGTCAACCTTACCCTGCAGGAATATGAAGACGACTTTTCTCTTATTGTCAGACGGTTCATGGTCATGGAAAACCTGGACTGCCTCTTTTGCCTTGTATCCATGGAGGGCCGCATCTATCTCATTGCAAGATCCCGCATCGCAGAAGTCAATGTTGGTGCCATAGCAAGAGATTTCCATGGTGGTGGTCATGCCACAGCAGCCTCGGCCACAGTTCGCAACATGAGTCTGATTGAAGCCCAGGAAACATTAATTCGCAGCTTGCACAGACATATCAAGCCACAAGCCATTGCTGAGGAAATGCTTTCCCGGCCTGTTATTTCCATCCCTGAGACGACCTCTATTCTAGAAGCCAACAACCTGCTGACCCGCTACAACATAACGGTATTGCCGGTACTCTCTGCTGCTGCCCCATCAACTGAACAATCCACAGGAGCACCTGTCAATGTTATCGGAACCATCTCCCGCAGAATTGCAGAAAAAGCAATCCACCACAATCTCGGCTCCTTTCCAGTCAGCGATTACATGACAACCGACATAGAAGTACTTCCCCTGAGCGCGACCCTTGCAGACATTGAAGAGTTGATCATTGAGCACAGACAGCGGCTCATCCCCATTATCCACGAACAGCAACTCGAGGGTGTTATTACAAGAACCGATCTTCTCAACATGCTGATAAATGATCCCGGTCATCTTCCGCAAAACCTCTTACAGGAGAACGAAGATCCTGTGCGGGAAAAAAACAAAAACGTGCTGCAACTGATGAGCGAGTCCCTTGGCCGCGACCTCATCGTCCTGCTCAGAATCATTGGTGAAGTTGCAGAGGATTCCGGTTTTAAAGTATATGCTGTTGGAGGATTTGTCCGGGATCTGCTCATAAAACACAAGAATCTGGATCTGGATATTGTGGTGGAAGGTGATGGAATTATTTTTGCCAAACAATTGGCTAAAAAAACGGGTGGCAGGGTCAGAACCCACGATCGATTTATCACCGCAAACGTGACCCTTCCTGACGGATTTAAAATCGACATAGCCACGGCAAGGCTCGAATACTATGAGTATCCGGCAGCACTTCCCACAGTCGAACTCTCATCTCTCAAGCTCGATCTTTACCGGCGTGATTTCACAATCAATGCCATGGCCCTGCAGCTCAACCCCACACAGTTCGGTACACTTATTGATTTTTTCAACTGCCAGAACGATCTTAAATACAAACTCATCAAGGTTCTGCATAACTTAAGTTTTGTTGAGGATCCCAGCCGTATTTTACGAGCCATCCGTTTTGAAAAAAGGATGGATTTCAAAATTTCCAAACATGCAGACCGACTGATTCGTGGGGCGGTTAAAATGAACTTGTTTGGGAAAACAACCAATCCAAGACTGTTTGCTGAACTGCAGCAGATCTTTACCGAAGAAAATCCAATACCAGCCATCAAAAGACTTAATGATTACAAATTATTTCAGTTTCTCTGGCCCGACCTCAAGCCCAATCTCAAAATAGATCGACGCTTCATGCACATCCTGACGCAGGCACAGCGCGCCATTTCCTGGTTTCGTTTTCTCTACCTTGATGAGACGATTTCCCCCTGGCGTATTTACCTTCTTGCCATTATGGCCCGTTCTCGTCCGGCACAGCTGGAAACCTTTTGCCAGCGTTTTCAAATCCAGGAAAAAATATGTAAGGAATTAATCATTGATAAACTGACTGCTGATGAGCTTGGCAATCGGTTTTATGGACGTTTTCCAGAAAAAAACAGCGACATCTACCGGATGCTGGCACCTTTATCAAATGATGGACTCCTTTATCTCATGGCCATTGCCAGGAAAAAAGAAATCCAGAAGATTGTTTCACTCTATGTGACATCCCTTCGCAACATTCAGCCACTGCTCAACGGAGAAGATTTGAAAGAATTGGGTTACATACCCGGGCAGGAATTCAAAAAGATATTGTCTGCTCTTAAGGATGCACGCCTGGATGGAATACTGGAAAGCAGGAAGGATGAAAAAGCCTTTATACTCCAGCGTTTTCCGTTGTAAGCAATTGTTTACAGGGAATTTTTACGAAACCTGCCACCTAGAAGAGCCAGAAGATACACAACAGCAGCAATAACAATAATGACAGGCCCGCTGGGTAAATCAAGGTTATAACTCACACCAAGCCCCAGCACCACAAATCCTGCACAAAACAAAACTGCAAGCACCATCATCTGCACAATATTTCTTGAAAAATGCCCAGCAACAGAAGCAGGCAGAGTGAGTAAGGCAATAACCATCACTATGCCAACCACCCGCACCAGCAGGACAATGGTGAGTGCTGTAAGGCAAAGGAGCAGCAGATAAATCCAGCCGGTACTCACCCCCCGCAACCTGGCAAACTCATCATCAAAACAGACTGCCAGAAATTTATTATAAAAAATTCCCACCAGCGCCAGCACTACAGCATCCAATGCCAGCACAAACAAAAAATCGCTTTTGGAAACAAGCAGAATATTACCAAAAAGATAGCTCATGGGATCAACATACCCAGGAGTTTTTGCAATAAAAAGCAGCCCTGAAGCCATCCCCACAGCCCAGAGTGCACCAATCACGCTATCTTCCCGCTGTGAAGCGTGACGACTGACAAGAGTTAAAATCACAGCGGCAAGCAGAGCAACGAGCACCGCCCCCTGCATCGGTCCAAACCAGGTAACCCCCACTGCCTTTTCCAGGTAAAGCCCAAGGCCAATTCCACCCAGCACACAGTGGGCAATAGCCCCTGCAATATAGCTGATTTTTCGCACGACAATAAAGGTGCCAATAATACCAAAAGGAATGGAGGCAAAAATTCCGATGAGCAGGGCATAACGAAAAAAAAGAAGATTAGGATCCGCAAGAGCGGCCAGAAACTCAGTCATGCTGGTGCCCCTTTACACTACAGCAGTGATCGTGGCGTATCATCTGTAAATCCCCGCCATACATATCCCGGATTAAATCTCCGGTGAGTGCACTGGTCGGATGAATAACCACCTGCTTATTCACGCAGGCTATACGCTTGAAAAAAGTGGAGGAAAAGCCCACCTCGTGGGTTACCATGAGAATGGTCATGCGTTCATTCAAAGTAGCCAGAAGATCAAAAAACTGCAGTTCCGATTCATGATCGATATTAGCAGTGGGTTCATCAAGGATCAAGATATCACCCTCGGCAGCAAGGGCTCTGGCAATCAAAACACGCTGCCGCTGTCCACCGGAGATCGCTGAAAAAGGACGGCCGGCAAGGTCAGAAACCCCTGTTACTCTCAGCGATTCCAGTGCCTGTTCCCTATCTTCCCTGGTGTATCTTCCGGTGAGCGAATCACCTAATCGTCCCATGCTTACAACCTCAAGGACAGAAATGGGGAACTGTGGATCATAATGGGTATACTGTGGAACATACCCAATCCTCAACCGTTCCTCTTCCGGTTTTCTGCCAAAAATACGAACCAACCCGGCATCTGGAGTCAGTAAGCCCAACATGAGCTTAATGAGCGTAGACTTCCCTCCACCGTTAGGCCCCACGACACAGACAGAGTCAAGGGCAAAAATTTCAAGATTCACATTACTCAGCACTACTTGAGTACCATAAGCAAAAGAAAGACCTTGAATAGAGATGGCAACATCAGTCTCTTTCATACTCATCTGTTTTCCTTAACCATAAGAGCCTGCTCTATCTTTGTGGCCATAATTTCAAGATTTCCGGCAACATTCTCAGCAAGAGAATCAAGGAGAACCACCCTGCCGCCAATGGCCTGAGCCACACTCTCGGCACTTCTGGGATCAAACTGAGGCTGGACAAAAATCACCTGTACATTATCAGCTTTTGCCTTTCGAATAAGTCTCAAGAGTTGCCTGGGTGTCGGTGATTTCCCACCGGTTTCTACTGCTATCTGGTGCATCTGATAGCCATGGGCAAAATAGCCAAATGCCGGATGAAAAACAAAAAAGGCAGCTCCTCGAAAGGGAGCAAGCTTTTTCGCTATGGACTGATCCAGCGCATCAAGTCGACTGCTCAGGTGACAGAGATTCTTCTCATACACTTTTGCATGTTCAGGATCTTCTTCAGCCAGTGCTGATGCCATAACCTCAGCCATGTTTTTTAGATTTTTCGGAGAAAGCCAGACATGGGGATCAAGTCCTGTTTTATCGTCATGACCTGTGCCTGGCATGGGAATTTTCTGTGTCGTCTCACTGCTGTCAACTATCCGCAGATCGGGAGATCCGGCCTGCAAGCGACGCACAATTTCCCTTTCAAAATCCATCCCAACGGTAAAAAACAAGGTTGACCCTGCAAGCAATTGAATCTGCCTTGGAGTTGGCTCAAAGCCATGAGGTTCCTGCCCCTTGCCAACCAGGATACGTACCTTCAAAAAATCGGGGCCAAGCTGCTCACACAGCCATTTCTGGGGTGGAATGGAGACGAAAACCTCGAGCTCTGTTGCATTCCCGGCAGATAAGTGTATTGGGCTAAAAAAATATAAGAACAGCAGAAGAGTCGGTAATAGGTTTCCTTTCATGACACGCTCATAAAACTCAAATTTTCAAATAACGTCTTTGACATTCTTTTTAGTGCCTTACTCCTCAAAAGCTGTAATAAAAAACAAGAAAATGAAAAGTTCGTTTAACGTTAGCAAGTTGGATATACCAACAAGGCACTTATACCCCTCAAGGGGGTACTGAAAAGAGTGCCGGCCTCACTTACCGTTTACCGGTGTTAGT
>JAYEOK010000103.1:0-11085 GCA_034722915.1 Thermodesulfobacteriota bacterium | reverse complement strand
AAAAAACAAGAAAATGGAACTTATCGCCCTTTGGGCGGGTTTTAAAAAGAGAATGTTGAATATCGAACAAGGAATATCGAATATCGATCGGAATAAAAGACGAACGATCAAGGGCCTTTCCCCTTCTGCGGTTCGATATTCCTTGTTCGATATTCGTCCTTAAATGTTCGGTATTCATTCTTTAAGCTTCGTAAAAAATGAAAATCCCTATGCTCTGAACGTATTTTTAATGTTAGTAAATTGCAAATACCACCAAGGTACTTATCCCGGCTTTCCCGTTCATCACCGGGGTTAGTGCCTTACTCCTGAAATGAGTGCCGGCCTCACTTACCGTTTACCGGTGTTATGTAACTGTTTAGCAGCATCTCTTTTATTATCAAAATTCTTTTGAGTCAAGGGGAGAATACCCGTTGCAGAGTACACGTATCTCAAGTATATCGACGCACATTATGCCAAATCATCTCCGCAAAAATCTGCAAGCTGCATTATCAAGTGCAACCCTTATCCTGAAACTGGTGGTTCCCTTTTACATCCTTGCCGATACTCTCCTCTACTTTGACCTCCTCCGTCCGGTGAGTTTTCTTTTTTCTCCGGTCACAAGCATTCTGCAGCTTCCAGCAGAAACAGCCATGGCCATATGTGCTGGAGTTTTTCTCAATCTTTATGCAGCAGTCGCTTTTGCCGCCCCCTTAGGCCTTAGCTCATATGAGTGGACCGTTCTCGGAGTCTTTCTTGGTGTCTGTCATTCGTTGCCTGTGGAAAACAGCATCATGAAAAAGCTGGGAATCAGTTTTTCCTACTCCACCTTTCTCCGAGTCATCATGGCTTTTCTTGCCACTCTGCCACTTTTCTTTCTGCCGGCTTCCCTTTTTACCGGGAAAAATAGTGGCAAGACAATTCAACTGACACATTACTCCAGTATCCAGGATCTACTCCTTCATTCTCTTCTCAATGCAGCGATCCTGTCAGCCAAAATCATTATTCTTATTACCACCATTAGCTTTCTGATGGATGCAATTAAACGAACAAAGTTTATCATAAATTACGGAGAGCGGGTGCAGACGTCCTTTTCTCTGTTAACCGGCCAGCTTCTTGGAATCACCTATGGGGCAGGTATCCTTTTTAAAGAGGCAGAATCCGGCAACCTTACAAAAAAGGACATCTTCTATATCGGTACCTTCCTCATGATCTGCCATGCAATCATTGAAGATCCGTTGCTCTTTGCTATTTTTGGAGCGAACTACTGGCTCATTGTTATCATCCGGCTTGCCACAGCCTTTATCGCTGCCACGCTCCTCTGCCTGTTTTTCCCACGCCTGCAAAAATAATAATCCAACCCCAAAGGTCGCTCCACTACATCCTCTGCAACCTGGTACACAAAAACCTTATTGACATAAATCATTGCAGCACAGAAAGCATTGCACGCCCTAATTCCTTCATCAGGTAGCTGCTCATGAGCAAGTTCCAGAGCGCGCTGACCATTTTCAGCAACCAGCAATCGATAATCCTGTTGACGGAGAAAATCGACAAGCACTTTCAGGTTGACCGGTTGATCATCAACTATCAGTATTTTGGCCATGATATGAGCTTATGGGCTGAGGTTATGGGACTGAAGGACACAACGACTTCATGTCATCTGCTTTTTCAATATACTCTCCAACCGAGTCAACTGAAAGTCATCCGCGAGACCTTGTATGTCTTCAGCAAAAATGGAGTATTTAGAATTTTCCAGGTTGCCGATCTTACGAATCTGTTCTTCCATAGCATCAACATCACCGCCTTGAACAGCTTTCAACAAAGCAGCAAGCATACTCCGGGGAGGTATTGGAATCTTACTTGTATCAACGTTTAAGGATGATTTAGAAACAGCAGACAGATCCATCGACGCCTCTGAATTACTGTCCAGAGAACAGAGAGTATAGCATTTTTCCACTTCTATGGAAAACGAGAAACGACAACCAGGCCCCTCACCTGCCATAGGATTGCGGCCGGTCACAGGACTTTCCAGGCTGAGATGGCCGCCCATTAATTCCACAAGTTCTTTACTGATACTTAAACCGAGACCTGTTCCATCAGCACAGTGCGTTCCCTCTCCTGCCTGAATAAAAGGATCAAAAATCTTTTTCTGCCACGCAGGCTCAATGCCGGAACCACTATCTTCCACGGCAAAATAAAGTATCAGTTTTTCTAATCCTGAGTCAGCTACAGAAAGCAGCAGTCGAATTTCACCATGGCTGGTAAACTTCAAGGCATTCCCCAGGAGATTAAACAACACCTGCCGCAACCTGACCATATCTGTTTCAACCATTTGCGGCAGATGCCGAGGGGCACGGTATACAAATGAGAGTTCTTTATTTTCTGCCTGATAGCGAAACAGATCAGCAATCTTTTGCAGAAACGCTTCCAGTTCAAAACAAAAAGGAAGAAGATCGAGCTTACCGGATTCGATCTTTGAAAAAGACAAGATGTCATTTATAACCATCAGCAGGTGTTCACCACTCTCAGAAATCGTACGGATACCGCTCTGCTGCACCCTGCCAAGGGTCTTATCCCTCAGCAATTGTTGCGTATACCCCAGAATACCATTCAAGGGGGTTCGCAGTTCGTGACTCATTTTGGCAAGAAAAACAGACTTGGCATGACTGGCATCCTCTGCCTCCTGACGGGCTGTTACAAGATGCTGTTCCCGCCGTTCAAGCTTATAAACACTTCTGCGGAGTGCGTACCACAAACGGTGCAGATCAATAACTGCCTTTGGCATTTTACCCGCTTCCAAAATCGTCTGGCCCGGAATTTTCCTGCTCCGATCAATGATCCATCCAAGGGGTTTGATCACCCGACGATACATAAACAGCAACGTTACAATCAGGATACAAAAACCGATCAACAGGGTGAAAATATTACGAGCCATCAACTGATTATGCACACGAAAGACACTCTCTTTCAACTGCTCCAAACAGACATGCCAGCCATTAATGCCAAGGGACGCTGTTGCACCCGTCATATCTCCATTTTGACCGTAGCCGAACAGTGACTGTTTCCGTTCTAAAGCTGCCAGGACCAATGGATTGTCACGCCTTGCCCGATCAATTTTCACACCAGGAAGTATGACATTCCCACGCTCATCCACAAGAAACAGATTCGAACCTTCAGGGAGATCAATCCTGTCAAAACGTTTCTTTAAAAAAGTCATATTAAAATCTCCGACAATCACAACATCGCCAACAGGAACAGCCAGACGTATTGTCGGTGTTTTTGACTGCGCAGAAAGAAAAAACTGTGTCCATCTGGTATTCTCCGATGAGACCCCAGTCAGACGCATGCCTGTAAAGTCAGAAACCAGCCCACCTGTACTCTTTGAGAATTCTGCTGTAAGAATATAACCTCCGGGGTTTGTGATATAGATGGCTGAAAATCTATCTGCGGTAAAAGCAATCGCCCGGGACAGAGCTTGACTAGTTGCCTCTCGACCGCTTTGCCTCTCTACCTGACCTATTCTGTCTAACAAAACATAGGTTCGATCAAGGTGTTCATTAAACTCACTCGCCAGGGAATGCACCAGTGCCTTCTGCCATATTTCTGCTGATTCTTTTGTTGTTGTATAGGTTGAACGAAAGAGCAGGACATTGGTACAAACAGGCAACAGGGCCAAAACCAGGCAGAGAAACAGAGTATACTGACGAAGAGAAAATCTACGTTTCATTGTTGTGTCAGCCTATTCTTCCGATCTTGGCTGTGGATTAAAAGGAACAATCTCACCTTCTTCAATTCTTACTGAAAACACAGGCCGCTGCACATCACCAAAACTATCAATTACAAATTCATCCTGCAGGCCTTGAAATGTCTTAATGGAAAGGATCGCCTGTTTCAAATTGCCAATGTCTGCAACAAGGCAGGTAAGGACAACCTGTGCTGCTTCATAGCCATACACCATAAACTTCCCTGACTTTCTGGGTGTACGCTCCTGCATTTTCATACTAAATTTATTAAAAACTTCGGTTTCCTGCAGGGAAATAGCGCTAGTTAACAAAATCACACCTTCTACTGCCTCATTGCCGACTCGGTAAAATTCATCGGTTAAAGCCCAGTCTCTGACAAATATTGCCGGCTTGCATTGCTGTTTTTTCAACTGCCAGCAAAACATAGCTGAATCAAGGGCCGATGAAATGAGATAAACAAAATCAATCTCTGCTGAGACGGTTTGTCTCACCATGGTCCCATAATCAAAATTCTTACCGGCATTAAATGGAGTGCTTTTAATTTCAACGCCTAATTCTCTCAGGGCTCTTTCTGTATGAAGCACAATATCCTCGGCATAGGCTGCATTGTTCTGATCATAGAGGATCACACCAGAATCGAGCTGCATTTTATTTTTAACAAACTCAGCCATACTCTTTGCACTATGATAGCCGTTGTGTGGAATAATTCGAATTAAGGAGTCGTCGATACCTGCGAGTAAGGAAGTTGAAACCGTTGGACTGACCAGCAGCATGTTGTGTTCATTGCACCAGGGAACAAGCTTGACAGCCACTGAGCTTAAATTTGGACCAACAATTGTGCCAACTCCCTGCTTCAACAGAGACTTGGCACAATCAATGGCCTGATCCGGTTTTCCACCATCATCTTTAACCACAAGCTCAATCAGCCGTCCCTTGACACCACCCTGCTCATTGACCTCTTGAATTGCAAGTTGCATCCCTTCAAGGACATCAAGACCAAGGTCAGAATACTTACCAGAAAGAGTCCCAATGAAACCAAGTTGTTGCGGATCTTTCTGAGTGTCGCAACTCTGTAACCAGGACAGAACAATCATGACAGGCACAATAACAATCAATAATCCTGCGATCTGTTTTTTATTTGTAATACATGTCATAATATTATCCCCTCCTTGCGCCCTTAGTCTTCAATGATTACTTTTGTGCTTTCGTATTTTAAAAAGAACTCAACAACATCAATAACACTATGAACGACTTCATTCTTCAACTGATCATTCTGGCACCGCCAATCCTTCTGGCGCTGACTCTCCACGAATTTGCCCATGGATATGTAGCGTACCATTTTGGTGACCCCACAGCAAAAAACCAGGGTAGATTAACTCTCAACCCACTAAAGCATCTTGATCCCATTGGGACACTGGCCTTTTTCATTATCAAAATAGGCTGGGCCAAACCTGTTCCTGTCAATCCAAACTATTTCCGTAATCCGCGCAAGGACATGCTTTGGGTGGCACTGGCCGGACCGGCTGTCAACTTTATCCTGGCCATTATCAGCGCATTACTTGTAAAAACTATCTGGTTTATTGCCGCATCCATCCCTCCTTCTCCCCTGGCTGCAGCTATCCTTGTTCCCTTGCATGAAGTCCTGATGGCCTCTGTCTGGATCAATCTGGTTTTGTGCATCTTCAACTTCCTTCCAATCCCACCCTTGGACGGCAGTAAAATTCTGGCAGGCCTGTTGCCGCCTGACATGGCACGTTCATACGCCTCTGTTGAACGTTATGGTTTTGTAATTATCATGCTCCTGGCCTTTTCCGGCCTGCTATCCAAAATGATCCTGCCAGTGATTGCTTTTGCCCGAAATATTCTTTTATAAGCAGGGGACTACGTAGAAACAAAAACCCCCTGCTGAATTCAATCAGTAGGGGGTTTTTGTTTTTTCCAGATGCACACTCTCCTCTCTGATTATTTCTTCTTCCATGAGCCATTAACGTTAACAAACTGACCAGCCGGAGTTTTCTGAATCGCCTTTTTCCCGGCTAACTGCTCCACTGCATTCAGAGGTGTTTTGTTACGCTGGGAAATCTCCGTATAGTGCTGTTTGCGTTTGGCATTGATACTGGCAACAAGCTTCTGCACTTCAGGTGTTGCTTTCACAGCTGCCAGATACCCGGTGGCCGTTTCGCCAACCAATCCCTGTGCTTTGGCAGTATGCAGGTCTATGGCCATGGCAGGTTGACAGATCAACAGCAGACCGAAAAGAATAAGGGTGATTGTTTTTTTCATAATTGTTCTCCTATACCGGGAAAGATGATAGTCTCACTATGTCCTGCGAGGTTTTTTGTATAAAAAGTTAAAAAAGGCCGCTGTCTGCGCTCAGGACTTCATCCAGTTCTTTATCTACTTTGACCAGAATTTCGTGCTGTATCTTGACATTGAGATTGATGGTGATTGGCTTTTCCGGTGCTGCCACCTGAACGGTTGGGCTGCAGCCGAAGCTACCGGAAATCATTACAGCAAACACCATTAGAGCTGCTTTGTGTATCATAGTTATCTCCATACTCTGTAACAAATTATTTACTCTGCTAAACTGTTACGATTGATGGCGTCGTAAAAACTCTTCACGATTAATCAATACTCCAATCAGTTGTAATGCTGTTTAATTCTTTTGTCCAGTTCCTCTGTTAATCCTTTACTAAATCGCAGACTCTGCAAGAGAGCCGGAAGATTCTGCTCAGCATGGATATTGAGATGTACCGGACGGGAGGTCTGCAGGCCCGGACTTATTCCCTGCAGGCCGATATCAAGATCAAGCTGTCCGGAAGGCAGATACATGGCTGTGGCCTTAAGCGAATTATACTGTAAATTTTCCACTGCTTTCACTGCGTAGCCGGTGATACCTGGGTGATCCATGTTGGTTGAAGTGTATCGTATTTCACCACCCGGCATTTCATTGTGGAGTTCTCCATTGACCACAGATATGTCTTTACCCTGTATGGTAACCGGAATACTTCCACTGATCCTGCCGCTGACATACAGAGAATTCATTTGTACCAGGTTGACCAGTGGTTCCAGATTCACATTCTCAACAGCTACCACAAAATCACTGTCCGGCAGGTTAGGATCATAGCTGATATCTGAACTACTGATGCTGCCATCAAACAACAATGCGCTGAAATCACCTATTTCTATCAGGGGGAGTTTACCACTACTTGTTGCAGCAAAATTCACGTTCGCATGGATATTATGAACATCAATACCCCCGATAAGCTGTTGCAGAGAAAAACTGCCTTCTGTCTTTGAATAAAAATCTGGCAGCACTGCAAGGTCCTGCCTGACATCCAGTCCATTAAATAAAAACTGTTTGTAATAGCCGCTTCCTCCGGTAACAGCCACAAAAGCAGACAACTGTAACCTGTTTTCCAAATTCCAGGAAGCATCAGCTTTCAACGAAACCTTACCGCTTTCCAGATTAAAAGGAAGTTTCCAGGAAGTCAGCAGATTGGAAAGACGAATATTTTCCTCACTCAGGTCTAATCGCCTATCCGTACTCAACGTACAGTTGCCGACAGCAGTGCTGATATTATGTTCAAATGTTGCCCGCAAGCGACCGGGAACCGTTTCAGGAAATAGCTGCAGCTTTCCAGCAATACTGTTTTCCTTTAGCTGGACAGTCCCGGACAACTCTTTCAAAGGCAACTGCCGATCCTTTTGCTTGAGGATGGCAGTTGGTAATTGGACCTCTGCAAGCAGCTCAATACCCAAATCGGTTTTTTTCAATTCAGAGAATCTGCATAGCAATGCTCCTGCTTCACAACTCCAGGCACCCTCTGCTGCCAGAAAAGGGCTGGTGGTATGCAAAGTATTGGCAACCACTGACCAGGAGCTGTTATGAATGGATATTTGCAAGGGTTTTTCCGGCTTCAGGTGGAGATTGGTAATATGAAGGTTACCTGTTGACAACCCCGTAATTTCCAGGTTCTGCCGGCTCAAAAAATCCAGCAGAACCTGATCTCCTCTCTTTCTGAATTTTCCAGCCAGATCCAGGGAAAATTTTTCAATCATACTCTTTCCAAATCTAAGAGTATCAGCATGTATCCATGATTCCCGTTCAAGAACCATGGCTTTATCTGCAAACCCTCCGACCAGCTGTACCCGAACCGAATCCCCACTGAAACCTGGAAGAATAAGGGATGTTCCCTCGGTAGTTAACAAAAAATTTTTCTCCGTATCTGATAACAATGGGATATCCAGATTCCCTGTGAACAGACCGGTGATTTCGGGGAAGGAGATTTTCATGTAAGGTGTAAGAAAATCAAGCAGTGGGGAGATTTGAAACGAATAGTTTCCGCTTACAGCCTGATCTGCGACCGCCAGCCTGGTGTTTAGAATTTCCAGTTCATTAATCTGCCCGGTGAGGGTCAGGCTGGCTAGCTGCGTGTTTGGATTGCCTGCGGCATTGAGATGGAATTGATGGCCCAAAGTATCCTGTACGGCGATCTCAACCTGAACAGTCGAGGTATCGTGAAGCGGCAGGGGCAGGCTAAAAGTTCCGTTCAGACTGCCATTAAGTTCTGGCAGACCGGGCATGTCAACAGTTTGCAACAAAAAATCAAGAACTGGCCTCAAGTGCAAATCGACCTTTCCTGACACACCATCCGGCTGCAGCACAAGCCTGGCCTGTACTATTTCTGCATCTTGTTGTTGGCCGACAATGGTGGCTGTGGCATGAAGGGAATCAGGACTCTGCAGATCCATCATTATTTTTGTATCCGCAACTGCCTGCATACTGACTGTGGCAGAAATGGCCGTCCCCTTGATATCCGCTGTCAGCTGTATAATCTTATTTGAAAGCTGCGGTGGCAGATCACCATGAAACAGCAGTTGATTAATTGTTATTTGTTCAAAAGGAAGCTGCGTACGCAAACGATTTTTCAACAGATTGATTTGTTCAGGGAGGTGCAGCTTTATTCTGGACCCCTGTGATTTCTGCACCCGATCGATTTGCATTTCTTCAATGTCAATTTGGGCACACTTGCCTGTGCTAAAAAGTTGCTGCAGATTATATTGAAGAGATATATTGTGAACTTTAACAGAAAACGTCTCACCACTTGCTGCCTTAAATGCTGCTCCCAACACATCAATATGGATCTGTTTAAAACCAATATCTAAAATATTTACAATAATTCCATGTGCTCCAGCCTTTTGCAGACCATAGGCTACAAGTCGATCTACCAGCAGGAACCGTACGGCAAGCAATGTCAATGAAAGAACCAGCAACAGGGAGACAGCTATTTTAGCAATGCGCATGGCTAAAATGACAATTTATGGTTTATACAATCTTCAAAAAAAAGCCCGCTACTGACAAAATCAGCAACAGGCTTTTTCACTCAACTTCACACAACATCCAAAAACAAGACACCATCAAGTCTCACTGTACAAATAGCGTTTAATCTTGTGCGTTGCTGTTTTGATAAAAGGCTCGCGTCTCTCCACGATTCGTAACAGGCGAGATGCGGATGACAGCTGCCGATTGACTTCTTTGCGCATGCTGGCACAGAGTCCGTCAATATAGGCACGACGTTCAACCCTTGACCGTCCAAGGGTTTTATCATCTATCAACTCATAATCCGGATACACCCAGGCTTCAAGTTTGCCGTTATTTTCCAGGACCAGTGATTCCAGCACCCACAAATAGGCATTAATTTTATGTTCGATGGCTTCGGGATAGACATTCTCTCCGTTGGCCATGACAATAACACTTTTCGAACGTCCACTAATGTGGAGATTGCCTGCATCATCAAGGAACCCCAAATCGCCTGTTATCAACCAGCCATCTTCGGTAA
Organism: Thermodesulfobacteriota bacterium; assembly: GCA_034722915.1. Classification (GTDB taxonomy): domain Bacteria; phylum Desulfobacterota; class Desulfobulbia; order Desulfobulbales; family Desulfocapsaceae; genus Desulfocapsa. Next base: position 1,523 of record JAYEOK010000103.1, on the reverse strand, counting down.
TAGCCTCTGCAGTTGCGTCAGGATCACCGTAGTAGCCCAACATGATATTAGGCCCGCAACCGTAGACCTCTCCAACTCCGGTAACAGGATCAGGATCAACAATTTTGATTTGGACTCCGGAAAAAGGTTTCCCGGTCGACCCTACCGCAATGGTAATATCTCCCGGGGGACCACCAGCTAAAATCGGTGCAGATTCTGTAAGGCCATACCCTATGAGATAAGGAAAATCCGCCTCTCTTAAAAAACTTTCCACCTCAGGATTGAGAGCTGCGCCGCCAATCCCCATCAGTTCAAGATCACCGCCAAAAAATGCTACCAGCCTGGCCCCTATCTTTTTGTAAACAAACTTACGCCCAAAGGAAAAACGACAGAGAAGAGAGAGTAGACGACTCTTTTCGATCTGTGGCAGAACTCGCTTTTTATATATTTTCTCCATTATCAATGGCACAACAAACATGACCTTCGGCTTTTCGTGCTTACACAAGCGCTGAAGAATTGCAGGAGTTGGAGTTTTCCCGGCATAGGCTATTTTACATCCCTTAATCAAGGGCGTGATAAAGCCAAGGGTAAATTCATAGGTATGGGACATTGGCAAAACTGAAAGAAAGACAGAACCCTTTTCTGTTTTTATCATGCTTGCAGCTGAAAAAGCATTTGCCGTCAAATTCTTATGACTGAGCATCACAGCTTTAGAAAACCCTGAAGTTCCGGAAGTATAGAGAATTGATGCAATATCATCTTCTGTTACTTCAGGAAAAAAAACTTTCTCTTCACCTGACAGAGATTCCCTTTCAGCAATCGCCCCTTCAAGATAGCTGGAAAAAGGCGTCACCTCCACCACATCCTGAGTTGCCCTGGAATCATCAAGGGTGATGATTAGATGCAGCTCTTTTTGATTTAACTCATAAATTTTTTCCAGTTGACGCTTGGTAATGAACAAAACAGAAACAGCCATCTCACTCAGGATATGACGCACATCAGCTTCCGGGAGATCAGGAAGCATGGGCACAGCAATCGCCCCCAGACGAACAATGGCCAGATAAGCAGTTCCCCAGGCCGGAGAATTATCAGCTAAAATGGCGACATGATCGCCTTTCTTCGCCCCTTCTTCAGCCAGACGATGTGCCAGGGCTATGATACGATCGTAAAATTCACGATATGTCAGGGCAGGTTCTGCAGCCATTCCAATGGCAGGCAACTCTCCATATCGTTCAACGCTTGTATCAAGTATATAATTTAAGGTCATCCGTACATCGTTTGATTCCGGCATAAATACCTCGTAAATAAACAAATCCGATTGCAGGTTTATTAGTACCTTACAGAATATTTTCTTGTTTTTTTCAAAGAAAATATTCTGATAAGGTACTTATCCCGGCTTTCCCGTTCATCACCGGGGTTAGTACCTTACTCCCTAATTCCTGTCACTCTTTTCAGTACCCCCTTGAGGGGTGAAAAATACTTTCCATCTTCTTGTTTTTTTCACCCCTCAAGGGGGTACTGAAAAGAGTGACAGGAATTAGGGA
>JAYEOK010000102.1:0-3963 GCA_034722915.1 Thermodesulfobacteriota bacterium | reverse complement strand
AAAATGGCAGATGCAATCACAGCAGAAGAAGTGGCTAAGGCGCAGCAAATCTGGGGAGAAGGGATTGTTGCAATTGGCAAAGCATTCACCGATAAAGGTGATTTTGTGAAAGCCGCTGGAAATCACCTTGATGTTTTGTATAATTTTCAGGCCGGTGATGTTCTTTTTAAGCCCACCAAAGCTGCTGATGCACAGTTTCGTATGGACAGAGAAGGGGCACTTTCGTATTTTGTCGGCGGCAATGATAAATTTGGTGAAGATCACGGTTTTGCCATCAACCCCTGGACTAAAGTTCGTTTTGAAAATATGGCTACCTATCTTCATGGCGACTATGCTGTAGCCATGGGAAATTATTTCTTTACCACGACCGATGGCACAGATGTAAAAGTTGAGTATACTTTTGGGTATAATAAAGCAGCAGATGGAAGCTTGAAGATCAATCTTCATCATTCATCTCTTCCATTTGCCAAATAAGTAAGTTCGTGCCTTACTCCTGAAAAGCAAGGAAATGGAAAGTTTTATTCAACTTAGTACCTTATAAATTCTTTTCGTGTTTTTTTGAAAAGAATTTGGTGAAGGTACTTATGCCGGCTTACCGTTCATCACCGGTGTTAGTAAGTTGAACATACCAACAAGGCACTTATACCCCTCGAGGGGGTACTGAACTGAGTACCGGCCTCACTTACCGTTTACCGGTGTTAGAAATGAAAAAGATCCTGTTTCATGCCGACTCTCTGTTGGGGGGAATCAGGATTGTTGAGACTTGGGGGTGCTGGAGTTACCAGCTGAGAGTAAACTCCTTGAACCTGATACTTGTAATCAAGTCGTAGGGAAAGTCATGGTGGACGTAATACATTCCCCTTGTGCTACAACCGGCACACCTTTCCCTTTTTTTTATTGGTAAATGTCCAGGAGCACTCCATCTTCGTCCATTTGGGCCTTCTCGAATAGGCAGACTATGCTTCGAAGCCCAAAATGAACGAATATGAAGCACTCCTGAACATTTACCTTTTTGTAACTATTTAGGAGCGCACCATATCTGTGCAGGCAGGCTGGAGAACTATAGTAGTTCCTATGTGAGCCAGCCTGACCGTGCAGAGATGGGGTGCTCCTGAATAGTTATACATTTCCCGGTCGTGAAATTCGTTCTGCCGGGTGTCGTTGCATTAACTCGTTGAAAATATATAGGAACAGCTATGGATATTATAGACAGAGAAGAAAAACTTCCCAGTTCGAAAACTATCACCCGTACACCTTTTACCAATTCAAAAAAGGTGTATGTACCGGGAAAACTTCATGACATTAAGGTGGGCATGCGGGAAATCAGTGTGGATGACCAGGCAATCCAAGGGCCTGGTGGCTGCGGCTCTGTCGTTACTGTGTATGATACCAGCGGCCCATACTCTGACCCGGATGTTACAATTGATGTCCGAAAAGGTCTCCCGGCCTTACGTGAAAAATGGATTTTGGAGCGAGGAGATGTGGAGCAGCTTACAGATCTCAGCTCTCAGTTCGGTAAAGATCGACTATATAATTCTGATCTGGATCACCTCCGTTTCCAGGAGGTTAAAAAACCACTCAGAGCAAAGCCAGGCAAGAATGTTTCCCAGCTTTTTTATGCCCGCCAGGGGATTATTACCCCGGAAATGGAATATGTGGCCATCCGTGAAAACCAGCGTATCGATGAGTTACAGGATGAAGAGTTGCAGCAGCATCCGGGACAGAGTTTTGGTGCCAATACGCCCAAATCCTATATAACCCCGGAGTTTGTACGGGATGAAATTGCAGCAAGAAGAGCAGTGCTGCCTTGCAGCATCAATCACCCGGAAAGTGAGCCCATGATTATCGGTCGCAACTTTCTGGTAAAAATCAATGCCAATATCGGTAACTCATCCATCACGTCCTCCATTGAAGAAGAAGTGGAAAAGATGGTCTGGGCAACCCGCTGGGGTGCTGATACGGTGATGGATCTCTCCACTGGAAATAATATTCATGAAACCCGGGAATGGATTCTGCGTAACTCGCCGGTACCCATCGGTACTGTCCCAATTTACCAGGCTTTGGAAAAGGTTGATGGCAAGGCAGAAGAATTGACCTGGGAGATGTTTAAAGACACACTCGTTGAGCAGTGCGAACAGGGGGTGAGTTATTTTACTATCCATGCAGGACTTCGGTTGCATCATGTACCCATGACAGCAAAACGCACCACCGGGATTGTCAGTAGAGGTGGAAGTATTATGGCAAAATGGTGTCTGGCGCATCATACAGAAAGTTTTCTCTACACCCATTTTGAAGAGACCTGTGAGCTGCTGAAACAGTATGATGTCGGGTTTTCACTTGGTGATGGCTTGCGTCCCGGTTGTCTGCAGGATGCCAACGACGAGGCACAGTTTGCAGAACTTGAGACATTGGGCGAATTGACTAAAATTGCCTGGAAGCATGATGTGCAGACTTTTATTGAAGGCCCCGGTCATGTTCCCATGCATATGATTAAAGAGAACATGGAGAAACAGCTGGAGGCATGTGATGAGGCGCCGTTTTATACTCTTGGCCCATTAGTCACCGATATTGCACCCGGTTATGATCATATCACCAGTGCAATCGGAGCGGCCATGATAGGCTGGTATGGTACGGCCATGCTCTGCTATGTAACCCCCAAGGAACATCTGGGGCTTCCTGACCGCGAAGATGTGCGTGAAGGCGTGGTGACCTATAAACTGGCAGCCCATGCAGCAGATCTGGCTAAGGGGCATCCCGGCGCACAGTATCGCGATAATGCTATTTCCAGAGCCCGTTTTGAGTTTCGCTGGCAGGATCAGTTTAACCTCTCGCTTGATCCGGAAAAGGCAGTGGAGTTTCATGATAAAACCCTTCCCCATTCCAATGCCAAGGTGGCGCATTTTTGTTCCATGTGCGGCCCGAAATTCTGTTCTATGAAGATTTCCCGTGAAGTACGGGAGTATGCCAGAGGATTGGAGATGGGTGAAGATGAGGCGCTGGCAGAAGGTATGAAAGAGAAGGCAGAGGAATTTACTCAGTCGGGTTGCCAGATCTATCAGAAGGGATGAGTAAAATAGATAAGTATATTATTTCAGGGAGTGTTATTCAAGCCAGTTTTCTACAGCTAACTCAGGAATGCGGGTAAATTCTTTAGTGTTTGCCGTTACAATTATCAATCCCATAGCACAAGCATGTGAGGCAATAAGGAGATCATTACCACCGATTGGCTGGCCACGACGTTCCAGTTCTGTTCTGAGTTCAGCGTAATGTGATGCGATGTTCTCTTCAAGTGGAAGGATTGCTATGCTGCTGAGAAGTTGCTCAACTCTTTTAGTGAGTGCAGGTGAAGATTTTTTGTGAGCTCCATAACGTAATTCACATGCAACAATTAAACTTGTGCAGCACATGTTCTCATCACTGAGTGTTGTGATTTTTTGGGCTGCAGCTCCTGCCGGATTTTTGATAAGATCCGATAAAATGTTTGTATCGAGTAAATAACGATGAAGAGTCATCTGTGTTAGAATATTTCTTCTTCTTTGATAGGAGGATCATTTATTTCAGGAAGTCCTTCTGATAATGAATCCCAGCCTGCCAATAATTTAAGGAGTCCCGGTGCGCTTATGGGCTCAATTATTAACTTGTCTCCTTCTTTACGAATTATTGCCTCATTACCTTCCAGTTCAAAGTCTCGTGGTATTCTCAAGGCTTGATTCCGTCCGTTTCGAAATAGGCGAACGTGTCGCTCATTTTGCATGCCGCTCTCCTCCATAATGTTTCATTGGCATATGTGTGAGTATATGCCGGTGCGGACGGTTTGTCAAGTTGATGTGGCAGCAATGAGAGTTATGAACATGCCCGGAAATATAAAAGCCCAATATCCCTGCTCAAGAAAGGCTATGACGATTCACAAATTGTCATAGCCTTTCTTTCTGAGAACTCCTGTTACAGCTTAAAATTATTGAT
>JAYEOK010000101.1:0-3969 GCA_034722915.1 Thermodesulfobacteriota bacterium | reverse complement strand
GTTGCATAGGCAGGATCCCAGTTCTTCTGATAAATACCCCAACTGTTTGAAAGAATATGGGGGGTACCATTGGCTTTATGCTGTCCAATAGCCCATTGAAAACCGGCAAGGGCATTGGATACTGCATTCCCATCCGAGATACGGATATCGTAGATATCTGCCTTAGGAGCCATCCCCAGTGCATCCGTGGATGTCATATTGCCGTGGCGTCCCCATAATGCTTTTTTTCCCCAGTCAGCAGCTGGCCAGCCACCGGTTACATTCGGTATTGTACCGTTCGTTACACGACCCTGTGCCGTAATTCCTCCATCAACTATTCCGATAACAATATTTTCACCACGATGATTGTTGGCCCAAATCTTGTCAACACCAAGATAATTAGCGACATCCGTGATGCTTCCCTTTGAACAGGATGCTGTGCCATGATCACAGTCACAGGGAGGAATAGGGCAATTACCAGCGGCCAATCCTGCTTCAAGATAATATTCCTGCTCGCTTTCCTGGAGTAGCTCTGCACCGAATGGTGCAATCTCAGAATCCATCCAGACACCGATGACGTTCTCCTGGGCTTCCAGATCCTTAATTTTTTTGGCATCAATGGAACCACGAACAAAGACTGTTTCCTGTCGTGCCTCTTCCAGTTTCAAGGCTCGTTCGGGATCTTCCGGTGTACCTGCAGGTATAGGATCAAAACCTTCATCCAGTTGAAAACCTGCGGCACTAAATCCACCTGCCATATCGAATGCACGTGTGGTCTCCCCTTTTGGCATCACCATTTCCACGATGACGCGCTTAATGCCACCATCATTTCCGGTTTCTCGGCGGGTCGTTGGTTTCTTTTTTTCAACCATAATATTTACCTCCTTGTAGATGTATGAAAAGAGTGTCGGTGCTAAAAAAAACACCAGTGGCCTTGACGAGCCACAGATAAAGCTTCATGGCTTGAATTTGAGTGGCCTACAAACGAGTCTTTAAAAATTATGATAGCAAGTGCTATGCCAGCGATAATGTGATTTTTGATGATAATTACTGTGTAATAACTTCCAGTTGTGGGGGGCTGGCTTTTGGTGTGCATTTTTCTTTTTCTGCTGGTGCATATTCACCAGCAGAAGTTGGTGGATATGCACCAGAGGAAAAGTTACAGTGCAAATAAAGATCAGGTGCTGGAAAAAGGAAGGGGATAATTTTGTATAACTCAAATGAACAACAACTGTGAACTCACAATTATTTTACTGCGTTGCTACCGAAAGCAAGCCTTTTCAACATTTCTTCGTAGTATGGTTTGTCTTTTAAGCTTGAATGCTCACCCGGAAAACATACAAGTGTCAGCTCAACATCAGGGCTTGCAAGGTCTTCTGGTTCTGGAAATTTGTTTAAAACCAACGCACACCGTTGGTCGTCGGAGAGCCTGGTATTGTCAATCATGGGAAAGTCAAAAAAGCCTACCCAAAAGGTGACCTCCAGATCCGGTATTACTTCGTCGGATCTACCTTTTTCAGGAGGTGTTCGTATCCGTAGAGATACCTGCAGTTCTTTATTCTTTGGGTCCTGTTGGACAATTTTTATCTCGCAAAGCCTTTTGACTTCTGCTTCACCAACTCGAAGAGTAAATATATTTCTCTTTATCTTGCTCTCCTCAATGCCATTGGTCAATGGGATCGGGGCATGCGTATATGGATCCTTCCGGATTTGATTGACGTCAGGGATCTTACCCAGGGGAGCTGCAAGCTCTACAATGTTTTCTTTTCCTTTAAGAACAAGCAGTTGCTTTCTTGCAATATCAGTTGCCGCTTTTCGCAGACGAATCAGGCAGTTATTTATATCAGTTTCAGTTATGTTTTCCAGGTTCTGGTTGTCTGACAAGAGACTTGCATCATGCTGCAATTTTATTTTTTGTTGAATCAATTTCCTCTCGACACTCTTGAAAAGAGGCTTGAGATTCAGACTTTCATGGAAATTATATACCAGCAGTTCCAGATTAACGACTTGTTCTCTCAGTGCAAGTGTTTTCCCTGCTCCAAGAAAAGCTCCAATGATAGACTGGAACATGTCCTTCCTCAATGCACTTTCTGACTGTTCCCTGTTGCTCATTAATTCGGTGTACAGCTGCAATCTTGCTGCTCTGTCCTGACTTGTATTCAAATGACCGGAGATTAAAATTCCTATCAAAGCAACAACACCTGTCATTGACCCTCGCAGGAGAATATCGGCTTTATCCCATCTATCCTTTTTTTTCTTATCGCTGTCTTCTGTATTTTTAGGCATGCTGATATCCTCTTCAAGTTTAGTGCCTTACTCCTCAAAAGCTGTCATAAAAAACAAGAAAATGAAAAGCTTGTTTAACGTTAGCAAGTTGGACATACCAACAAGGCACTTACACCCCACAAGGGGGTACTGAAATGAGTGCCGGCCTCACTTACCGTTTACCGGTGTTAGAAATTCACCATTACTGGTTTACTGAACGATCTGAGTCGTTTCGTAAGAGTATGATTGTTTTTGTCTTTAACAATGAGAGTACAGGGGCCACTTTCCCTGACATAAATACTATAGCCCCCGTATTGATCAGTAAAACCGTTGTATTCAGTACCAGTCTGGCAGGTAATTTTCACAGCGATTTCTTTTGCAAGATGTCCATCAATTCTAATAGTTCCATAAATTTCACCGGAGTATGCTACACATGGCAGTCCCATAACAGCTATTATAAAACTTAAAATCGTTTTCATTTTTAATCTCCGTGATCAAAGTTGGATGTGGTTTTTAATAATTTTGACAATGGCGCAAACCTTTTTTGTCCTCTTGCTGAAGCATAGCTTTATTGAAAACGATAGGCTATTCCTACTTGTGCGTGCTGATATTGATGGTCAGGGAAGTTGGGTGAAATTTCTTTCAGTCTGTTGATCGATCCCAGCTTATAGAGTCAGCGCACTACTCAAGCATGTTTTTACCGATGTCCGGTGTTTGTCCCTGCCTCCTGCAAAGGAGTAAAGCAATTTCCATGCCATTGATTATGGGGTTGTCTAAGCAAAAATAACATATGAAACCGATATGTTACGTGAGTGTTGGGTGGTGTTCTCAAGAAGGTGCTTAAAACTGGTTCATATGAACCAGCAGGGTTGATGCATTACAGCCAGGGCAGGAAAAAAGTGTATTTAAGTGAGTCATGGTCAATTGTGAGTGGAAGAACTGAACCGTTACACTGAATAGTGTTAATTTTCCAGTAGTGCTGGTACAGTTCTACTGAAAAGGAAATGCGGTTTAAATCAGTAACGTTGGGCCAACGCTGTAAGCGGGGACAATGGACACATAATGTCACTGTCGGAGTAACCGGCGGGAGGCGTGACCAGAGAATGATTCGTAGAGTCAGAAAGTAACCAGGAAATATCCGTTCAACGCCAACCGACTAGGAGCTTGTTCGAGAATAGGCATTTTTTCTCAAATCGAGGCATTTTTAAAAAATAAGCGCAGGTGCCCTGCAAGAAATACCCTTGGGGTGCATATAGTGCCTTACTCCTGAAAAGCTGTAATAAAAAACAAGAAAATTTGAGAGTATTTTAACATGAATAAGTTCCAAGTATAACCAAGGTACTTATACCCCTCAAGGGGGTACTGAAAAGAGTGCCGGCCTCACTTACCGTTTACCGGTGTTAGTGCCTTACAGAATATTTTCTTGTTTTTTTTGAACATATTCTGCTAAGGCACTTATCCAGTGAACTGAACTGTTTCCGGTTGAACCGGGTTAGTAATGTTGTTACAGAAAATGACTGCCCGTAGGAAAAATTTCACGCCCATCCTCTGCATTTTCTCTCTGCTCCTCCTCACCACAAACGCCCGTGCTGAAAAGTACCAGCGTGCCAGATATCACGAATTAGTTCTTGCCATGAAAAAAAGGTCGTCCAGTTCGGTGAACAGTTGCGGGAAAAGATTCTCTATCCTCTCCGCATAGTCACGGATCTGAAAGACGGCATAGTC
>JAYEOK010000100.1:0-15606 GCA_034722915.1 Thermodesulfobacteriota bacterium | reverse complement strand
CCCCGCAGGAAATGCCCTTGGGGTGCGTAGCCGAGCTACGTTGAGGATTAAATAATCGCATAGCGTTTTTCTAAATGTTTATATTGCGCCTCAGAGTACGAAGTTATTTTTGAATGAGCCCTAAGCTTACAATTTCAGGCGGTTCTCTTTTGAACCGCCTGTTTTATTTCATGAAAATATGAAGTAATGATGTCTAACCAACAATCACAAATCAAATACTTGTTTCAAGTGAGACTTAAACCTGTCGAAATCATTGTCGATATCCGGATTTTTCAACACATCATAACAAGCGAATGTCGGGACTTGCTCCAAACCAACAAATTCCTGCGCTTTGTGGAAAGCCCAAAAGGGACCATCTACTCCTTTTCCTTCAAAAAATTGCTCAGAATCTGTAAAGGCTTCCAGGGGGGCATTCCAGGTAGTCGACAACATATATCTTTTCCCCTTTAATAATCCACCGGAGCCATATTTTTTGCTTGCATCAGAGTTGATTCTACCATCATCGGCAAACATTGTTCCATATCCAGCCATGTACACTTCATCTATGTATTTTTTAAAACCCCAGGGTACGGACATCCAGTATACAGGCGTTTGAAAGATGATAATGTCTGCCCCGAGAAACTTTTCAACTTCCTCGGACACATTATAGTCATCTTCAATGTGGGTATATTTTATCTCATACCCCTTATCGATAAATATCTCCCTGGCAATATCAATGAGGCTTTGATTTAATTTACCAGGAGAAATCTCCCAGGCCTGGTGACCATTAATCAAAAAAACATTTTTTCCCATTTTCTATCCCTCCTGGACTTTAACTATATGCAGCAGTGTTTTGTATTCCATTCTCCATAGAACCTGGATTACATCGCATAAGCCGAACGTTCCTGCAGCATCAGATCAGCAAGAGCAATGGCTGTTGCACATTCGATGACCACTGGAATTCTAATCGCAATACAGACATCATGGCGTCCCTCAATGAGCAGGGTGGAAACAGATTTTTCTTTGAAATTATAGGTTTCCTGGGGCAGACCAATACTGGAAGTTGGTTTAATGGGAACCCTGAACACGATATCATTGCCATTGCTAATGCCGCCATTGATACCACTGGCAAAATTTGTGGCGGTTGTTCCCTGTTCATCAGTAATACAGTCATTGTGCTCACTGCCCTTCATGGAAGCTGACGCAAACCCGGAACCAAACTCAATGCCACGGGTGGCAGGCACAGCAAAAATCATATGGGCAATCAGGGCCTCGGCTGAATCAAAGAACGGTTCTCCAAGCCCCACCGGCATATTGGCACAACGACATTCAATGATTCCACCGATGGAATCTTTGGCTTCAATGGCCTCTTCCACAGCAGCGGCGATATCCTTTCTGCCGCCTGCTTCAATCAGTGTTGCAGCAACAGTGACAGAACCAAGGATTTTTTTGGCCACAACTCCTGCGGCCACAATGCCCAATGTGATGCGTCCTGAAAAATGGCCACCGCCCCTGGGATCATTGTGACCGCCATACTTCTGCTGAGCCGTAAAATCAGCATGACCAGGCCTTGGCTGGTCCCAGAGGTTGGAGTAATCATCAGACTTAATATTGGTATTTTCAAAAACAATGGTGAGTGGTGCACCGGTTGTTTTCCCTTGAAACACACCGGAAACAATACTTGGGATATCAGGCTCCACCCGTGGAGTCGTACCGCGCCCGCCAGCACGTCTTCGTGCAAAATCTTTTTTCAAGTCATCTTCTGTGAGCGGTATTCCTGCAGGACAGCCATCAATGACCACACCAATCTGGATACCGTGACTTTCACCAAAAATTGAAATCCTGAACATACGGCCAAAACTATTCATGCTGATATTCCTTTTTTATTCCGGTTGATAAATTTTGAACCTTCCCTATGAGGCTGTCCGAGAATAGGCATTTCTTCTCAAATCGAGGCATTTTGAAAAAATAAGCGCAGGCATATACTTAATATTCTGAGCATTATTTTTTGAAAATAACGAAGAGTTGGGGAGAAAGGGCATTCTCGGACAGCCTCCTATGGGTGCACACACTCTTCATGATAATGCCTTTTGCAAAGGACAATCCTCAAAAGGCTCACACCCCTGGCGATAGTTTTGCAGCAACTTGACAGATTTTGCGGCAAGCTGCCTGCGAACCTCCTTTCTCTTCCCCTTAACCCGCGCAATCTTCATTGAATCATAGGCTGTGGTCTGATGCCGCATCCAGGCAATGGTTGCAGCTTCCGCACGTTTGGCAATGGGAATTCGTTCTGTTCGTGCCACAGTTCCACTGCCAACTGGAGCCGCATGTTCAGTGATTTTTCTTCCAAGAATATCTGCCTCGGTCTTATATCTGGAATGAAAACCAAGAAAAGTGACAACTTCAGCACAAAAATCCACAAGATATTTCTCTTGTTTGGCCGCACGTCTGGCAAGGTCACTTTTACGCCTTTTTGCGTATTCAGGAGTTGCCCGCTTTGCCTCAACTTCTTTTTGTGATTCAAGGATATGGCTCTCTTTTGCCCATATCCCCTTTGAAATCATCCGTCTTCCCTTTCGCACCTGAACAACCCAGGTCTCTCCCTTTGCCTTTACACTTCGGGTTATTGCGGCATCTCCTGCTTTTAGAAAATCCCAATCCTGTGGTGGAATCAGCTCTTTGCCCGATTCTGAAAAAACCGTCCTTTTTTTCAGGCCGGGCCTGACTATACGATGAGTATGGGCCATTATATCTGTAAGTTACCTTGAGTAATTACTCTTCAATCGTGTTTGCGCACAGAAAGAACGACCCCATAGGATCTGTCATCTCTCCTGATAATCTCCCCACCACCTTTGGAGACTATCTCATCCATTCGGTCAGCCATTACAGGAACGCAGAGGAAATGAAACTCTTGACCTGCGCTCATAGTATCGAGACGTGCCCGCACGTCTTTAAAGCCCCATCAGCAATCTTTCCGGTAATCCGTATCTATTCGTACCCGTTTTCTCATACTTGTCAAACTTACCTTCCGGCACGTTTCACTTTATAACCAAGATTGCCTAATTCCTGTTCCAATGTATCTCGGTGGTCACCCTGAATTTCAATAACTCCGTTCTTTACGCTGCCACCACTCCCACATTTTTGTTTAAGAGATTTTGCCAGTTTCTTCAAGGCGACATTATCCAGCGCCACGCCGGTTATCAAAGTTACGCCTTTTCCTTTTCTGCCCTTTGTCTGCCGCATCAACCTGACGATGCCATCGTTTGGAAGGATGGCTTGTTTTTTTCTCTTATCAGGACTTATTTTACCGGACTCGGTTGAGTACACCAAGCGACTGGTCTCAGTTTTTTTCTTCATTCACACACCTGCATTTCCACAGCCTTTATGCCATCCGCGGCAGAACTTGTTATACCGCCTGTATAGCCCGAACCTTCACCAATAGGGTATAGATTTTTAATATTTACTGATTCGAATTTTTCGTTGCGTGTAATCCGTACCGGAGAGGATGTTCGTGTTTCCGCACCAAGTAGTATTGCATGATTTGAAATAAATAATGGCACTTCTTTTCTCCATTTATTAAATGCCACCAAAAGCTCTGTCACCACAAAGTCAGGAAAAATATCCTTCAAATCAGTTGACACAACGCCCATCTTGTATGAATTTTCATCTACACCGGTAAAGCTGCTCAACCCTAAGAAATTCAGAAGATTTTGAGCAGGGGCTTCCCAGTTTCTTCCTCCTGCCTTAAAAGCCCTGCGCTCAATATTTCGTTGAAACTCTAAGCCTGCCAGGGGATTGGTCGATTCATAATCATCCGCATGGCAGCTCACAACCAATGCTGCATTTGAAAAAGCTGAAGCCCTTTGTGAGTAGCTCATCCCATTTAAAACCAGCAAACCCTTCTCAGATGAAGCATTTACAACCTCACCCCCAGGGCACATACAGAACGTATAAACACCTCTGCGGATTTGCCGATTGGTATGGTTCAGAGAATAGGTTGCAGCTCCCAAACCTTTAAAATTCTGATATTTATCGCCATAGCGCATGAGATTAATTGTTTCAACAGGATGCTCGATTCTCACTCCCACAGAAATCGCCCTCTGCTCAACAGCAACACCTTTTTTATGCATCATTGCAAAGGTATCGCGAGCAGAATGCCCAAGTGCAATATAGATGATTGAAGAAAGAAATTCCTTTTCCCCGTTTATGACAATACCAGAGGCCTTACCCTCTGATATCAGGATGTCTGTCATTTTTGAGCCGTAATATATCTCACCACCTCTCTCAAGGATATACCGCCGTATATTACGGACTATTTTACACAATACATCTGTTCCTAAATGGGGCTTACTTATATATTCTATTTCAGCCGGTGCACCAAATTTAACAAAGGTTTTCAATACCCGATTGACAGTGCTGGTATTATTGTTTCTTCTGGAAAACAACTTTCCGTCCGAATATGAACCGGCCCCGCCTTCACCGAACTGTATGTTGGACTCAGGATTCAGCATCCTTTTTCTTATAAATTTCTGGACGTCAGCAGTGCGCTCATCTATTTTTTTCCCCCTTTCAAAAATCACAGGTTTAATCCCGCGATCAATAAACTCAAGGGCGGCAAACATGCCAGCAGGACCAAAGCCTATAATTAAAGGCCTTTCCTTAGTCGTAACACTTTTTCGGCTTGTTTGTGGCTGTTCCAGGTAGACAGAAAATTTTTGTTTATTTTCGTAGCTGTCGTCAATGGTAACAACTAAGGAAACCTTATAATAAAATTGTTCCTGATTTCTATAGTCAGGTGATTTACTGAGAATTTTTGCTATGGAGATATTCCCGTCACCTGTTCGCATCTTCTGTGCAGCAGCATTCACATATGCAGTACTCCCATCTCTTTCAATGGGAATTTTTAAATTATTAATGATCAGGTCCAAAGAAACATTCCTTTTCAGCTGGTGAACACTTATACTATTGCCAGCTTCACTGCAGCCGACGCATGAATCTCTGTTGTGTCATAGAGCGGCACAGTTGTATGCTTTTGTTGAACAAGCAACGCAATCTCCGTACATCCTAGAATAACAGCTTCAGCACCTTTGGCATACAATTCATCTATAATGTCGAGATATTTTAGCAGTGAACGATCATTTACGTTTCCCAGACAAAGCTCTGAATAAATCACGTCATGCACGATATCCTGTTCATCCGGCTCAGGAACGACAACGTCAATAGTATACTTTTCAATCAACCTGCCCTTGTAAAAATTTTCTTCCATTGTAAACCTTGTCCCGAGCAGGCCCACTCGTTTTACGTTGTTGCCCAAGAGCCTTTCAGCTGTTGCATCGGCAATGTGAAGAAGCGGTATGGAAATCGCCTTTTCGATTTCAGGAGCCACCTTGTGCATTGTGTTAGTACAGATAATCAGGAAATCAGCCCCACCTGCCTCGACTGCTTGAGCTGCCGATGATAAAATCTCTGCGGTTGCCGCCCAGTTTCCCTGGTGTTGCAGCTTTTCAATTTGTCCAAAATCCACACTGTACATACATATCTTTGCAGAGTGTAATCCACCAAGTTCCTGTTTAATCCCTTCATTGATGGCTTTGTAATAGCTTGCTGTGGATTCCCAGCTCATTCCGCCCAGCATTCCGATGGTCTTCATAGTTCTTCTATCTTTTATGTTTTGATAAGATTATGCAATTCCTTTCCATCCAGCCACCGTTGCAGGTTGTCCGCAAAAAATCCAGCAAAACGTTCACGCCAGTCTTCCACCGCATCGCAGTAATGAGGAGTGATCAACACATTATCCAGATGCCACAGAGGACTTGACGCGGCTAACGGTTCTTCACTGAACACATCGAGATAGGCTCCAGCGATTGTCTTCTCCAGAAGAACTGCAATGAGGGCGTCTTCGTCCACAATATTGCCCCGCGCCGTATTGATAAGATATGCACTATTCTTCATGGCCTCAAGCATCTTTGCATCAAAAAAATGGTGGGTAGCCTCACTATACGGCAGATGAAGTGATACAAAATCCGCATCAGGCAACAGTTCCGGCAACCTGTCCGGCGTGAAGACAGCATCAGCCACCGGCGAACTCTGAGGCCGGGATCTGACGGCAGTCACATGCATACCAAAATGGCGTGCATTAACAGCCACGGCCTTCCCAATATGGCCAAGCCCAATAAGCAACAATTTTTTTCCTTCAAGTGACTGCCACGGAAGTTTGCGGTAAATTTTCTCCTGTTGCTGCTGTTGATAGCGGAAAAATCCAAAGTTGAGATTGAGCATTGCCCCGATGACCGTTTCCGCCTGAAACTTACTGAGTACTCCGGCACAGTTCGATACCGGACAGGCAATCTGATCAAGGTCACCGATATGGTCATACCCTGCCCCGGCGACCTGAACCCATTGAACACACGCTTCTTTAACAGCCATAGTCTGAACTTTAGTGGAAATCCCATCACAACGGAAACTAAGCAGGATTTGTGGTTTAATTTCAGTAAGAAGTCTCTGCACCTCCTGATCATTACGCGCCCGGTAAAAATGTAATGCAGGAAATCTGGTACAGAGTGACTCAAAATATCGATCCGGTTCGTGGTGAATGACTAAAATACTGTGACATTCTGCCATATGTGTTGTCCCTCTCGGTATGTTTAACTCAACGATGATTTTGCTCAAGTTGTGTGTTAATCTGTCCTCTCCCTATAAAAGACACCGGGAAAAGCCATTGACTTCAAACTTGCTGTTTTGTAGTAAGTACTATACCTGCTCGAGATTGTAATAAGATTCTTCCATAATTACGAGCCACCCGTACTAATACCGGTGATGAACGGTAAGCCGGGCACTCAGTTCAGTACCCCCTCGGAGTCTGGCGCTTACCTGTGGGGTGTAAGTACCTGGTTCAGGAAATACAACACCATGATTATAAAACAGATAAAAACACCATCAGGTTCTCTCTCATTTTTCCTTGTGGCTTTTAGTGCCTTACTCCTGAAAAGCTGTAATAAAAAACAGGTAAGCGTAGACTCCGAGAAAAGTTGAGAGTATTTTAAAATGAATAAGTTACAAGTACAACCAAGGCACTTATGCCGGCCTCACTTACCGTTTACCGGTGTTAGTGCCTTACTCCTTAAAAGCTGTAACTCTTTTCAGTACCCCCTTGGGGGGTATAAAAAACAAGAAACCTGGAAAGAGCAGTGGAAACAATTAGTTGCCTCTACCATCAAGTCACTTATCAGGCTCTGCGTGGTTAGCCTCTTTCTGCAATTCAGTGCAATTTTGTTTTGTGGAACAGCGGTACTTGCCAGAACATATTATGTACAACCCAGCTCGGAAGTCGTGGTCAGGACCGGCCAGGGAAATAGCTTTAAGATTATTGCCATGGTAAAAAATGGTGCCTCTGTTGAATTCCTCGAAGCAGATGGAGACTATGCTAAAGTACGCCTTGCCAACGGCAAAAAGGGCTGGATGTTAAAAAGGTTTCTGAGCGAAGAACCTCCTCTCAAAGAAATTGTTGTTTCATTACGTGCTGAAAAAGAAGAGATGAAACAAAAGGAAATTAAAACCGAACAAAAATTTGAGGCGATTTCTTCAACCCTTACCCAGACTGAGAAAGAGCTTGACTCAACACTTGAAGAAAGGAACCAGATCAGGGCTGACTACCAGACTTTGCAGGAAAATACTGCAAATGTGATTCAAATAAAAAACAATCTGCAGAAAACAGCCAAGGAGAATAAAATGCTCGCTGAAAAACTGGCTCTAATGGAGCAGGAAAGCGAGAACCTGAAAAATGATACTGCCCTGAAATGGTTTCTTGCCGGAGGCGGTGTGCTGCTTATAGGAATAATCATTGGCAGGGTGACCAGCCGATCACGCAGGAGAAAACCTTCACTTCTATAACAGGACTGTAATGAAAACCATTCAACTCGGTAGCCTCAAAAAAAAAGTTTCCATTGCAGGTCTGGGTGGAGAAGGAATCCTCCGGACTTATGACAAAAATGCCGACGCGCAACTTGTCATCCGAGAGGCACTGAACCAGGGCATAACCTATTGTGATTGCGCACGAGTCTACTCTGACAGCGAGCTCTACTATGGAGAGGTTTGGAAAAGCAATCCTGAATTGCGTGACACAGTTTTCCAAACATCAAAGTCTGCATCCCGTGACAGGGATGGAGCTCTGACTGACCTCTCTGCTTCTCTACAGCGACTCAAGACAAACTACCTTGACCTCTGGCAGATTCATGATGTTCGCACTGAAGAAGATTTTGCGGCAATATCCAGGCCGGGGGGCGCACTGGAGGCCTTCATTTCAGCAAAAGAAAACGGACTGGTCAAAAATATAGGTGTTACCGGGCACCATGACCCTTCCATTCTCACAAAAGCAGTAGAACAATGGCCTGTTGATACTGTTCTCATGCCGGTCAACCCTGTTGAACAGGTGATCGGCGGCTTTCTGACAGACACATTGCCAACAGCCCTGGAGAAAGGTGTGGCCGTCATTGGCATGAAGGTGCTTGGTGCCGGGCACTATATTGTGCCCAAACTTGGCATAACAGCAGAACGGCTCATTCGCTACGCACTCTCCTGTGGTATAACACTGGCGATTGTCGGCTGCTCAACACCTGAAGAAGTTCGTGAACTTTCAAACGCCGCTACCCTGCCTCCATTACCTGAGTCTGAAAAAGAAGAAATCACAGAACTATTCGCCCCCCATGCAAGCAAGTACGCCTTCTACCGAGGTGTGCTCTAGAAAAATGAGTACAAAAACCATAGACCAGTTTGATCCTTTCGCCGACCGGCTTTGCCGTGATATACGCAACAATCTATCAAAGGCCTTGATGACTTCCCTCCGTCATCTTGACCTGACACCTGCAGAAGACGTTGCCGATCAATATCTCACTCCTGAGCTGCATCACATATACAGACAGTATATTCATGACCGAATGGCCAGCTACCGCAGAGCGCTGCAGACTATCAGCAAAAACCACATTGAAGAGACCTTGCGCAAAGCGCTGGTACTCTGGGATGAGGAACTGTTCTTCGAGGTACACGAAATTTTGGAACATGCCTGGCTGAAATCTTCTGGAAAAACCAAACTGATGTTACAGGCAATGATCCGGGCAGCCGGCATGTATGTTCAACTGGATCACGGAAATACAAAGGGTGCAGCGTCTATGGCGGCAAAGGCTGTGGTAGTACTTGAAGCCAATCGCAGTATGGTACAGGATGTTTTTGATATTGATCTTTTGCTTGCCAGACTGAAAGATGTTAGCCCCAAGCCCCCTAAACTGACGGAAGGTTATAAAGACCTTCAATCAAAAAATGCTCTTGTTGAGTAAATATTTTTCGCCAATAGTAAGAAATGTTACGGCTTGCTGCCTGGAAATATTCTTTAAACGGTGTTCCGGTTCTCCGAGTGGTTCGTCACTCAGATCAAAGGTTCCGTAATGCATGGGGATGAACCTTTTGACCTTTAAATCTTTGCAAGCCTGCATGGCCTCTTCCGGATTTATGTGGCTGGCTTTCATAAACCATCTTGGCGCATAGGCGGCTATGGGCAGGATGGCAGTGTCTATTCCACCAAACAGTTCTCCGATGTCTTTAAAATGGTTGGAATACCCGCTGTCGCCGCCGAAATAGATACTGGTTGTTTTTGTTTTTATGAGAAAGCTGCCCCACAGAACTTCATTGTAATCGTGGCTGTTTCTCCGATGCCAATGGTGTGCCGGCAAAAAAATGACTTGGAAATCCTCCGTATTCTCATATGGTTGATACCATCCTGCCTCGTAACACTTGATATCTGGATTAATTTTCTTGATGAGCCTGGTCATATTCAGTGGAATCAATGCACTTGCGCCGCCAAAATGTTCCAGAGTATCGGTATCAAGATGATCATAATGACCGTGGCTTATGAGGAGACAATCCGGTTTTATATCTTCAATGGGAATCGGCAGCCTTGTTAGTCTCTTCACAAACGGCGGCGCTGTTAAGCATGGATCGGTAACAATCTTTTTCCCACCGACTTGAATCAGCCAGGAGGCATGGCCCAGCCACAAAATATAATCATCGTTATCCTGCAACGTGTTCTGAGCCGGAATTACAGGCAGGGAATAGCTTTCCTCGACCTTGACCTTCTTTTGCACATTTTTCGAAAAACGCCATTTCAAAACCTGCCACAGCGAACTACCGCCGGATTTTCCGTAAAGGTTCTGAAAAACATCGCCGATGATTTCATTGCCTTTAAATCCGCTTTTAATGCAAGGCAGGCCTGGGTTATTAATGTATTTTCTTCTGGCTGCATGTCCGTTTTGCGAAAATATCGTCATTGCTAACAAGTTTGACAGGAATATTTTTATGGCTTCTCTGCGAGTTATCATTTCAAAAAATCAGATGGCGTCAGGGGAAGCCCTATGGGATTGCTCAATCTAACGGCGAAGAGGTGTTTCCGACGTCTGTCCTCCCAGTGACAACTCTCCCTTGCTTGCAAAAGGTACTGACCTGCTTATACTGCCGCCTAACCTGATCTTACCCACCAACTCGTAACGCACAGACTGCAACTCATCCTGGTTCTGTTCCACACCTTGAAGCAGGGCCAGAGCCGAGGAGAACATTTTCAAGGTGGAGGCATACACGGTCACAGGAACGATATCCGTGCCAAAAGCCGGAATTTCCTGCTGCTTATCTCCGACTCCTGTGGCAAACTGCTTACCGTTAATATTCAGCTGACAGCTCACCCCTTTCAAATCAAGGGGGAAATCGTTGGGGTTCATCACTCGCAGCACAACCTGCACGATAGCCTCAAGGGGCCTGACCTCAAGTATCCGCACGTCCACAAGCGTGACCTGCGGTTCTTCCACAGGTTTTCCCAACCTGGCACAACTGGCCAGTAACACAAGAATGCTGAGAACCAGTAATTTTCTATAGATATTGTTGTGACTTATCATGGACTACCTCTGTGAAATTTTCTGTAAAAGAAACGGTACAAGAGCAGGAAGCAGATGTCAACACCGTGTATTTTCCAGGATTGACAGAGACAAAGAACAATACTTCCCTTTTGGGTTTTTCAGAAATGATGGGTTCGCGAAACCTCGAACTTTTCACTATCATTTGATTGTATCTTTAATATGTTTGAAAAATACATTGGTGCCCACAGAAAATTTGTTTACTTTATACTTTACTTGTCCATAACAACAATCATTACAGTTGATGGGTTTGCAAAAATTCTTGTCACAGTTAAAAATATGCCACATTTCCTTATCACCAACGACGACGGAATAGACAGCCCAGGCCTGGAAGCCCTTATTCAGGCACTCAGCAGCCAGGCGGAATGCCTGGTTATCGCGCCTGACAGGGACAACTCTGCGGTATCTCACTCACTGACCATGAACCGCCCCTTGCGGGTCACTAGACTAAAAGACGGATTTTACACCATAGACGGCACTCCCACCGACTGCGTGGCCATTGGTTTGAACAAAATCGTCAAACACAAACCCGACCTGCTGGTTTCGGGGATTAATCCCGGCCCCAACCTCGGCGATGATATTTCTTACTCAGGCACTGTATCAGCCGCTGTGGAAGGCACAATGTATGGAATTCCATCGCTGGCTGTTTCGCTGGCAGGAAAAGCGCCATACGACTTTACACGTGCTGCAGAGCTTGCTGCAAAGCTTGCAAAGATGATACTGAAACAAGGACTTCCGAAAGATACTCTTCTTAATGCCAATGTTCCGGTAAATGATTCAATAAAGGGGATAAAAGTTACCCGCCAGGGAAGACGTCTCTGGGACAATGCCATTCAGGAAACCTGTGATCCATGGGGTCGGAAACACTACTGGATAGGTGGCGGCACGCCTTCTCCCGATCCAGGAAAAGATACAGATGTGTACGCCGTGAGTAAAGGGTATACCTCCGTCACCCCGATCCACCTCGACCTGACCAGTCACCAGGGTATTGACCATCTTAAAAATGAGTGGCGGTTGGAAGAAGATTAGTGCCTTACTCCTGAAAAGCTGTCATAAAAAACAGGTAAGCACCCTAAAGAGACAGGGTATAAACTCCGACTCCGACTCCGACTCCGACTCCGACTCCGAGAAAGTGGAAAGTTCCATTAAAGTTAGTAAGTTGAACATACCAACAAGGTACTTATACCCCTCGAGGAGGTACTGAAATGAGTGCCGGCCTCACTTACCGTTTACCGGTGTTAGGAAAGGATCGGAGCAAGTTGGCAGATTAAATTTTATGGCCCAGATAACATACATTTTTTTCAGGAGGAATCATGGCACTTTACTTAGTTCAACATGGTAAATCTTTCAGCAAAGATCAGGATCCGGAACAGGGACTGACAGAGACCGGCATTGATGAGGTGAAATTAATTGCTCAAGTAGCAAAAGGGTATCAGGTGCCGGTGGGCAGCATTTTCCACAGTGAGAAAAAAAGAGCTGCCCAGACCGCTGAACTTTTCTCAACAGCATTGCAGGCCGACAAAAATATCCAACAAATACCAGGGATCAAACCTTTGGATGATGTGAAAGTATTTGCAGCCACTCTGACCAATGCGGACAACACCATGTACGTGGGCCATCTGCCTTTCATGGAAAAACTTACCTCCTATCTGGTCGCTGGTTCAACCGAACTTACTGTTTTTAAATTTCAGAACGGCGGTATTGTCTGCCTGGAGCAAAGTAATGACAGTGGAACATGGTTTATCAAGTGGACCTTGATGCCTCACATCAGCTGACAGTGCCACCATGAAAAAAATACTCATAACCGGTGCGGCCGGGCAGATTGGTACGGAGTTAACAGTTGCCCTGCGTCACAGATACGGTGCGGGTAACGTTATTGCCTGTGGCCATAAAACAAAACCTGACGCTAAACTTCTTGATAGCGGCCCCTTCCTCTATTTTGATATCCGCGATTTTTCTGCACTTGTGACTATTGTCAAAAGATATAAAGTCGATACCATTTTTCACCTGGCTGGTATCCTTTCGGCTGTGGCTGAAAAAAATCCACAACTGGCCTGGGATATCAATATGACCGGGCTTACTAATGTGCTTGAGGCGGCCCGCACCTGCCGCTGCGCAGTGTTCTTTCCCAGCTCCATCGGCGCCTTCGGCCCGTCCACTCCCCCAGACAACACCCCCCAGCTCACTATTCAGCGTCCCCGGTCAATGTACGGCATTACCAAAGTCACCGGAGAACTGCTCTGCGATTACTACTTCCAAAAATTTGGCGTAGATACCCGAGGCCTACGTTTCCCCGGTCTGATCTCCTATGAAACCATGCCGGGCGGCGGTACCACAGATTATGCCATTGAAATTTTTTATGCCGCTATCAAACATAAAAAATATTCCTGCTTTCTGGGTAAAGGCACCCGGCTGGACATGATGTATATGAAGGATGCATTACGGGCAGCTATCACTTTAATGGAAGCGGATCCGGCCAGGCTCATCATCCGTAATGCCTTTAATGTGACAGCCATGAGTTTTGCCCCGGAAGATATTTTTGATGAAATCAAAAAAATCATCCCGGATTTCACCATGACTTATGAGGTTGATACACTTCGCCAGGCCATTGCCGACTCCTGGCCCAATAAAATGAACGATAGTGAAGCATGCAAACAGTGGGGCTGGCAGCCTGAATACGACCTGCCAACCATGACGAGAGAGATGATCAACAAACTCTCTGAAGCACTGCAAAATGACGGGGAAAAACTACAATGACCACGAAAGCACTTGAAAAAACACTCCAGGCCCAGCTGGCAGAACGTCAAACACAGGGTATTCTCAAGGGCAGGGAAACAGTCATCTGCGGGGTAAAAGCAGCTCAGGGCAATTGGGGGCCGCGCCTCTATTTAGAGGGGCAGGGGGAAAAAGGGTTTCTGCAAATGAACTCTAACTCCTACCTTGGATTGTCGCGCAAGCGGCAGGTTATTGCGGCAGAAGAGACTGCGGCCGAAAAATTCGGCACCGGTCCCGGTGGTGTCCGCTTTATCAGCGGCACTTATCAACCACATGTGCAACTTGAAAAGAGCTTGGCAACCTTCCATCACAGACAATCGGCCATGCTCTTCAGTGCTGCCTATAGTACTGTTATGGCTGTGTTGTCCGCTCTTATCACTACAGAAACCATTGTCATCAGTGATGCCCTGAATCACAACTGTATCATCAATGGTATCAAGCTTTCCCGACCAGCAGTAAAACACATCTATGCACATCTTGACATGGGGGAGCTGGAAACAAAGTTACGCCAGAGTATTGGTTCAGGCAAAAGAGTCCTTGTGATCAGTGACGGCATTTTCAGTATGCGTGGTGATTATGCCCCCCTGGACAAACTGCTTGCCATCTGTCATCGCTATGAGCAGAACTTTGCAGAAGGAATCATCACCATTATTGATGACTCCCATGGGGTGGGGGCCATTGGCCAGACCGGACGGGGGACCGAGGAATATACCGATGCCAGGGCCGACCTGCTGATTGCCACCCTGGGTAAGGCCATGGGAGTGAATGGTGGTTATGTCACCGGCAGCAGCACCATCATAGAGTATCTGCGGGAGACAGCACCTTTTTATATTTATTCAAACCCGATCACCCCTGCTGAGGCAGTTGCCGCCTGCAAGTCTCTGGAGATTCTTGATAGTCCTGAGGGATGGGCCCTGCTTGAAAAACTACACACACTGACGAAACGTCTGGAAACAGGGCTGACGGATCTCGGCCTTGAGATTATTGGTGGTGAGCACCCCATTGTTCCTCTATTGATTCGCGATACCGGGAAAACAGCTCTGCTGGTGGAATATCTTTTTCAGAACGGTATCCTGGCAACCGGGATTCAATATCCGGTGGTGCCACGAGGAGATGAAGAGATCAGGTTTCAGGTTTCCGCCAGCCATACCCCAAAAGACATTGATTTCGTCCTGACTGTGCTCCAGCAATTTAACAATTCCTGAATATAAGAATCAGATGATTAAGTATGTGGCGGCCAATCTGGCTGGTTGACGGAAGGAGAAATTTCCTTGATCCAACCCCGGCTTATCACCGGTTTATGTTCCCACATTAATTAGTCAAAGGAGATCGTTATGAAGAGTAAACTGTGGTGGATAGGACAATGCCTGTTGGCTCTGGCGGCAACTTTTTTTCTCTCTTACGGTGTCAGTCTGTTTATAGCTGCATACAAACTGAACGACCCTTTCCATTTCGTCATGATGATTTTTGCGTCTAATCTAACACCGGTAAACGGTAAGTGAGGCCGGCATAAGTGCCTTGTTGGTATGTCCAACTTGCTAACGTTAAACGAACTTTTCATTTTCTCTTGTTTTTTATACCCCTCAAGGGGGTACTGAAAAGAGTGACAGCTTTTGAGGAGTAAGGCACTAATCATCCTCATCAATGCAACACTGCTGATCGGCTTTGTTTATCGAATGATTAATGTATATAAACTTCTTAAAAAAGGACCTGACACCGGTGATGAACGGTAAGCCGGCATAAGTACCTTCACCAAATTCTTTTCAAAAAAATACGAGATAAGCGTAGACTTCGAAAGAATTTATAAGGTACTAACCCGGTTCAACCGGAAATAATTCAGTTCACTGGATAAGTGCCTTATCAGAATATGTTCAAAAAAAACAAGAAAATATTCTGTAAG
>JAYEOK010000099.1:0-3973 GCA_034722915.1 Thermodesulfobacteriota bacterium | reverse complement strand
TTCCCGGTGGCAGTATCAATACAAAGAGCAAGTTATGGCGGGTCAAAACCGGTAAGTATCTGTTTAATCATAAGGCCTTGGCAAAAGTGTTTAGAGCAAAGCTGTTAAAAGAACTGGTAGATAATAAATTACAGGTTCCCAGGAACTGCCCACAAAAATGGGTGGTTGATTGTAAAAACGTAGGCAATGGCGACAAGGCATTAATTTACCTTGGGAAGTATCTCTATAAAGGCGTTATACAAGAAAAAGATATCCTCAAATGTGAAAACGGTGAGGTGACCTTCAGATACACCGATTCCAAAACCAAAACGACCAAACCCAAAACCGTAAAAGGTGAATATTTCCTGTGGCTGCTTATGCAGCACGTGTTACCCAGGGGCTTCCGTAAAGTAAGAAGCTATGGATTTCTACATCCGTGCAGTAAGAAACTGATACAACTATTACAGCTCATTCTTCATTTCAATCCGGTGCAAATGTATAAAAAAGTACGAGAAAAAGCAGGGATTGTTTGTAAATGCTGTGGTGCAAAAATGGAAATTATACGAGCCATGATCCCTACTAAAAAGGAGGCAAGGCGATTGGCTTTGATGGATATACTTACCAGGAGAAACTACGCTATGTGACATCTAAACGGCATACGGTTACAAAAAAAATCTGATCATGACAGCAATGCACAACTACGCCCAAAATATGGCTATATTGCCTGCACAAAATACAAAATAGACCAATTTTGAAACCTCGTAACCACTACGAAATAAATTCCCTGCTAATTCCCAGTCAATTCCTCTAAAGTAAGCTTAGCCTCAAAAAGCTATTTTCTATATATAATGCCGGGCTCGTCCAACAAACGGTTCAGATTGTGGTTCGCTTAGGCTCACACAATCTAACCTTATTCGTTATGCGTTTAAAAATTGCTTACAGGAAGAACCTTAAAATGACTCCCGGGAAAATTGCTGCTCAATCAGTACACGCAGCCACTGGGATTGAATAAAATACCTGGGTCATAAAATACCTGGGTCAGGTCTTGAAATATCACATTTTCGCTGCTTCCCCGAGTCAACATATAGGCACTAAACCTTAACATTTGAATGACCTGGCAAATCGCTAGGAGCTTGTCCGAGAACACCCAAACTACGGGTACAAGTGCCCTTTCTCCCCAACTCTTCGTTATTTTGAAAAAATAATGCTCGGAATATCAACTATATGCACCCCAAGGGTATTTCTTGCAGGGCACCTGTGCTTATTTTTTCAAAATGCCTCGATTTGAGAAGAAATGCCTATTCTCGGACAGCCTCCTAGAAACTGCTATTCAAATAATACAAGAAACCACATGTGATATATACAGAGATCAGGATTGCAAAATTGACCATTATCCATTTGAACTAAAATCCCTTCCAGCCAGTAAAAACGTTCCATACAGGGGAATATTGATACAATCATTATCTTGTGTGAAATTTCTGGGTGAAGTTCGGTATATCCTGTGTGGCTGGTATTTATCTGCGTAACTTCGTAAACTTTTGATATTTCGATTGAGTCCACTTTTCACTTCCAGTGGAAGAATAGTATTATTATGCTGAAGGATAAAATCAACCTCGGCATCACTTTTAGACGTCCAATAATAGAGTTCTTTAATCCCCATCGTGACAAGTTCTGAAGCGACAAAATTTTCAATGAAAGCGCCATTATATTCAGCAAAAAGCTGATCGCCCGTAATAATAATATCAGAGGAAATATTGAGCATTGCCCCAAGCAAACCACAGTCGAGGTGATATACTTTAAATTTTGCAGAATCAGCATAGCCTGCCAGAGGCAATTTGGGGACACTGAGATTATAAGCGACATTGATCAAACCTGCTTTTTTAAGCCAGACGATGGCTTGCTCAAATGTTGAAGCTCGAGAATTTTTGCGAGCGTCACTGTATTTGAATTTTTTATTCTCTTTTGCCAACTGTCGTGGAATGGATTGCCAGAACTCTGTGATTTTAATGGCCAGAGTTCTATCTGAATACTTTGAGAAATCCCTTGAGTATGCCTCCAGTATTTCATTCTGAATTTCACGTACCAACGCAATATCACCATTGGTCTTATATTCCTGCAAAACCTCCGGCATCCCACCGAGGTAAAGATACATTTTAAGATGTGACAGCAGACTTTCATGAATCACTTCTAAATATGGTTCTGCATCCTGCTTTGCTTGCAACTTTTCTGCCAGCAGCTCTTCGCCAAAAGCAACTAAATATTCACAAAATGACATGGGGTAAAGCATCATAAAATTCACTTTCCCTACAGGAAAGCTGCTTTCTTTTGCAACACTGACGCCAAGCAGAGAACCAGCCGCTATGATATGATACTCAGGGACTTCTTCCTGAAAATATTTCAAACTTGTCAGGACTTCCGGAACAATCTGTATTTCATCAAAGAAAATCAAAGTATCCTGACTGGATATCTTTTTACCGGAATAGAGGCTTAAATTTTCAGTGATGTCAGCTGGGCTTAAATTCTTTTTGAACAACTCCCCAAGAGCGGGATTCTGTTCAAAATTGAATTTAACAAAAGTAGTGTATTCACTCTTACCAAACGCTTCTACAAGGTATGTTTTGCCAACCTGCCTGGCACCTTGAAGCAATAATGGCTTACGTCTATGATTACTTTTCCACGCCAATAATTTGGAATAAGTCGTTCTTTTCAACCCACGATCTCCCAATAAAAGTAATTTTCAGTACAAATAACCTCCTGTTTAACGTAAAAACTATCATTATATTTATAGGAAAAAAAGTAAATTAACAAGGAAAATGCCATTTCCTCAGAATGCTTCCAATGATAATACTGTCGATATAACCCGCCTGAAACTCTTCACAGATGCTTGGAACTTAATCTTTTTTTTAGCAACCGGTGCTGCGAACGTCTCACTTGTAGTAACCACTGTACAATCATTCAGACAGGTGAACTGCCTCGCTAATTAACGGCCTCTGATAATTTTTTCCCAACTTTAAACTTAACCACTTTCTTCGCTGGAATATTCATATTCTTACCAGTCTGTGGATTACGGCCAATGCGAGCAGCTCGTTCATTCACTGAAAATGTTCCAAAGCCTATCAGTGTCAGCTTGTCTCCTTTTTTCATGGTATCAGTGATTGCCACCATAAAAGCCTGCAAAGCATCACCTGCTTCTTTTTTAGTGCCTTACTCCTGAAAAGCTGTCACAAAAAACAAGGAAACGAAAAGTTATATTAAAATTAGCAGGTTGAACATACCAACAAGGCACTTATACCCCTCGAGGAAGTACTGAACTGAGTGCCGGCCTCACTTACCGTTTACCGGTGTTAGTTATGTCAGCAGACTCTGCAATTTGAGTAACAAATTCATTCTTATTCATATGCTTCTCCTCATTTTTGACATTACCCATCGTTAGAGTTTTTTCTCTACATATGAGTTTACAATTAGCCGTTTCTTTGTTTCTTTTTGTAGTTTTTTGAATTTAACGTGACCACTGCAATTGCTGGTGTTCATTCAGTCTGATCAATATTCGATTCCATTTTGATCAAAGTAGAATTTAAAAACTTCTTCCTCAAATACGGAATTATTGCCTCTACAATTTCCAGCAATTGCATCCACAATCTCTTCGGGGAGATAAAACGGGCATTGAATCTTTTTAAAATCACAAGCCCCTATATTCTCGAACATTAATCGCTTTCCATTTAAGAAGCGGTTGATCATTAATTCTCTTTTGAAGTGGCGGATCTGAAGTCAAAAGGCTCGAATCAATAACACCCCGATCAAGCAGAAGATCCAAAAAGTCTGCCTCAGCTTTTGTAAACCAGCATAAAGGGGTACAGCATAAAGGAGCATAAAGGGGTCGGACCAAGTTAACTGACTGTTCTATAGTCAAAGTGTGCCGAAAAACGTCCATTTTTTGCCCTTAGAAGCTCCTTTTTCACCCCAAAAAGAACCTTCTAAGGAATTAGAGATTACT
>JAYEOK010000098.1:0-15719 GCA_034722915.1 Thermodesulfobacteriota bacterium | reverse complement strand
AATTTGTTTGCTATATCGTCTTATAAGTGACATGGTTATACCTCCAAGTAATACTGCTTCCTTGGATAGAATTTAATCATGAGTTAATGCTTTTCACCTTTTTGGTTCCGGCTTGTCCGGGTTAGGTATAATTCTGTAAATATGACCGAATTTGATAATTTGCTCTCCGCTCCCTCCAGTTTCTGATGCAAATATTGCCGGAATTTGTGAGATTTGATTGATATCTAAATTACCATTTGGTTTGAATTGAGTCGTCAATACTTCATCTGTGTATTCAAAGATTCGTTGGTTATTCAACGAATCTCTGCTGTATTCCCAGCCATTAAATTTTACAAGAAGATGAAACATGAGTTTAGACCTTTCATGACTTTTTATTTTGACATCGAGTAATGATGTTTTTTTAGCATAACAAGTTATTCTATTCTTTCTCTGTATCTCCGAACATCTTAAAACATTGACAATGTAAACTCAATGAGTTAGGGTATTTTCGGCTATATATCATACACTATTTACTAGATACAAGGAACCCCTATATCATTCATGTTACAAATTCCCGCACCAATTATTCGTCAATTTACAACTTTTATTAGTCAAAAAGGCATTACCTCTCAAAATCAGAACTATTATCTGAAATGGGTAAGATTCTATCTTGATTTTTGCCATAAATATAATTTTAAGCAAGGAACTGATAAAAGTCTGGTTGCATTTACAAAAAAACTGCAACAAAAGAAACAACCTCTTTTTTTACAAAAACAGGCAGAACAGGCTGTAAGGTTGTACTTTGAGTTTACTGCTTCTTCTCCGAGTCAAACAGAAGAGACTCACATTGCGGGAAAGACTCTCAATAGTAACACTAACACCACTACCACAAAGAACAGTATCAGTCAAGAATACAATAGGTTAGAGACTCAACCACAGCAAACAAAAAAAATTACAGGTATCTCTGAAGATTTGCCTAAAACAAGTGGTACTGACTGGACAAAAATCTTTGAAGAGCTAAAAAACACTATAAGTGTTCGCCATTATTCACCTGCAACTCTTAAAACCTATAGTGGATGGGTACGAAAATTCCAGGCACACACAAAAAGCAAAGATGCCAGTTTGTTATCAGTTGATGATGTAAAAAGCTTTTTATCCTGGCTTGCTGTAGAAAAAGGTGTTGCAGCCTCCACTCAAAACCAGGCTTTTAATGCTTTATTGTTTTTATTTCGCCATGTCCTGGGTAAGGAATTTGGTAAAGTAGATGGTGTAGTAAGAGCTAAAAGAAAACCCTATATTCCTGTGGTGTTGACAAGGGAGGAAATTGATCGTGTCATTTCCAGGCTCAATTTGCCCTATCGTCTGATCATCAGCCTGATGTATGGTTGCGGTCTGCGTATTTCGGAATGCCTTTCTCTTCGTGTCAATAATTTTAATTTTGATATGAAGATCCTGACTATTCATGATGGCAAAGGCAAAAAGGACAGAACAGTTCCCATTCCAGACACACTGCTTAGGCAGCTCAAGGCACAGTTAGACAGAGTTATAGAACTGCATGAGAATGATTGTCGAACAGGCTATAATGGTGTTTTTCTTCCCGGCCAACTGGAGAAAAAATATAAAAATGCAGCTCGTGAACTGATCTGGCAATGGTTTTTTCCTGCAAAAGGATTGACGCTGGTTGCTAAAAGCAATGAGCAAAGACGTTACCATGTCCACAAATCGGCTTTGCAAAAGGCACTTCGTACCGCAGTCAAGAAGGTAAAAATTCCCAAGCGTGTAACTTCACACACCTTTCGCCACAGTTTTGCCAGTCACCTATTGCAAGCCAATTATGACATCCGCACAATTCAAGAACTACTGGGGCATAGTGATGTGAGGACAACTATGATCTATACCCATACTGTGAAAAGCGTTACCTTAAAAGAAGCAAAAAGTCCTTTGGATTTTTAATGATTTTTTTCTCTGCCAACTATTCCATTGGCAATATTAACCGAGTTGGACACTTCAAGATGTCAGGAAATAATACTTCGCAGATCGGCCCCAAGCAGAACAGTTAAAATGAATAAATTCTCTAAGAAACAGGTAGGCAGAGTTGTAATCATTCCATTGGTAACAGGACTTTTTACAGGTGGTTTGATAACCTATGATCGAAACAGAGTAATAGCAGATTACGAGAGTGCCAAAATTTTACTATTAGAATCAGATTTTGATGACATTAAGGTACAGAGTTACTGCATTGGATAAGTCTAAAGCACTTGCGGAACTGGCATCAAGATATATCGGTCAGCAGGTTGTTGTAGGTTCATATCATACAATAAACTATGCCCATCAATTTGATGCTATCTGGGCATGTGCCAGCCTGCTGCACATTCCAAAACAAGAAATAGATTCGGTTTTTGAGGGTATATTGCGGGCACTGAGGCCTGAAGGGATCTGGTATATGTCCTTCAAGCATGGAACCGGCGAAACAGAGGATTCACTTGGACGTTTCTTTAATAACTACACGATTGACAGCCTTGAGAAGCTGGTACGGAAGTTTGAAGAATTAACCATTCTGGACAGCTGGGTTGAATCCAGTGAACTCCGGGGAAAACAGCAAAAATGGGTGAATATGCTGGTTCAAAAAAGGGATAAATGATGCTTACACAGCCCAGGCAACATTTAATAACCGGTGACACAGACCCTTTCCTTCCTCATCTCATAGCAGCAATAAATGAAGCATCGCACATAGACATAACTGTTGGTTTTATTCGTGTAACAGGCTTGCGTCTCCTAGAGCCGTCCCTGCTGGATGCACTTGATCGAGATATATCCATCCGAATTGTGACGGGTGACTATCTGAATATTACCGATGTTCATGCCTTACGCCAACTCATGCTGTTGAAGGACAAAGGTGCCGATGTCAGGATTTTCGAGAGCAAAGGGAAAAGCTTTCACATGAAAGCCTATATCTTTACACAAAATATTAAAAATAACAGTGGTTGTGCCTTTGTCGGCTCCAGCAACATATCTCAGGCCGCTTTACAGCATGGCCACGAATGGAATTTACGAGTTGAGAGCATTGAAAATCCTGAACGGTTTAGTGAGATAAAGCATAAGTTTAACGAGATTTTTGGACATGGACAAACAAGAGAACTGAACCACCAATGGATTGATGCATATAATATTCGCATAAAAAACAGTCCTGTCCCAATAATGGTGGAGTCGGGTGCAGATGAAGCCATTGAGTCTCCCACCCCGAACGTGTATCAGCAGGAAGCGTTAGATGCACTGACACAGGCAAGAGATACAGGGTATAAGCGTGGTCTTGTCGTCATGGCAACAGGGCTAGGAAAAACCTGGCTTGCAGCTTTTGATGTGCTGCAGCTGTGTGCTGCAAAAGTTCTTTTTGTCGCACACAGAGAGGAAATATTGAATCAGGCCGAATCCACCTTTGTTCACATCAGCGCTGAATACAAAACTGGGCGATACACTGGTACAAAAATAAACTACTCAAAAAACACTGATATTCTCTTCGCGTCGATACAAACCCTGGGACGTGCTGTTCATTTAAATACGTTTCCAGCAGATTATTTTGATTACATAGTGGTTGATGAATTTCACCATGCATCAGCCAGAACCTACCGACAACTGCTGAACCATTTCAATCCCGGTTTTCTGCTGGGGCTCACAGCAACCCCTGAGCGTACGGATCAGGCGGATATTTTAAGTCTCTGTGATAACAACCTTGTTTATGAGCGAGATTTATTTGACAGCATTAACGAAGGACTCCTTGTACCATTTCACTATATTGGTATTGCTGATGAAAATGTAGATTACCAGGAAATTGCATGGCGAAACGGCAGGTTTGACCCCACCCAGCTAATCAACAAATTAGCCACTTATGCACGTGCACACCATGCATTGAAGAAGTGGGAGGAGCATAGGCAGCAACGCACACTGGCATTCTGCATATCAAAAAAACATGCAGAATTCATGGCAGAGTATTTCAATAAAAAAGGGTACAGAGCCATTGCCGTTCACAGTGATTCTGAAGTTCGTCGTAATGTGGCCCTTGAACAGCTAAAATCAGGAAGAATAGATATAATCTTCTCTGTGGATTTATTTAACGAAGGCGTTGATCTTCCGGCAATAGATATGGTCTTGATGCTACGGCCCACAGATTCTAAAATTGTTTTTCTCCAGCAGCTGGGACGTGGTTTACGGACACATGAAAATAAGGAGAAGCTTATCGTGGTAGACTTTATCGGTAACCACCTTAGCTTTTTCAGAAAACCGGAAGCATTATTCCACATAGGTAGCAGCAAAAAGGAACGGCAGTCGTTTTTGCAACAGGTTCAAAACAACCAATTAACATTGCCGGCTGGATGTTTCGTCAACTACGATCTTAGCAGCATCGATATTATGACAAAACTCCTTAAACAAAAGTTGAACAGCCAAGAGGAGTTGTATCGATTAATAAAAGATTCAAAAGGAAGGCGCCCGACATTGGCAGAATTTTATCAGGCAGGTGGAGAGGTCCAAACCTTGAGAAAAAAACATGGCCAATGGTTAAAGTACGTTGGTGCCGAAAAGGACTTAAGCAGTATTGAACAACAGTGTTTAGTTAGTCATAACGATTTCTTTAAGGAAATAGAGGTGACAGCTCTCTTCAAATCCTTCAAAATAATTTTACTGGAAGCTTTGATAGAAAAAGATGGTTTCCTTACCCCCCTGACAACAGACAAACTTTCCCAGCAGAGTTATGAGGTGCTGCAACGTCATCAACCATTGCTTAATGATGTACCCCCAGAATATAAAGCCAGCGACTCCGGTAGATCAACCCAATGGCATACATACTGGAAAAGGAATCCAATCAATGCCTGGATCGGAGGGAACACAAATCAGCGACCTTCCTTTTTTCGAATTGAAAATAACATGTTCCTTTTTGAGAAAACTATTGAATCGGCTCATCAAGATGTTTTCCATTTATTGCTGCAGGAATTAATTGATTACAGACTGCTGCAGTATGAAGACAGATTAAAAGCCAGGCAGTCGCAAGCTAGCAGCACTGCAAAGATCCACAGGGCTGCTTCGGAGCTCATTCCGTTTCAATCAAAAGAGTGCCCACCTATTCCCTATTTCCCGGATTTGAAAATTGCTTGCGGGTACTTTAAAAGCAGCTACCCGGACGAAGAGAATACCATGTTTAGATCATTACCCGCAGAATATGGCAAACTAGATCCCAATAGACATTTTGTTGCCAGAGCAATCGGGAATTCGATGGAAGGCGGCAGAACCTCAATTGAGGATGGTGCTTACCTGTTATTAGAGATTATCTCGCCCGACATCGCTGGCAGCATCAGTAACCAGATATTAGCCATTGAACGGTTGGATATCACCGGTGATGGTCAATATTTGCTTCGTTATGTGAAGAAAATTGGTGAAGAACGATATGAGTTGATAGCACATAACCCTGATTATGAACCAATTTTAACTAATGAGCATATGCGAACATTTGCAAGATTTAAGTCAGTTATCAACTCTGAGGAGTTCTTATGGCAACAATGACACCAAAAGACATGAAGCAATTCACTACCGAAAAGACGAAATTAACAAAACAGCCGTATAATGAAAACAGCCGTATAATGATATCGACAGGATACCTGAAAGAGCTTCGTAAACAATATATGCCAAAAGATTATAACATGAAGAACTTAATTATCTCTACTGAATACAAACATTGGCTGGCTGAGCTGAAAAATAGACTACTTACTGTCCAGCTTAAAGCTGCAGTAGCGGTTAATGAAGAGCTGTTGAAATTTTACTGGCAACTGGGAGCAGATATTGTCACAAAACAAAATGAGAGTCAGTGGGGCGATGGCCTGATAAAACAGCTTAGTCACGACCTGATGGCTGTATTTCCCGATATGAAAGGGTTTTCTACCAGTAACCTCAAGTATATGCGACAATGGTATCTCTTTTATTCTGCTCATTTTGCAATTGGCCAACAGCCTGTTGGCCAATTGTCTGATCCTAAAAATATACAACACCCGGCTGCATTGCTATGTGGTAGTTGAGTTGAAAACAAAAGACTTCGAACCGGAGCATGCCGGGAAACTGAATTTTTACATCAAAGCTGTAGATGAGCAGTTGAGAGAAGAAGAAGAACAACCCACTATCGGAATTCTACTGTGTAAAGGCAAAGATAAGCTCGTTGCGGAATATGCTTTAAGTGATATCCACAAACCTATGGGTTTCTCTGAGTATCAGCTCACGCAATCATTGCCGGATGACCTGCAAACCAGCCTGCCTACTGTAGAAGAAATCGAAAAAGAAATGGAACAGAAAACTGGAGGTACACCATAGAAGATAAACGAAGACAGAAATTAACAGCACTTGGGGCTGAAAGCCTGGCAGATGCCTTGTTGGAGCTTGCTATACAGTCAGATGCTGCCGATGATATGGTTGACCGGCTGATTGCCACGCCTCAGGAGAACACTGCCAGGTTCAAGGAAAAGCTTTCAAGCTTGAAACACTCACGACACTTTATAGATTGGAGAGAATCCCTGTCTTTTTCTCGAGAACTGGAAGCAATGCTGCAGGATCTTGAGGCGGGTGTCAGCGATCCTATGACAGGCGTCGAACTTGTTTCTGCTTTTTATGAAACAGACAAAAGAGTTTTTGATAATTGCAATGATTCCAGTGATCATGTAGGCCAAGTATATAGTTTTGACGCAAAAGAACTGTTTGTAAAATATGCTTCACGCTGTGAAAACAAGGAAAAAGTTGCTGATATCATACTCAAGCTTCAGGAGAACGATGATTATGGCGTTCGGGAGATTCTGATTGATTCTGCTGCGGATTGTTTGCCTGAAACAGTTATCAGGTCAATGATCACGAAAATTCAGAAGTTGGTCGATACTTCAAAAGATGAATACCAAAAACGATACAAAGCAGGTCTTATTGAATCTCTAGCCCGGCAGATAAAAGATGCTAAACTTTTTGCAGAAACCAGGATTTCCTCCTGGGAAAAACTGACAACTGCTGCACAAATCGGTATTGCCCGTGTTTATCTTGAGAGCGGTGATGCCAATACGGCCCATTCATGGCTTAAAAAAATATCAGCTGATGACACCTCTCATGGCTACGAACAGGATGAGTTGTTGCTCAACATTTACAGGCAACTCGGTGAAGATCAAAAATTGACTGAACTCCTTTATAAAAAGTTAAAATCTTACCGTTCCACAGATACACTACAGGAGCTTTTGGATGTTATCGGTGAAGAAAAACGGGGTGATGTTATTTTGGCTGAAACAGCTGAAATTCTGTCAGACAAGCAATTTAGAAGTCATGATGCCGAATTTTTAATTTCAATCGGGAAAATTGATGCGGCGGAAACCTATCTTCTTGACCGGGCAAGCAAGATTAATGGCGATTTGTATTCAAGCTTGCTTCCACTGGCACAAACCATGGAGACTGAAGAACGGAGCATCGCAGCTTCTGTCATTTATCGCAGTTTACTGACCTCAATCCTTGACCGTGGTTACACCAAGGCCTATTCATATGGAGCCCAGTATCTGAAACAACTGGATACCATGGCTGATTCAATATCTGATTGGGGTGATTTCGAAATTCATGATGTGTTTAAAAACAGAATTTACGAGGCACACAAACGAAAACGAAGCTTCTGGCCCAAATATGACGGGAAATCATGAGTAAACGGATGTATTTGCTGAAAGTTAGATTGCTTGATATTATTTCACTGGACAGGCTCCACGATGTTATCCAGATCGTGATGGGCTGCAAAACGAAATTACCTGTCTCGATGGTGCAAGAGCGTGCCCTCCTGAAGATGTTGGCAGTATTCCCGGCTATTTTGACTTTTACGGTGTCTCTGCTGACCTCGGCATGAAGACCATGGAAGAGTGATGGAATGATCCGGTGGACATTATGACAGCGAATACTTTTATGCTGATTTTCTGGGATCATAAAGGAGAATGAGTTGAAAATGGAAAACCAGAAAACAGATTTAATTATATATAACACAGCTGACGGTAAGACTTCCGTGGGTTTATATGCCAGGCATGGCATGGTGTGGATGAATCAAAGTCAGTTGGCGGAACTTTTTGACACCTCAGTGCCCAACATCAGCATGCACATATCTAACATACTGAAAGAAAAAGAATTAAGCGAAAATTCAGTTGTTAAGGATTACTTAACAACTGCCGCTGATGGCAAAGAATATAATGTTACTTTTTATTCTCTGAGCATGATTTTGGCCATTGGCTTTCGGGTTCGGAGCAAAAGAGGTACCCAGTTCAGGATCTGGGCAAATCAAAACCTTCAGGAATATATAACCAAGGGTTTTGTCATGGATGATGAACGATTGAAAAATCCTGATGGCAGGCCAGATTATTTTGATGAGTTCCTGGAACGAATTCGGGAAATAAGGGCCTCGGAAAAAAGGTTCTATCAAAAGATTCGTGATCTACTCGCCTTAAGCAGTGATTACGACAAAACAGATAAGCTGACCCAGATGTTTTTTGCTGAAACCCAAAACAAATTGCTCTTTGCCGCAACCGGACAGACTGCCGCTGAAATAATAGTAAGCAGGGCTGATGCCAATGAGTCCAATATGGCACTTTCATCATGGAAGGGTCATGTTGTCAGGAAACAGGATATTTTTATTGCAAAAAATTATCTCAACCACGATGAAATTGATACCCTGAACCGTTTAGTTGTCATCTTTCTGGAAACTGCTGAGTTAAGAGTTAAAAACAGAACTGACATATCATTGGATTTTTGGCGTGATAATGTTGATAAAATCCTGGAGTTCAATGATAAGCCATTACTGAAAGGTAAGGGCAAAATCAGTAAAGCTGTTATGGAGCAAAAAGTAAGGGAAATATATCAACTGTTTGACAAAAAGCGTAAAGAGCACGAGGCAAAACAGGCTGATCTTGATGACTTAGCAGAGTTGACACAGCTGGAGCAACAGGTAAAGAAGGATCATTGAGTCTGTGGAGGGAAATTATGAGTGAACGGATGTATTTGCTGAAAATAAGATTGCTTGATATTGAGCCAGAAATCTGGAGAAGAGTTGTTGTGCCGGCAAGTATAACACTGGACAGGCTCCACGATGTTATCCAGATCGTGATGGGCTGGACTGACAGTCACCTTCACGAATTCACTATTGGTAAGAAACGTTACACTGAATATCCGCAGGAAAGAGAAGATGGGCTGGAGTGCGGTAAATATCGTTTTGGAGATCTGGTTAAGCAGAAAAATAGAAAAATTTTATATCTCTATGATTTTGGTGATAGCTGGATGCACGAGTTGATCCTTGAAGAAAATCATTATTTCAACCCCGGGCTGCAAAATGAAATTGCCTGCCTCGATGGTGCAAGAGCATGTCCGCCTGAAGATGTTGGCGGTATTCCCGGCTATTTTGACTTTTGCAGTGTTTTGGCTGATCCCGGACACGAAGACCATGAACGATTGATGGAATGGTCTGGCGGACATTATGACAGCGAAGAATTTGATGCTGACATGGTAAATTGGGAACTGATGAAATATCTGCGCTGGTCACGGGACAGGTATAAAGATTGGGGTGGAATCAATAACGGCAGGTACTGATAAACTGAGTTCGCCTTTATATGCAGGTTAGTCGGCTAGAGATGCGACTTCTTCTTCAATCTCACTGGTCAGACGTTCAAGTATGAAAGAGTTCATACTATACGGTGTATGATCAGCAATGTACTTGAGCTTCATATACAACGGCTCTGGGATTCGTAGAGGCAAATTCTTTTTCACATCTTCTCTGATATGCGGTTCCTCCCAAGGATACACAACATCCTGCTTTGAGCTGCGATTACCAGCACCAGCTGCAAATTTATCAAGATCAGCATCTGTTTTTCGTTTTGGAGTTGAGCGTAGCGTACTTTTCTTTTTAGTTGCCACCATATACCTCTTCAAAAAGTTGAATCATTTCCTGGATTGCTTTTTTGTCCTGTTTCATTTCCACCACAGATAATCCATCCCTGGCAGCCTTACGATATGATATTCGATCCCGAAGAACGGCATCTACAAGCTTAAGATTCTGAAAATCTTCCTGCTCAAAAAACGCTCGTGTTTCTGCTTCTTCTCGGACGGCTGGATTGGTGGAGGCTCTGTTCAACACTATGAAGGCCTGCAGATTGTCGTTTAATCCTTGAGCCATATCCACCAGATCGTCCATTTGTTGCAGAGTCCAGATGTCAAACTGAAAGGGCTGGATGGGAATATATGCAAAATCAGAGACACCAAGGGCGTAACGAAGTTCGGCAGAATCCCGGCCACCTGCATCGATCACGACTTCATCGTATCGATCTGCCAGGTCTCGCACCTGGGAAACCAAACCCTTGCCAAATTTCTGCACACAGGCAATGCGTGGTTCTGTCTCCGTCTCTTCTCTTACTGTTGCCCAAAAAGATGCTGTTCCTTGTCGATCAGTATCCAGCAACATTACATCCTTACCATGTAAAGCAAGCATTGCTGCGACATTGGTTGCCAGCGTAGTTTTTCCTGTTCCGCCTTTTTCACCGCCAAATAATACAATTGCCATGACCCATACCGTATGAATTCATATTAAACGTTATCGTACCAAACGATATGATATCATATTTGGACAACATATCAAGAATAATACAATTAAAAAAACTCATCCCTCAAAAGAAGATGGCTATTGATTGGGACTGACCGGATTTATTGCGATAGGGACAAGCCGTTTCTCGACTTTACTGCCGGCTCTGTTTCCATTTCTGGAATTCCGATAATTTTAACCGATACCTTGCCACATTGCCTTCGTGCAAGCTATACAAGGTATCCGTCAGCAATTTGTGAAAGGCTTCCCTGTCTGCTTCCGGAACCAGATTGTCTGCCAGTTGCCTGATACTATCTTTTGATACCATTTTACGGCCACGGACAATTGCCTGTACGCCAGTGATTAATTGTTGCCGATATCTAATACGCAACGGATCTGGTTCGGCCATGGTTTGGGTGATCGCCAAATATCGTTGACAGGAACGTTCATAGGCCCAAATAAAGACATCACGAAGCAGATCGACCTGATTGAATTCATAAATGCCAAGGGTACCGTCTATATAGGCCTGTTCAGGCACATCAATAAAAGAAAGCGGACAGAGGTTATTACGGATCAATGGAATGTTCGCCCCCAATCGGGAAACACGCTTGTTCACATCTTCAAAAGGCTGGAGATAAGGCAACTGCACCATCACGAAAAATGATTGTTCAAACGGATCCTGAATTGCTGCGGCTTTCTTCAGCAACAGGCGGAAACATTCTTCAAGAGCCTGGGGCATTGCCAGTGGATGAAATACTGAACCGGAAATATCCACCGGCCTTCGACGCAGACGACCGGAGGCGTAGTCATCTGGAAGCAGATTCTCCGACAGGATGGCGTGCAGATTGAGAAAGGTAAACATGTTAAACCCAATCTGGTCAGCCTCTTCGACAAGCATTTCGATGGCTGCCTTGTGATTCAGGATCATCTGGGTTTCCTGCAGATCTTTCCCTTCTGCCACCTGGCCGAATGCTATCAATTTTTCAGTGTCAAGGCGGCTATAAGTGTTCCCCTCCAAACGGGAAGAAGACCAGGACAGATCTATCAATAAGCGATTTA
Organism: Thermodesulfobacteriota bacterium; assembly: GCA_034722915.1. GTDB lineage: Bacteria > Desulfobacterota > Desulfobulbia > Desulfobulbales > Desulfocapsaceae > Desulfocapsa. The sequence goes on along the minus strand of JAYEOK010000098.1, from coordinate 4,075 downwards.
AAATTTCTCGTGCATACGTGCCGGCAGGACGTGTTTCAGCTTGCAGTCCACCTATCTCATGAAGTTGGCTCCGCAGGGATTCAGGGAGATAAAAGGTGGCTCCTGGTTCATATTCCTCCAGAAATGAACGCTGATACCCTATTGGTTTTCGCACAGTCAGTGGTTGTCGAATGAGGTCGTGAATAATTTCCCCTTCTTTAGAGATGGGAATATAGCCGGATGCTTCCAGATTAGCATTCAACGAGGGGAGTGTCGTCTTGTTGTCAATCGAATCAAGTGCAGGCTTGTAAACAAGCGCTATACTCTCACCTTCGGTAATGATTCGCCTGTCCTCTTGGAGTCTTTTTAGACGGCGTTGCAATGTGCGACGATTGATACTGGACAAATGACCTGCCAGAGCTTTTTCAAGTGCAGAAATCCCAATCCCTTCGGGATATTCTGAGATAATCCGTTCAATCAGATTCAACTCTTCGGTGGATACAACGCGAGACATGGCAGTTTCCTCTGAAATGGACGTGTAATAGTTTGCAGGCCACCTGTTGTGACACTAAGGAACGACACTAATATGTCACGCTTTAGTGTCGCGCGTCAAGAGAAAAGAATAAAAAAGCCGTCCCCGAAGGAGACGGCTATGGGTAATGTACTTTAAGCATTTACAGTATTGTTTTCCAATGGTGCCTGCTTCAACTCAGCCATTTTCTCCGTTAAATACCAGAGAGCCTGGTTGAGTTTCACATTTCGATCCAAGGCTTTTACCGGGCGTGTGGTGGTACGTCTAAGACGTCCATTGCTGCCTCGGGTTCTCCCCTTGAGACCGCCACGCATGATATTTTCCTGAATTTATGTTGAGTCTTCATTTATGTGGAGTAACTTCGAAAAAGCCTGTATAATCAACAGGCTTTTCTATAGTTACTCCACATATTTTTTTTAGAGACGGCGTAACCATCTTTCCAGTTCACTCCCGTCTAATCGAATATGTCCAGCCTTGGGTGCTCCCAATGTTTCTGGAAAAACTTGAGATAAAGCCTGACGCTTGAGATCAAGATCCGCCCTGGCGTAACGCATGGTAGTTTGAAGGCTTGCATGTCCCAGCCACTGACTGATCGTCGCGAAATCCACGCCAGCTTTCAGCAGGTGAATTGCTGTTGAGTGGCGGAAATGTGGAGCTCCCCATTTCCGCCAGACAGATGCAATCAGTTTAAATGCACATCCGCAGTCGTGGGAATTGTATAACATCAGATCAACCCGTTCACCATCAAAGGCAAGGTCGTTCTTGGCAAAACGAATCATATGCCGTTGATAGCCTTCTCGTTTGGCACTGCGTACACTGCTTTGCTGTGCATGAACGGGAAACCAGCCGCTATCTCTCAGTAAATCGATGGCCGTTAAGGTGGGAACGAAAGAATACCGCTCCGAAACGCCATTGATTGGCTGCAAAGAACCTGCTGCTGGTGCGATATTTACGATTTGATCATTTGTTAATGGGGTAGGTGCTGTCATTGTATTGTCTCCTGAAATTAATAAGGGGGCAATACCGCACCGTTTCAGGGGCAGACTGCCCCCGATTGGGGAAATATTTGTTTTTTTCTACTGTTGATTCTGATCTTCGAATATCCAGCGTGTTACAACTTGAACGGCTTTATCACGATCAATTGAGCGAAACCGTCCACCAGAGGGTGTCAGATTACCAACAAAAAATCGTGCATTATGACCTTGTGTAACAGTAGCCAGACAGTGGAGTGCATGGGAATGATGATTCAAACCACTGCATTCATCCCGACAAAAAACATCGGATATACCATCAGTTTCGGTGATCATCAGAGCTTCTCCACAACAATCATGGAGTAATGTTTGAGCTGACTTTGCAACAGGCTCAAACAACCCTGCATCAGTGGAATCACGAACAGTGGAATTACGTTGCTCTGTTTGCATGTCTTGCCTCCTTGGAAAATAAGGGCAAGACTCTCCCTTGCAGGGCAGAATTGCCCCGTAAAAGGAATAATAGTTTAAGGCTTCAAAAGCCCTACGTCGGTAAACGCAGTCACCTCATCACCAACAACCATATGATCAAGAATCTTCACCTCAACAACATCCAGAATATCTTTCAATGTATTGGTCAAAAAGATATCCTCTTTGCTGGGCTGAGAATTTCCTGATGGATGATTATGGGCAAGGATCACCGCAGAAGCATTAAGTGATAGCGCTTCTTTGACAATCTCTCTGGGATGAACTGCTGTGCGATGGATGGAACCTCTGAACATCTCCTGGAACGACAAAATCCTGTGCTGGGTATCAAGAAACAGACAGGCAAAAACTTCCTGCTGTCTTCCTCTCAATTTATAACCAATCACAGTCTTTGCCAGTTCGGCAGAGATAATATGAGATCCGCGTCGTAGCTGATACCCGCTGAGCTTGTTAGCAGCAGTCAGTACCATTTCTTTGGGTGCAGGATGATATTTTCCATCCTGATCTTTCATGAATAACATTGGTATTCTCCTGGTAAAATCGGAGGGACCTATGCCCCAACCGGGGAGAGGTTCCCCCAGTTGGGCAAAGTGTATCAATCGGTGGATGATTTAGAATGGGATATCGTTTTCAGGAAGTGGTGCATCCATTCCGTCATCTGGCACAGATTCACTGTCTTCCTGCCTACCGCCAAGCATCTCCAGATCTCTTGCGATAATCTCAGTGCTGTAGCGGATGTTGCCATCCTGATCTTCCCATTTTCGTGTGCGAAGTTTTCCCTCAATAAAGACCTTGGAGCCTTTACTTAGATGTTCATTGCACACTTCGGCAAGTCCCTTCCAAACAACAACACGATGTCATTCTGTGTGTTCCTGTTTGTTTCCATCAGAATCTTTCCAGCGTTCAGTGCTTGCCACCGAAAATGTTGCCACTGGAGTTTGATTCTGGGTATAGCGGAGTTCCGGGTCATTGCCTAAATTTCCTATTATCATTGCTTTGTTCATTGTGTTTCTCCTTGGTTTGTTTATTAGTTATGCTGCTTTTGCTTTTCGTATTTCCAGAAAGGAAAACGTGTTTGTTTTCTGGTATTCCTCTATGGCAACGCCACTTTCTGCGAGGAAGTTTTCCAGCCGATCACTATCCAGGTATTTCCTGCTTCGTGTTGCTTTTTTTAGCAGACAACCTCCGGTTTTAATCGGACCTTTTTGTTCAACCACGGCCAGGAGATTTCGTTTCAGGAGTTTGATTTCTCCTTTAACTACCTTCTCTTTGGCTTGCTGATCCTGTAATGCTTCAACAACGTTTGCCAGCTGAGGAACTTCTTCTCCCTCAAAACGTGGACAGGTTGTTATGTGATTACAGAATCCGCAAAGGGGGCCGGTTTCCGTATCAGGATATACTTCTTCTCCGTTTAGCATGTCCTGGTATTCAGACCAGATGGCTCCAGCCCGATCCAGTAAACCGTTAAAAATCGTCTCTTCCGGTTTATATCCATTGAAAAAGCCAACATTGCCGTCTGCAAGATCAAGTGCCATTACGGCACCTTTGATCGTATAATCAGGATACTTGCTGGCAAGGGCTCCCATTTGGATATAAAGCTGCGATTCCCAAGAGCCATACGGCCCATCGGGGATCTTACTTGTACTTTTGATCTCCAGAACAGATTTAATCTTTTGGGGTTTGGACGTGAAAACAAAATCGATATGAGCTTTGAGAGGAACATCTCCCTCAACAGCAATTTCCACCTGCCGGTCATAGTTGTTGAAACCGGCGGCAGAGAATGCCATGGCGACGATATCTTCTGTCATATGTCCACGCTGAAAACGCAGGAGTGTTGCTAAGTCGTGTTCACCTGGATGGATACGTTCAAGAATTGTTTTTCTCGGGCAATATCCAATATCGGATGCGCCAAGATAATTCCTGCGATCACCAAGTGTTTCTTCGGTGTGTTGCTTTGCAAGTTTTCGTAAACTTGTGAGCAGAGTGTTGTGGATATCCATGTGTTTGATTCCTCTTAAGTTGCGACAAGAGGGCACACGGATCCCTGGGAGGGATACGATTGTACTCCCCCGTCAGGTTTAGTAAGGTTGTTGAGATTATTTACTGGACG
>JAYEOK010000097.1:0-15765 GCA_034722915.1 Thermodesulfobacteriota bacterium | reverse complement strand
GCATATTTTTTTCCGTCTTCTGTGTTGCTCGTTGCTCACGTAACCCGTTATGCTCCCGCCTCGCGCCTTGAATACGAAAAAAACTCCTATTAATTTTTGTTCAAGTTATTTATCTCCCGTTCCTAATTCAGTACACCATGACCGGTTTATGAACCGGTCATGGTGTTTTCCATTTTTTAAAAAATGAGTATTGTATATGTTTAACCATGTCCTTCTCTGTACCCATGGTACAGATGGTGCCAGGAAAGCAGAGGCTTTTATTTTTGAACAATTAGAAGCTGATCCTCATCTCAAGGTCACTGTGCTCACTGTACTTGATGAAGATTGGCGCGAGATGACCGGTGACGACTGGCTGAATTCGAGCAAGACCCACACCACCTTTCTTGACCACGTTGAAAACCAGATGAATGAAGAAATAGCAGAAGAGTGGCAACGGATCAAAAAGACGTATCCGGCTGCAGAACAGGTAGATTTTCTGCAAAGAACAGGTTCTATCGCAGGAACCATAACAAAGGTTGCTAAAGAACTTGGCTGTGACCTGATTACTATAGGGCCCTATGGAAAAAAGAAAAAATTCTCCATATATGCTACAGGCATGGGCTTAAAGGCCAGAATGGAAAACCAGGAGTTACACCCCCTACTACCATGTCCCCTTCTCATAGCTCCGTAAATGTGGCGTATTCCACCACCACAGAAGAAGTAGATCTCGGGCTGCAGCAATTACCAGCATCCTTTGACCTGCAATCTCTTTTCCCGGATGATCGACTCCTGCGCTTTCACCCCAACTGGTTTATCTCTGATTTCGAGCAAAACGGAACGTCCTTTACAGCAGCTATAAAAGAGTATGTTACTGAAGAGAAGTTTCCTCTCTCCGGGAGTTTTGTTTTCAATAGAACCGATGATGAGTTGTTATGCATTACACTGTCTCAAACAATTCACACACGAATTTCCTTTCTCAATCGTAACAACAGGTTAAAAGTTCAGATTTCTTCAATGGACGGAGAGCCGGATCCCGACGATCCGCTCCTGCTCTGGATACGTGCCATCAAAGAGTATATTCGTATCTATCTGAAACGCACACCTGCCACCCTCTTTTTTCGCTTGTTAATGAATAAGATGATCCTGAAAATGGATCCCTCCCAACGAAAAATTTGCCTGATGATGGCCAAAATCACCGCTGTAGAACTTCTGGTCATTCTCCTGATTGTGATTGCTTATGCCTTCTTTGTCTTGTGATGCAGGCGCATCAAATCCTCATTATCAGACCATTCAAATCGAATTAACAAATCGTTGTGATCTTTCTTGTAAAACCTGCCTCCGGGCAATACCGGACATTGATTTACTTGAGCAGGATTTAGGCAAATCAGCTTTACAACGCCTGGAACCAGCACTTAAGCATACAGCCTCAGTTCATCTCCAGGGTTGGGGGGAGCCCATGCTCCTGACCGATTTGCCTGAACGTATCCGTTGGTTTAAGATCCAAAAATGCAAGGTGAGCTTTACCACCAGCGGCAGTCTCATGACAGCTCGGCAGGCGGCAGAACTGGTGGCATGTGGCCTTGATGCCATCACTTTTTCCATGGCTGGTGCCACAGCTCAGGTGCAAGATGGCCTGCGCGGGCAGGGAACACACGCAAAACTCTGGCAAAGCATGCGACTGTTAAAAAAAGCAAAAGAGAACCAGGGGAGCGCCACCCCTGCCCTGGCAGTGAGTTATCTCCTGACCAATGAAAGTATAAATGAACTGCCTCTGGCTGTGCAGCAGTGCCGTCCTCTGGGGCTGAGCCTTTTTGCAGGTGTCCACCTGACCCATGCTGCCACAGATAAGCAGAAAGCCATGCGCCTCTATTCATCTTATAAGAAGCAATGTCTCAAACAACTTGTCAGACGTGCCCACTGGCATGCTTTTTGGGGAGGCATGCGTTTGCAATTACCTGTTTTTCAATCTGATTTAACACCTGTTTGTGATAAAAACCCGCTTAACAGATGTTTTATAGCTGCTGATGGGTCAGTGGCACCTTGCGTTTTTCTCTATACTCCTGCTGCCGCAAAACAGAAAGAATGGTTTACAGACAGTGGCCGGCTTCCTGCCCCCCAAAAAAGCTTTGGCTCCTTGTCTCAATATTCCCTGGATCAGATTTGGCAGAAATCTGAATATCGTGCCTTTCGCAAAGCGTTCAGGCAGCGTCTTGAAATATACGAAAAGGAGATTGAACAAGTGGGCCTTGGCATGGATGCCACTGAAAAACTGGACAGGGCCAGGAGTCGTATCCGTATTGCATTTTTGAGCAAACCTGTCCCGGAATGTTGCAGAAATTGTCCTAAAGTGGAGGGGTTTTAATATGGCTTTTCCGGAAGTTGGTGATACACTTGATATATTCGACATTCGCTCAAAACTTCATGAAGGAGCATTGGCCACTATTTTTCTTGCTGAAGACCAGCTTTCCCGTGAACAGGTTGTTCTAAAAATACCTTGCGGGGATATTCTTAATCAGCCCATCATTCTCTACCACTACCAGAATGAAGAAAGAATCAGCCGATTACTTAATCACCCTGGAATTGTACGCTTTATACACCGGCAGAGAAGCAGGCAGTATATTATCATGGAAAATTTATCCGGGCAGGATCTTCGCGCACAAGTCGGCAGAGATCGTAAACTGGAACTCAAGGATGCTCTAATCCTGATGGAAAAACTCTGTGAGGTGGTCAGCTATCTTCATAAACAGTCCATTGTTCATCTGGATCTAAAACCTGAAAATATAATCTGTCTCAACGATTCCAGAATCAAACTAATTGATTTCGGCTTGGCCAGTTGTCGCTCACTTCCGGATCTTCTAGCCCTGGACCTGCAGAATCCTCAAGGCACCCCCTGGTATATCGCACCGGAACAACTGCTTGGCGAGCGAACTGACCTGCGCTGTGATATCTATGCTATCGGTATGCTCTTCTATGAGATGCTCACCGGCCAGTTACCCTGGCCTCGTTCCAGCAAGGTACATATTGCCCGTCGTCGTCTGCGTCACGACCCTACCCCACCTCGCTGTTATAATCCGGATATCCCCCCCCAGATCCAAACGATCATACTCCGTGCCATTTCACGCCATGCTAAGGATCGGTATCCATCCATACCGGAGATGCAGCGTGATCTGAAATGCTGGCAACGTCTTCCGGTCACAGCAGGTGGCAGGATGACTAAACGGCCTTCTCTGTGGCGACGTCTTTTGCCACGAAAAACCATACAGTTAACCACAGAAAAGCATACGAACACAAGGCTCTCGGAAAGGAAACCTCAAATTATTGCGGCCTCAATTGACTTTTCAACAAATAACGACATGCTGACTGAAGTAAGGAAACAGGCCCTTATCCGTTCATGTGAAGTCACACTGGTTCATGTGATTGAGGAAGAAAGTGACTCTCATGTCAGGCGTTACGGTCTGACTGTTGAAGGTGAACAGTTGATGGCAGGTCTCGAACAGAGTGTCCAGAACCTGCGTCGTTTCAGTATTGATCCAGGTATTCGCCTCATTCGTGGAGAAGTCATTGATGTCCTGGGAAATCTGAGTAATGATCTGGGTGCGGAATTGCTGGTGCTGGGCCTGTCCCGAAAAAAGAAGGGCTTGTTGCCGGGTCGTTCTGTGCAGCATCGACTTGAAAAAATATGTTCATGTCAGGTTGTGGTTGCTGCCAGGGAACACTTTTCACCAGCTACTGACTTGAAAGATCTGCTGCCGATTCAATTGACAGAGGAGCAGGTGCTTTCCTGTGATATTTTTCTGGTTGATCTCTGGTTCGAGCATCTTCATTATCATACGGATTTAATCTACCAGATACTTCTTTATCCTGAACAGGAGATCGACCTCAGTGAGACCAACTGCAGGTTTGGCCACTTCCTTTCCTCTCTCGATTCTTCCGGGAACTGGGAGCAGGTAACTTCTATGCTCGACCCAATCCATGTTGAATTTCATAAAGTTGTGGCCAGAATGGCCAAACTCCGTTCCCATGATCATGCAGGTCTGCAGGATCTTTATGTCAATGAATCACTGCCGCTTTCCTGCAGCTTAAAAAAGGAGTTAGGGCTGGTCTCTTTGTTCCTACGATCGCAACTTGAAAACCAGCCTTCTCCTGTTCCCTTTCTTGCTGATGCGTCCTGTCCCGTCACCATGCCGGATCTCGCCTGTTATGGTCCTTTACTGCGTGCCTTTAACCTTGATCAGGATCTCTGTGCCTTAATAGAGAAAAATGATCTCTATGCCTCGCAGCCAGACTCAAGAGGTAATTAAATGCGTTTAATGGTCTTCTCAGATATCCATGGCAACCTCGAAGCTTTGCAGAGTGTATTAGAGGATGCCAGGCACCGTCATGTGCACAGAAGTATCTGTCTTGGTGATCTGGTGGGTTATGGCCCCTACCCCAATGAGTGCGTCGAGCTGGTGCGGAGCTTGAAAAATTGTCGCTGCCTTGCCGGCAATCACGATGTAGCCGCGCTTTGGGAAACGTCACCCTATGGAATGTCATCCTCTGCCAAAGAAGCCATCCTCTGGACCATGGAGCAATTGAGTGATGAAAACAAAAAATACCTGGCAGGCTTACCCGATCGTCTTGATCTTTCAAATATGACATTTGTCCACGCTAATCCCTATAACCCAAGGGGCTGGCGCTATGTGATGGATCGAAAGTATGCATTACGGAGTTTTTCAGCCACTCGTTGTCGCCTCCTCTTTATAGGCCACAGTCATCGCCCGCTGCTCATTACCAGAAAGCACTTTTTTTCAATTGATCTTCTAGCTGTATCCGGTTCCACAAAAATTGAGATTAAAAACAGAAAACGTCACATTCTCAACTGTGGAAGTGTCGGTCAACCAAGGGACAAAGACCCGCGTTCCTGCTACCTGATCTTTGACACCCGCAAAAGAGTAGTGGAGTTCTACCGGGTATCCTATGATGCTGAAAAGACAGCACAGGCTATCCGCTCCGCCGACCTGCCATTAGCACTCAGCAGGCGTTTACTTAAAGGAATTTGATCATTACCATTGGAGATAGTCTATGAAAATCAAGCGACATGGACAGGGGGGAACAACCAATCTCAAAAAGCGTTTTCTCCTCTGGTCCGCTCTCATTTTATTAAGCGGCGGTCTGCTTCTGTCTGCACTTTCGTTCTGGAACACCCGGCGACTCCTCATGGCCGATGCCATGACAAAATCCGAAGTGATTTTAAGAGAAGTTGAGGCAATCCGTTCCTATGTAAAAGAAGAATTACGGCCTAAAATGTTAGAATTACATGGGAAAGACACTCTCATTATCGAGGCGATGTCCACTACCTATATCAGCACCACCATCATGGCTCGCTTTGCGGAAACCATGCCCGATTATGTCTACCGGAGAGCTTCTCTCAATCCGCATAATCCACGTAATCTTGCTGACCCTTTTGAAGAGGAAATGTTTGACTGGTTTGAAGAGGACTCCTCACGTTTGTTCTGGCAGGGGGTAGTAAAGAAAAATGGTGAATCATTTTTTATCTCCATGGTACCGGATTATTTTGCTCCGGCCTGCATTCGTTGCCATGGCACTGCAGAAGAGGCTCCCCATGAATTAACGGACAGGTACGGCATGATAGGTGGATTTCGTTTTAAGGCCGGCGATCTGGCCGGTATCAATTCGGTGTCCATCCCTGTTTCAACTTCATTGCGTGAAGCCTGGCAGGGAAGCATTATTTTTTTTATCATCACCCTTAGTGGCAGCCTGGCCCTTCTCTGGCTTTTAAACCTGCTGTTTCAACGTCTGGTCATCGAGCGTCTTGGCGAGATGCTGTCCATTGTATCTGCCAAGAAAAAAGAGGATCGCCTGCACAGTCCAGGCGATGAACTTGATGTTCTCCAGGCCTCACTTGGCTCTCTTAAACGCTACGTCCGATCAGCCCGTAAAGGGTCTTCCCTGCAACCCAATTTTATCGATAACTATGTTGTCAGCCAACCCGTTTCTGCAGGTTCCATGTCCTGGCTGTACGAAGGTTACGCTGTTCAATCAAAGGAGCCAGTGTCTCTCAAAATCGGTTTTGACGAGGTGTTGCAAAATCCTTTATACAGAGTATGTCTGGAAACAGAAATGCAGCTGTTTGAAGACCTGTCACACCCGTGCCTCCCCCGGGTTCTTGAACGAGTTGGAGATGTTCTGGTTCTCAAAAGAATAGAAGGAAAGAACCTGTTTACTTTGCTGGACAGGGAACGATTAGACCAACACCTGCTTCTTCCGATTTTTTCTCAGTTACTTGATTTGATATCCTCTTTACATGCTGCAGGGATTGTTCATCACGATTTACGCCCACATGTTTTTCTGATAACAGAAACAGAGCAGGTGCGTTTAACTGACATGGGGCTGGCCGCAAGTGATCAACAGCCGGATCCGATTATGGCAGCTGGTCTTGGCCCCCAGGGAGACTTACTGTATATGGCCCCTGAACTGATTAAAGGGAAACGGGGCGATCCACGCAGTGATATCTATGGACTTGGTGTTTTACTCTATCTGGCAGCAACAGGACATCTGCCTTTTAGCGAAGAGAGACGATCACCTCAAAAATGGTTACAACAAAAGGAGCAGATCACCAGTCCGAGAAATTACCGGGCCAGCCTGTCTCAAGCCCTTGAACAGATTATTTTAAAAGCAATGGCCTTTGATGCCGACGCACGTTATCAGTGGGTGGAAGATTTGAGGGAAGATCTGGAAAAAGAAGGACAACAACTCGAATCATAAAACTCTCTGCATGAGAGTTGCTGCAAACCATAAAAAACAAAAAACTGCGGCAGAACAAATATCGTCCTGCCGCATAGCACTACAAAATGTGACTAACACCGGTAAACGGTAAGTGAGGCCGGCACTCATTTCAGTACCCCCTTGAGGGGTATAAGTGCCTTGTTGGTATATCCAACTTGCTAACGTTAAACGAACTTTTCATTTTCTTATTTTTTATGACAGCTTTTGAGGAGTAAGGCACTGATATGGTTGACACCTGTAACACACTGAAATAACAGTAAGTAAAAAAATGTGTCAAACGTCAGATTTTATGGCTGACAGATTCTAGAAATCTTACGGGTGTCAGCCATGAAGTCTAAAAAAGTTCTTTAGTGTCTGTCCGGAAATGATATTTTTTATTCCAGGGATTCACTCTAACGACTACAACTCCTCCTTGAATCCATCCGGCAACAGAGAGACCATTTACAGACAGGCACTATTTAGCCATAGCATTCATAGCTCTTGCAGAATTCGCTTCTACTTTGGCCAGGATTTCGATTGTTTTTGCTTCCGGAATCCAACGGATCGTACCGTTTGCTACGTCATAGAGAGCACCAATAATTTTGGCTTTGCCACTGTTGACCAGATCACGGGAAACAGGGCTTATCGTAAACAGATCTTCTATACCCTGATAAATATTTCCTTCAATGGAAAAAGGAATAATATCAGCACGGTGGACATCAGGATGGGCTGCAATTGCTTTTTTACAGCCGGTACGTTATTGTCAACCAGAGGTGGGAGAAAAAAGAAAAATAAAAAGAATTTCTAACACCGGTGATGAACGGTAAGCCGGCATAAGTGCCTTGGTTGTATATTCAACCTCCTAACTTTAAAGCCTTTTTCGTTTTCTTGTTTTTTACACCCCTCAAGGGGGTACTGTAAAGAGTGACAGGAATTAAGGAGTAAGGCACTAAGATATTAATGCCTCTTTAACCGCCAGAGCAAGTTGATCAATTGAGTACGGTTTCTGTATAAATCCGTTAGCACCGAGTTGGAGAGTTGCCGTCACATCATTAGTCTCAGAAAAGCCACTGGCAACGATAGCTTTTTGCTCTGGATACAGTTTGAGTATTTCTTCATATGTCTGGTGTCCATTGATACCGGGTTCCATCGACATATCTATCACAAGTAAATCCACAGGATTATCCTTTACGTACTGAATAGCTAATTCACCAGAAGAGACAGAATCAACTCTGTATCCCAGTTCCTGCAATATCAGACTGGCAATATCCCGAATTTGCGGCTCGTCATCAATAACCAGCAGATGCTCCTTGTTTCCGGTCAGGTCTTCTCTCTTTTCACCTTTGGTTTGAACAGCCTGCTCTGCACTTACCGGTAAATAGACCTGGAAACGTGTTCCCTTTTTACTGCTCATTACAAAAATTTTACCATCATGATCTTGCACACTGTTCCAGACAATTGCCAGGCCAAGTCCGGTACCGCTTTGTCCCATCACTTTTTTAGTGTAAAACGGTTCAAAGATATGCACCAAGTCCGTGTCAGAGATGCCTGGGCCGTCGTCCTGGACCGTTATCATCACATACTCACCTGGTTCAACATTTAGTTGTTTTTGATCTTTTTTTGTTTCAATCTGCTGATTGGAGGTTGAAATAAAAACATTTCCTTTATCTCTAATGGATTCAACTGCGTTGCTTATCAAATTCATAACTATTTTTTTAATGTGCATGGAAGAACAGAAAATGATGGGATGATACGCATCAAGTTGCTCTGTGCATATGACACCAGGATGACATGACACAAGATTCTTATATTCAGGAGAAGACAAATATTCGTCAATCAGCACATTGATGTCATACAGTTCCTTGGTGCTGGCCGCTCCCCTGGCAACAGTGAGAAGGTCGGCAACCACAGTTGCCGCACGTTTACCAGACTGCTGTATTGCTTCGATGGGTTTTCTTAGTTCACTGGATTCAGGAAGTTGCTGGAGTAGTATTTCAGGATAACTGATGATGCCTGCAAGAATATTATTTAAGTCGTGGGCAACACCACCAGCCATCAGACCGATGGCCTCCATCTTTTGTGACTGGTGAAGTTGATTTTCCAGTTGTTTCAATTCTGTAATGTCTTTGGCAATGTGAACAACAAGTTGAACATCATTATTTCGGTCAAGAATTGGAGAAGATGATATCTGAAAAATTTTATCCAATTCCTTATGTTCAATGGTTGCACCATGGATATTTGTGTCCCTGAGAGTACTGATTGCCGGACAGTTGGAACAGGGTTCTTGAAGGCCAAAAAATGTTTCATAACAATAACGCCCTAAGAGTTCATCGTAACTCTGTCCCAGAAAATCCATGGCCGACTTGTTAGCCCTGACAATACGCAAATTTGTATCATGAAGAGTCACAATGTCAGGGATTGCATCAAACGTTTTTTCCCATTCTTTTTTGGCCCTGATCAGGTTCTTTTCTGTTTCCTTCCGGCTTGTGATATCAAGATGTGTTCCTGCTGCCCGAAGAGGTGTATTGTCTTGAGAAAATTCTACAACTTTCCCACGCCCTAAAATCCATTTATAATGACCATCTTTTGTCCGAAAACGTAATTCTATACTCCATTCGCCAGAACCTTTCTCTATACTATCCTGAACCTGTCGTTTGACCGAGGCCCTGTCTTCTGGATGCAACAGCTCTTCCCAGGTTGCAAGAGTATGGGGCAATTCTGTATAGTTATAACCAAGCATAGAGAAATATCTGGGGTTGCAATAAACATCATTCGTTTGCATATTCCAATCCCATATCGCTATATCCGAGCCTTCCAGAGCAAGTTGTAAGCGCTGTTCACTCTGTTCCAATGTAATTTGAACCTGTTTTTGGTCGGTAACGTCTCTGATCGTTCCATCCACCCCAAGAATATTGCCTCCACTGTCCTTATAGAACTGTATATTGACTGCTGCCCAGCATATTGAGCCATTTTTTCGTTTTAATTTTGTGACAAAGTCATTTGCATATCCATCTTTTCGCAATACAGCTAAGAAGGCCTCTCTCTCACTAGGATCTGTATAAAAGTCTGTTATCTTTCTGCCAATAATTTCTTCCGCTGTATAGCCAGATAATTTTTCAACTGACCTGGAAATATAAATAACGATTCCTTCTATATCCGCTCGATATCGGATGTCAGGAGCTTCGTCAGCAAGAACTCGAAATTTTTCTTCACTTTGTCTCAATGCATCATTGATATTTTTAAGTTCCCTGGTCTTTCTCTCTACCTGAAATCTTGCTCCAAAAATGGCAAGGATAAAAAAGACGAACAGTGCAGTGACGCTAAGCAATGCAGTATTTAGCCAATCAGGATAGACCTCGATTTTTTGCTTAGCTATCTCCGCCTCAAAATATTTTTTCAGCAACTGATAATACAATGAATCCTTATCAGCCACCAGTTGTGCCATATGAAAATTTATTGCATTTGCAAGAAACGGAGTGGAATGTGCATGCCTGGGAAAAGCAAATTGAAGAATAGCAGGATTAAATATTATCCCTATTTTTTTCACATCATAATTCAACTCATTTTTATTGCCAAAATTTCTATTCGTTATTCCAGCGTCAACTCTACTCTGGTCAATTGCCTGAAATACTTCAACGTAACTGTCCAATTCAATAAATGTACAGGGAATATTAAATTTTTGTAAAAACACCCTGAGCCCTTTTTCATTCTCCAGATTGGAACTTCCCCTGAGAGCTGCTATTTTTCTATTTTTCAGATCTTCAAGAGACTTGATGTCATTATTGTTTGTATTTACATACAGACGCGCCCAACTCATAAGTACAGGTTCTTCAGAGAAAAAATACAAACTATTCCTTTTCTCCGTAAAAGCTACGTCAGGCATTATATCGATATCCTCTCTCTCTAACGCAGCAAGGTTTTCACTCCAGTTCCCATGCACGTATTCGATTTTCCAGTTTTCTTTTTTTGCGATATAGTTGAGGAGATCCGGCCAGAATCCCGAAACTTCATTGTTTTCATCGGTAAAAATTTTAGGATAATTCTCATAGGCACCGACTTTCACGGAAATTATTTTTGAGCCGGCAAAGACTGGTTTGCAGGGAATATTGATTATAAAAAAAGATATGGTAAAAAAGAGAAATGCAAGAGTATACAAATGCTGCGGATAGCGCATAAACAAGTCTTGTCCTGTGGTTAATGGAAAGTTCAGGTAGGCATCTCAATAAGTTACAACTTTATTAAGGAAAAACCAAACAATATTAGAAGGGCTCACACATTCCCCTCCCTACTCCAGAACACCTAAATAATTAAAAGTCGGAAGCTTTGAGTATTTTCCGGTTCCACTCAATCTTTCTGCCAGCTCTTCCATCTCTTTTTTCCCTGTATGCAGATTACTTAAATCAATCACGGCATAATCAAGCCCTATAGCTTTTAATTCATACAAATATGGTAAAAGAGAGAAAGGTCGTACAGGAACAGTTGCTGTCACGTTATCTTTTTTGAGGAGAACAAACTCTTCATTTTTAGGGCTTTTCAGTGTCTTGCTATAGTTAAAATGTTCAGGATCCAACCTTGCTGTAAAAAGTGCTGGGGCGCCGTAAACAGAAAGTCCTAATTTGAGATCAGAATGATATCTGCGATATCTGGCAATGAGTTCAATCAGAATTTTTTTGTCACTTTCAATGGAGAGTTGCGCTGCTTCCAGCCCGCCTTCTTCCATCAGCGTGACAGCCTGACTGTTGAGCAGATTGACCGTATAATCAGAGGAAAGATACACTTTCTGTTCTTTCTGGAAAAACATAAACTGGGCAATATGGCCCAGTTGAAAACTCCGGAAGCCGGAACGAATAAGCAGTTGTATCTGCTTATTCAACCTGAACTGTTCTCCTTCAAAAAGGATTGGAGGTAAGCACCAGGTAAGATCACGGACTCGCCTGCCAAGATATCTTTTTAACTGGCCGGTCTGGCTGAGGTTGGCCTTGTTTATGGGCAAAAGATAGCGATCCGGAACAAAAGGAAGAGCGTTGTATAAATATTTTGCAGAATCAAAACGAAGCCATAAATCCAATGGCAGCTTAATCTTTTTGCCGGTTTTTTTCCCCTTCTTGCCACCACGCATACGTGGAATTCTCAAATCCGGTAGTTCAGACTCCTCCAATGGAGGCGTTACTTTATTTTGGATTTCATGAATGTATGCACGTTTTTCCTTGTGGAATTTATCCACAAGAGCCCCACTTTTTCGGATATCGGGCAGCCTTTTCGTTGTGAACCCACCATCCTTTTTCACATCCACCCGATACACATCAACCCGGCTATTGCTGGAACTTGAATGAAACTGCCAATCAGGTACCAGAAGCTGGACTTTATCTCCTGCAGCTGCCTTGTCCACATCATTATTGGCATGGCGAAGCTCTTTCAGGGTGAAGGCTAATCGTTCGCCGGATAGTTCAGCATGAAGTCGTAATCTGTCGCCTGTTGCCAGTTCTTCTTTGAGTGTCAGCCTGGCGTACAATCTATTTTCATAGCTTTTAATGCTCCCTAGCCGCCCCAGAAAATCACCCATATTACCAGAATGGTACGGGGTAATGGCACCTGCGGGTTGTGGAGAAAAAAAGTACCCGGATGAAGTCTTACGGCCCATGGCCCTGTTACTTAAATGCGTTGCCTCTGTAAGTGCAGATGGAAAGGTTTCAGGCGTTGCATCCATGACCAGACGATAGGCCTGAACAATATGGGACACATAGTGAGCTGAACGGAGACGGCCTTCAATTTTCAGAGACGCAACTCCGGCCTTTTGAAGATCTGGAACAGCCTCAAGGGCTGAAAGATCGTTCATTGAGAACAGATACTGGCCCTTACCTGTCTGAGTACCAGATTTTTTTTTGTTTTTAGTTCTTGAAGAAGATTGTCTTCCTCTCGTATTCCAACTGTAATGGCGTCGGCAGGGTTGGACACATTTACCGCGCAAACCACTTTTTCCACCAAGAAAAGAAGAAAACAGACAAAGTCCTGAGTATGAAAAACACATGGCCCCATGGACAAAGACTTCTATCTCAACATCACTTTTCTGACACAGGATTTCAATTTCCTTGAGTGTCAGTTCACGGGCGAGTACTACCCTTTCAAAACCTAATGTTTTAAATCCCTGCAGGGATTGGGAGTTGTTTGCAGAAAGCAGAGTGGAAGCGTGCAATGGGATTGCAGGGAAATATTCACGGATCATGCGTACCAGGCCCAGATCCTGAACAATAAGACCATCAGTATCCATGGCCTCAAGCATGGCAAGGGTTTCTATTGCCTGGGGAAGATCCTGCTCTCTGACAAGGCTGTTTGCAGCAAGATAGATTTTTTTTTCATTATCATGGCAGTACTGCACCATGGAAAAGATTTCTTCAAGGCGAAGATCACGGGCAAGATTTCTGGCATTTATTGCCGGCGCACCAACATAAACAGCATCGGCACCTGCTTCCATGGCCGCGAGAAAATTTTCAGTGTTTCCAGCAGGTGCCAGGAGTTCCATATTTTTTTATATTGTTGTTGAACTTATCGCCCTGAGGGCGGGTTTTAAAAAGAAAATGTCGAATGTCGTCCTTTAATGTTCGATATTCATTTTTTAAGCTTCGTAAAAAATGAAAATTCCTATGCTATTAAATTAATCTGTTTCGAAGAATAGCGAAAAAAACGACGAAAGACCTCGGAATGTAATGGTTCAGGACTTATTTTCCAGAATAACCTGATCCTTTCCACCTTGTTCCTGGAACATGACCTGAATTTTTTCATCAGAGCGCACTGCGGTGTTCAGGCCAACATAGTCAGCCTGAATGGGTAATTCGCGCCCTCCCCTGTCAATCAATATGGCAAGTTGAATACTGTGGGGGCGCCCATAATCCATTAAAGCTTCCATGGCAGCACGTATGGTTCTACCGGTGAACAAAACATCATCAACCAGAATAATTTCTTTACCTTCCACATCAAAACCTATGTCTGTGGTTTTCACCACCGGATTTTGAGTTATAAGACTCCAGTCGTCGCGATAAAGATTGATATCGAGGCTGCCATATGGGACAAGATGGGAAGTTTGCTCTTTGATGAAGGTTCGAATTCGCTGGGCAAGGTAAACGCCGCAAGTATGGATACCTACAATGGCAAGATTATCAGGCTTTTGATTTTTTTCAAGAACCTGCAGACTGATACGATTCACTGCAAGAGCAATTTCATCAGCATTTAACAGTATACTACTTTTCATATTCAACCCGTTACCCTATCCCAAAAGAAATCAATCCCCTTGTCATCTACCCTGTTTATCGCTTCAGGAAAAGCTTCACATTCGGCGGCAAATACTTTCGTTGCAATATCATCAGGAGAATCCGAATACTCAAGGGATACACTTTGCTGATGAATAATCGGCCCTTCATCATATACTTCATTGGCAAAGTGTACGGTACAACCAGTGACCATGCAGCCTCGTTTTTTAACAGCCTTATGTACTCTTGAACCATAAAATCCGTCACCACAAAAGGCTGGAATAAGTGAAGGATGAATATTTATAACGGCATTGCTTAAATTCGATGGCGCCTGATAGAGTTTCAGATATCCGGCAAGAGTTATGATATCAATGTCATAGTCTTTTAAAATAGAATTGATCTCATCATTGCTGGTGGCATGAAATGCAGGATAACCGTATTTTTCCGCCTTGCTCAGGCCAAGGGCATCAGCAACATTTGAGATTACAACCTGCACCTCTGCCTGCAGACTTCCTTCTTTTATTCTATCGTGAAAATTATCAAGTGTTCGTCCGCTTCCAGAGAGCAGCACTGCCATCTTCAACATATCAACTTCCCTCTATTTGAAGTAATCATTGCTGTCTACATCCACTTTTTCAAGCCAGTTTGAAATGGTTGTATCATAGGTGGAAGTAAGCTTAAAAACTTTAGCAGCCAGGCGGAACCTTGTTTTCAGAGTTGTATTTCCTGTTTCCTTTATCTCTTTCAGTACCTGCGGATAGTCGGCAGGATCTATAATTACAGTAACATCGTTGAAATTTTTGGCAGAGGAACGCAGCATGGCTGGACCGCCGATATCGATATTTTCAATGGCATCTCCCAAGGTACAATCAGGATCAGCAACGGTTTTCTCAAAAGCATAGAGATTGACTGCAATGAGGTCGATATTTTTCAATCCATATTCAGCACACTGTTTCTGATGATCCGCATTTGCTCTCTGATTCAAGATACCGCCATGGACTTTAGGGTGCAGGGTCTTCACACGACCATTAAGCATTTCCGGAAACCCTGTAAATTCGGAAACATCCATAACGTCAATGCCGGATTCCCGAATTTTAGCAGCAGTCCCACCAGTGGAAAGAATTTCAACACCGAGATCTGCAAGTTCTTTGGCAAAGCCTTCAATTCCTGATTTGTCAGTCAGACTGATTAATGCTCTTTCTATTTTATTCATTATCTTTTCCTCTATGGTTATTCGCCTTTACGGATAAATTCTTTTATTTTTCGTCGATCCCTTTTCCCAGGCCTTTTAGCAGGCATGGTCTGTCCAGCGTAAAAAAGAGAACGCAACTTCCTTTTCTCTTCCCGATCATTAATGGATTTCTCAGATTCCTCGTATAAAGTTCTGGCAACCACAGCAGGCCCTCTTCGGCTGGCAAGATCAAGAACAGTTACAATCTGTTCCATGGCACCCTTCTGTATTGTGAGTTCGTCACCAATTGCCAGAGCCTTGGCAGGTTTTGTTCGTTGTCCGTTTTTGGACACCTTCCCACCAGTTACAGCTTTTGCTGCAAGACTTCTTGTTTTAAAAAACCGGGCAGCCCACAGCCATTTATCTATCCTGACCTGTTCCTGCTTTTCATCCATTATTATTTGCCTGCTGAGATTCTTAGGGTTTGGTAAAAAATAAATTGGCATTTTCCTGTCGTAAATGTGCTACAGGTTCAGTTGATTTAATATATTCACAACCGCAGCGTAGCTGGCTACGTGAGGATTGTGAATATATTAAATCGGC
>JAYEOK010000096.1:0-4063 GCA_034722915.1 Thermodesulfobacteriota bacterium | reverse complement strand
AGGCGGGAGCATAACGGGTTACGTGAGCAACGAGCAACACAGAAGACGGAAAAAAATATGCCCCGGAGGAAATGCCCTTGGGGTACATTAATTTGTTCAAGTTATTTATTGTACGTTCCTAAGCAATTTTATTCCCAACAGCCTGATGGTGAACTAGAGCATTGTTAACAGCATTTTGAATTGTTGCTGTCATTTCTTCTGTAAATAATTTAGTGCCTTACTCCTGAAAAGCTGAGTGCCGGCCTCACTTACCGTTTACCGGTGTTAGGGTCTTTTAAAAGTTCCTTTTTCTTCCTGCTTTACTCTGTATGTATTCTTTCTTTTCTTCCTGATACAATTAATGGATTTAAGAGTGAAAGGTGCTTTTTAATGAAAGCTTATAATTGATGAATTCGTAAAAAGCCAAAACATCCCTTATCCCGTCATTCCCGCCTGCGCGGGAATGATGGAGCAGAGAGTTTTTTACGAGTTCATCATAATTAAAGATCCAAAGGAATCTGCTGAATCAGTGCTCTACTCTACCCGAATACATCCGAATACAAGAATTTTTCCAGATCAAAACCCTTGCAGGTAGGCGAAAACTCTGAGAAGGGTTACATTTCGCTCTATAAAATGTTAAATTACTTATGAGCGAGTCCTAAGCGAAGAGACATCCACCAACATTATTAGGAGACCATGGAGGTTCACCATGCGCCAAGAAAGAGTAATCCAGTTACTGACCTTCATTGTAGTTTGGGCAAGCTTCTTACTACCCGTTCAGGCTGCGAATACCGATAGAACTGTCGCCCCCATACTGCCACTACTTCTCTCTGGCAGTGTAACCATGCAGGAAAAAATCCCATCTCTTGCCCTGATGGTGGCCAAAGATACTGACAAAATTGAGATGGCCTGGGTGCCCGGCAGTGACGGTGTCACTCCGGTGGATCAAGTAGAATATAAAATTTACCTATCTACCAGCGAAGACTTTACTCTCGACGCTTCCACTCTGAAAAAAACGGTCACTGGTGTCAGTCAGACAGAAATAACCGGCCTTATTATTGATACCCTTTACTTTGGAAAGATCGTGGCAGAATATTTCACCTCCGCCAGCAACTCTTCCAATAGCCTGCAAGCTAAAACCTATAAATACGAAGTACAGGTAGATAACTCCACCCAAGTGGCCAAGGCGGCTGATCTCGGCCTGGGAAAACATACAACCACAGATGGAACAACATATACCTATGCTGGGGGTACTCCGCCAACTCCCGGCAATGCCCTGTTTTCAGAAGATACTGCTGGCGGGATGACTTTGCGCACGGTGGATTCTGCTTCCAGTTCCGGTGGTGCCGTCACAGTCTACACCTCCGATGCTTCTCTTACTGATGTCCTGGATCGTGGCTCAATATTTTCTTCATTCCAGCTCTTTGACATAGCCGCCCAGGCTAAAGACTTGCCGGCCGGTAGCCAAAAAATTGCTACAGCCAAAAGTTTCACCCGTAAAGACGGCAGTAAGTATAGCCGTATAGAATGGGAAAACAGTCTCTTGGCTGCAGAGCAGACCGACTATGCCTACAATGAAGAAGGTCTGATTGTTTTGCCACAGGGAAAGTCGAGCATAATCAAACTTATTGAACCTAAAGCTGTAGAGAGTTCTTTTACCGCAACAGTTACAGCCGAATTTGAACCACAGCTCATCAGCAGTGCGGAGTGGGGCGGAACCGAAACCGTTTTCAAACAATTATATTCCGCAAAAGTGGCAGCCAAAGGAATACTCTCCCTGACCGCCCTGGCTGAATATAACTTTTCTGCTGAAGGTAAGGTAAGCAAAAGTTTCACGCTCTTTGATCGGACCTGGATGTCGGTTTACACAGCAGGACCTGTTCCCGTCTACCAAGAGGTCACCTTGTCTATGGATGTGGTAGCCTCTGCCTCCGCCGCAGCCGAAATCAAGGCATTAGCCCAGGCAAATCTTACGGAGACGGTGGAAGTAGGGGCCAGGTATAACGGTTCATCCTGGATCCCTTATATCATCCACAATGAAGCAAGCTCGTTGACGGCATCCCTGGATATCGTAGGGCAGGCCAGTGCTGAAATTCGGTTGATTCCAAAAATCGAAGTGGAATTTTACAAGGTGGCCAGCGGCAGCCTGACAGTGGAGCCATTGGCCGGGTCAAGCCTCACCTTTGAGGAGACTACAAACAACCTGGATTTTCTTGCGGCCCATCCCGGACGCTTGATTCAGCTTACCTCCTTTGATGCCTTTCTGGGCCTGGAGTCTAAGGTGGCAGTATCTCTCGGAACACTGGGCTACAACTGGGACATCCTGCCCTCAACCTGTGTCCTTGGTACCGGCTCATGTACCTATCCTTTTGACCCGATTAGTCTCTTCTCCATCCCTGCACTAAAACTGAGCATCACCAGCTTCACAGTGACTCAAACTGACCTCAAATTCGAAGTAACAGATGGCACATATAACCCTTTATCAGAAAATTCAATTACCTGGGAAGCCTTCCCGGATGACTCCACGATTACCCCCGGCACCTGCACCAAGTCCAAGCTGATCACCACTTGTACGGCCACCTTCGTACCGAGTACGGCTAAAAAATATACAGTTTTCGCCTCCGCCCACGGCGACAGTCTCGGTGAAATGAGTCGACAGTACAAGGAGGTTGACATTGGTGGCGGCTGCCCCACCGGCGACCAGACCGTGGTGACATCTGATGGACACGAATGGCAGCGTTGTGATGATGGAACAGAGTATAATTATGCCGATTCAGTCAGTTATTGCGACAACTTGAATCTGGATGACCATAGTGACTGGCGCTTGCCTGATCTCGGGGAGCTGAAAAGTCTGGTCGTCTGTACTAATGGCTGCCCTGTTCCCTTGAGAAATCTAGGGTCTCATCCCGATTATTGCGGTGATAACACCAATGATCCCGAATGCACCAATGATTATGACAGACCAACCATCGATCCTTCCTTTCAGTGCCGAACATCTGCCTATGGAACATCAACCCTTTACGGCACACGAAGGTGGAGCATTTCGTTCACCGATGGCGGCATGGGAGAGGAACATCTGGAAAGCAGAAGTTATGTTCGCTGTATACGTAATTGATTATTTGTGAGTCTGTTAGTCTGTTGATTTAATAGGATTTTCGTTCGAGGTCAAGGCATGTGAGAAATTTTACCGCAGGTATATAATTAATATTTCGAGGATAAAATTTTCCGTATAACGAAGAGATCGGGCGAAAACACATTAAATCAACGGGCTCATTTATAGTGTCCGTACAAAAACGAGTTTTTTTGTTCAAGGTCAGATAAGGAACGGGAATTAAATAACCTGAACATATTTCGCCGCAATTTTTTCGTCAGCGACACTTTAAAAAGCTTTGCATACTCCCTGTATGTAACGGTTTTTAAAGTATTGCTGGCGGAACAGGTAAGCGAGGCACGAGACTCCGAAGGGCAAGAAAGATGTTCAGGTTATTTAATGTACGTTCCTAAGCGAGGCACACAGGTTGGTTTGAATAACAAATGGCTAACTGAACAGGGATTGATATCTGTTAAGGAACGGGAGATAAATAACTTGATAGCATAGGAATTTTCATTTTTTACGAAGCTTAAAAAAATGAATATCGAATATCGAACAAGGAATATCGAATATCGATCGGAATAAAAGACGACGGATCAAGGGCTCTTCCCCTTCTGCGGTTCAACATTCCTTGTTCGATATTCGATATTTTCTTTTTAAAACCCGCCCGCAGGGCGATAAGTTCAACAAAAATTAATAGGATTTTTTTTCGTATTCAAGGCGCGAGCCGGGAGCATAACGGGTTACGTGAGCAACGAGCAACACAGAAGACGGAAAAAAATATGCCCCGGAGGAAATGCCCTTGGGGTGCATTAATTTGTTCAAGTTATTTATTGTACGTTCCTAACTGAACAGGGATTGATATCTGTTAGATAAAGATCAGTGGGTAAATATTCACTATCATTCTACCCAGCAAAGTTGAGATAGAAACAGGGGGAACCTTCACGAACAAATGGACATGATCTGGTTGGATATTCAACTCAACGACTTCAC
>JAYEOK010000095.1:0-4069 GCA_034722915.1 Thermodesulfobacteriota bacterium | reverse complement strand
GTTGCAGAGCCAAACCAGGAGCGACGCGACTATATGACTGCCACCTACGGTGTGCAGGGATTTGCAGACAGTGATCCTCTCTGGCAGTCCTGCACAACGATCCTTCTTGCTGTAAAACCACAGATCATGGGGATCGTCCTTGCGGCCAGCAAAGATCTGGTAACACCTGAACACCTGATTATCACCATAGCTGCCGGGCTTCCCATCTCCTTTTACGAACAAGGACTCGCGCGTGACGATTGTAAAATCATTCGGGTGATGCCTAATACCCCGGCACTCGTCCTCGAAGCTGCATCAGGGCTCAGCGGCAATAAAAATGCAACAGAAGATGATCTGCGCCGTTGCGAAGAGATCCTGAACAAAATAGGCCAAGCTGTTATCCTTGATGAAACAGCTCTCGACGCAGTAACCGGACTATCAGGTTCAGGTCCGGCCTATGTTTTCACCTTTGCAGACGCAATGATTGATGCGGGCATAAAAGCGGGCTTGCCTCGCCCCACTGCTGAGACCCTTGCCCTGCAAACCATACTGGGCTCTGTAAAACTTCTCATTGAAAGTAAAAAACACCCTGCTGAACTGCGAGCCATGGTGACATCTCCCGGGGGAACCACCATAGCTGCCCAACATGTTCTGGAACGTAGCGGCTTCAAAGGGATTGTCATGGATGCAATAGAAGCTGCAGTCAACCGCTCAAAGGAACTTGGGAAAATCTGATATGTCACTTTTGTCCGAATCTTTTCGTACAAGCTTGAACTTTTCCCTGAAACACGCGGGAATTGTTTCCAAAAAAGACGATGCTCCAGCGGCTGCTCTTGCTGCCGGCATCTCCAGAAGACTTGAGCAGCAGGGAATCGCCGTGGCTCTTGGTATCGTGAGCGATGACCTTGATGTTCTTATTGTTCTTGGCGGTGACGGAACCCTGTTGCATGTGGCTGACCAGGCAGCACGATATTCCATCCCTGTACTGGGAATTAACATGGGAAACCTGGGCTTTCTCACAGAACGGACCGAGCAGGAAGCAACTGCTGCAGTGGATGAGCTGATTTCTGAAACAGTTACCATTGAAAACCGAATGATGCTTAAAGTTTCTCTTGCAGGAAAAGGAGAAACAGGCAAATCCCGCTATGCATTAAACGAGGCAGTCATCAGTAAGGGAACCATGGACCAGGTGCTCCAGCTAGCCACCAGAGCTGACGACGAATACATCACTACTTACAAGGCAGACGGCCTTATCTTTTCGACCCCCACAGGTTCGACTGCCTACAACCTCTCTGCCGGAGGCCCTTTAGTGTATCCCGGGCTGGCGTCCATTCTGGTTACTCCCATCTGCCCTTTTATGCTGAGCTCACGGCCAGTACTTTTGCCGGCAAACAGTCATCTGCGAACAAACCTTGAAAGCAAACTTAACCACCAGGCACATATCATAGTTGATGGTCAACCGGCCTGGGACATGAGTAGAGAAGACACCCTTGAGATCGAAGCAGCACAACACCCCTTGCGCCTCATTATTTCTCCACATCGCGACTACTTTGCTATTTTGAGAAATAAGCTGCACTGGGGAATTGGATAAGGACTGTAAGTCAAACCGTTATTTCTTTTTCTTGAGCCCGTATTTTTTCAACTTATACTGGAGTAAACTTTTAGTAATTCCAAGCCTTTCCGCAGCTCTGGCCTGCACATACGATGTTGCCTCCAGAGCCTGACGCAACATCTTATCCTCAATGGCATACAGAACATCATTCAGCCCTGCATCAGCAGGAATCATCTGAGTAAGATCGAGATCCCGTTCCCAGGCCTGCTGCTTGTCCTGTCCTATTGATTCAGGCTGCACATCATCAGCGCTTATCTTATCCCCATCACATAGTATGGCTGCACGCTCAATGGTGTTTTCCAACTCCCGGACATTTCCTTCCCAGGGTAAACCGACAAGAAGACGCATGGCCTCCTTATTAATTTCAAGATTTGATTTGCCAAAACGTTCAGCAACACTTTTCACAAAATAGTCAACCAGCAAGGGTATATCATCCTGACGCTCTCTGAGTGCCGGTAATGCAATGTGAATTACATTCAGACGATAGTAAAGATCTTCACGGAATTCTCCTTTCTTCACATCCTCTCTTAAGTCATGGTTAGTGGCACTCACAATCCGCACATCAACACTCAATGTTTTACTTCCTCCTACCCGCTCAAAACATTTTTCCTGAATGGCCCGCAGCAGCTTTGCCTGGAGCGCCAGGGGAATTTCACCTATCTCATCAAGAAAAAGTGTTCCACCATCAGCAAGTTCAAAGCGCCCTTTACGCATGACAACAGCTCCGGTAAATGCACCTTTCTCATGCCCGAAAAGCTCACTTTCAAGAAGATTATCAGCAAGAGCTGCACAATTCACGGTAATAAAAGGTTTATCAGCACGTGGACTGTTAAAATGAATCGCCTTGGCCACAAGCTCCTTACCTGTTCCGCTCTCACCGGTGATCAACACAGACGAAGGAGTCGGTGCAACCTTTTCAATCAACTCGTATATCTGCAGCATAAGCTTGCTTTTACCAACCATTCCGGAAAACCCGGCACGGCCCAGCATCTCTTTGCGCAGTCTTCTGTTCTCCCGAACCAGAGAATAATGGTGTACAGCCTTGTTAATATTAACCAGCAGTTCATCGTTGGAAAATGGCTTGGCAAGATAGTTGTACGCACCTGCCTGCATGGCAGCCACAGCTTTTTCCACTTCAGCAAAGGCAGTAATCATGATTACAGGAAGATGACTATTAGTCTCTTTGATTTTTTCCAGAAACTGCAAGCCATCCATTTCAGGCATCTGCATATCTGTGATGACCAGATCAAGATCCACATCCTGTATAATTGCCAATCCATCTTTTCCGGATGAGGCAGTAAAAACCTCCAGTCCTTCATCACGAAGCAATTCCGAGAGAACTATGAGATAATTGGGTTCATCATCAACAATAAGTATTGAATACATTATTTTTCCATCTAAAAGTTATGTTAGTACCTTACAGAATATTTTCTTGTTTTTTTCAAAGAAAATATTCTGATAAGGTACTTATGCCGGCTTACCGTTCATCACCGGTGTTAGTGCCTTACAGAATATTTCCTTGTTCTTTTCACAAGAAATTTTCTGCTAAGGCACTTATGCCGGCTTACCGTTCATCACCGGTGTTAGGGTCTGTTCAGAAGCTCTAAGCTTTTGCAGCAAGTCTCTCTTTCATCTTTTCTAAAAGTTCAGGAGGAACAAATACATTATTGCCTCCGGCAAGTCGTGTTCCCGGACGAATGTCCCCGTGGTAATCACTGCCACCAGTCAACAACAGATCATTCTCTTCAGCAAACTTTCTAATTCGTTTCCGCATTTTTTTCTTCTGAGTGGGATAGTACGTTTCAATCCCTTCGAGGCCGAAAGACTTCAAGACAGGAAGGAGTGCAGCAAGGGAGTTCAACGTTCTATCCACCTGAATTGGATGGGCAAGAACAGCCAGCCCACCAGCTCCGGTAATAAAGCCAATGGCATCTTCTGCGCTGTAAGCAAACCTTGCAACGTAAGCTTTTCTATCTTTTTTCAGATACTCATCAAAGGCCTGGGATATGGAACGTACCATCCCGTGATTCATGAGAAGCTTTGCAATATGCGGACGACCTGTCTGCCCGACCCCTGAAATTTCCTTAAGTTCCTGTACGGTTGCAGCAACTCCTAATTCTTGCAGTTTCGCAATAATTTTTTCGTTCCTCCGATCTCTTGCCGCCTGCAGGGTTATCAATGCTTCGGCTAATATATCATTGGAAGAATCCATATAATACCCTAAAATATGCAATGCTTTTTTTTTGTGCATCACACTGATTTCAAGGCCGGGAACCACTTCCACCCCGTATTCAATACCTGCTGACAGGGCTTCCTCTACTCCATCCATGGTATCATGGTCGGTAACGGCGAGAGCAGTTACCCCACTTTTTTCAGCCAGACGAACCAGTTCCGTTGGACTTTTAGTACCATCGGAGAACCAGGAATGTGTGTGCAGATCAATGGACATAGCGACAACAGTAAATTGAAATGAACTTA
>JAYEOK010000094.1:0-4079 GCA_034722915.1 Thermodesulfobacteriota bacterium | reverse complement strand
TCCACCCCTGTGAAGTTGCAATTTTCCCGTGCTGCCCTTCATGACCTCGTTCGCTTACGAGAGTTCATCGCCAAACATAACCCTGTAACAGCAAATCGAGTTGCAGACAGGTTACTACGCTCAATTAAAGGACTGGTTGTAACACCTCGAATCGGTAGGCCTGTGGAGGATTTTCCCGGTGAGATACGGGAATTCATTTTTGGCCGCTATGTGGTGCGGTATGAAGTGAGAAAGAGCGTGCTTTATGTTCTCCGGACCTGGCACGGTAGGGAGGATCGATGACGTGAAGAACAAATCTTGGAAACTGTTGATCTCTTGAGTATGACATTGGTGAAAGTTGCACGGCAAGCCGATATGATCCAGCGTAACATGCCGCATATACAAGAACAAGCGTTACTTGCGGTTTTGCTTAAATGGGTGAGATCCAATAGTGTGCTCACCTTTTTTGCACTTGCCCAAAAGTAAAGAAGACTGCTTTATCTATATTTGTGGCACAATTGTCCCGCCAAAACAGAGTGTTATGTGTTTATAAAACCTCTGCACGTTGTTTTAACGTCGTCGACAGGTTTTTATAACTTATTTTTTTAAGTTCGTGAGGAGATATAAGCAAGTACTATGAGAAGATCTTATCTGCCCGGCAGATGGTTAAGACCTCAACCCTGTTCGCTCCAGCCTCTTTCAGGGCCTTGGCGCATTTATGTACAGTCGAGCCGGTGGTAAATACTACTATCAGAAAAGGCTCTGTTTCATCTGGAATGCCGGCATCACGAAAGTTGACAACCTCAAGTACCACTTTTATAAGACAAGGAAACAGAGCCCCATGACCAGGGTAGGCAAAATGGCGTATTTGAGTAAAATAATGGGGGAAACACCATTGCTGAAGTATCCTTTGAGCAGGGACTGCCCCGCAGGATTGGGAGCATTAGCAATAACGGTGAGTCCGCCTCCGGTAACGGCTCCGGCCACCACAGCGTATTTAAGGCTGTCGGTAAAACCGGGAACCAGGGTGGACAGATACGTGATGGCCGCATTATCGTTAAAGGCGGTCAGCACAGTGGCAGTCACCATGAGAGGAAATTCACCCAGACTGCCCAGGACCGGTGCAATCCACCATCCTTGCAGGCCGCCATGAATGACCAGGCCAGCCAGAAAGAAACCGACAAGCATAGGCGGCTTCAGGTTGATATTGTTCTGAAAGGGCCAGGTGACATGGGCAAAGCCGATGAAAAAGAGCATCCCGGAAACAAAAATAGCCGGATAGTGGGCATTGATGATGGTCCACACCATAAAGGCGACATGCACCCCCATGATCCAGGCCGGCACTTTGCCGCTGCGTCTGTCCCAGTTAGGGTCGGTCAATCTGGGCCGTTTGTCACGAGGCAGCAGGCCCGGCACCGACACACTCATTTTCTGGACCTTCAGATCCTCCAGCTCTTGCTCAAGGGTGTCATCCAAAAGCGCCAGATCGGCGTCTTCCCACGACCCAAGGGTAAGGGCCGATTCCTTGGCCACTTCCTTGATACGGTCGAACTCGCAATGCAGCTCTTCGGCTATCCGCTCCTCAGCGCGGTGAAGGCCCCTTTCCAGAAATTCCTGGGAAATATACTGCTCTTTGATCTCCTCTTTCAGGAGGCTTATATTGAATTTCTTTTCCAGGCTGGCAATCTCTCTCCTGAAAATTAAAAAGACCAGAGCATTGGCTACTGCAATGCCGATTACTGCTTTCCAGCCGAAGTTAGTGAACATGAAACCCAGATCCCACTGCCAGGGAGTGGCCACCATGAGCACTGGCGGTGCTGCAAAATGGGTGAGGGTGCCGCCCACTGAAATGTTGACAAAAAGCAGGGCAATGGTGGCATACTTGAAGCGATGAGTGGGTTGCAGTTCATAAAACTTCTGAGCAAGCAGCATGGCCGAAATAGTCATGGCGGCCGGTTCAGTTATAAATGAGCCGAGGATGGGCCCAAGGGTCAGGATGGTGAGCCACCAAGCCGCCAGAGTACCCTTGAAAATTGCGGCAATACGAGACATGATGTTTTCAGAGAGCTTGAGGATAGGCCGCGATGAAGCCAGGGTCATGATGACCACAACGAACATCGGCTCGGTGAAGTTGACGCCGTTTACGTAATTGACGTAAGTGCCCCAGTCATAGTAAAGCAGCACTGTGCCGGACAGCAGCACGGCCCAGAGGCCGAAAACCACTTCCACTTCCCCCAGGAAGTGAAAGACCTCGGACATGAGGTTGGTGGAGTCCTGGGATTTACGGCCAGCTTCGATCTCTTTCTGGTGCTCCGCTTTCCATTTGTGAGCGTAATAAAGAAACTTGCTGCTTAAAAAGGTATGGACAATGGCACCGATGAAAATGAAGGTGGCCACAAAGTTAAAGGGTGTGTGCTTGATGCGGTGGGTGAGGATGGCACCGATTCCCTTGATATCAGCATCATTATAACTGTTCAAGCTCGGTGGAAAAGCGGTATTTGCCATGTGAGTGTCTTGACCATCACCTCCATGAGCCAGGCATGCCACCAGGGAAATAAACAAAACAAATAGCAGAACCTTCTTGGCGGAAACTTTCATAAATTCCTCTTTATTCTATCTCAGCTCTCCAACGCCATTAACGGCTAAAAAATCACTGCCGAACAACTCAGAACCCCCTTATAATTTGCTAACACCGGTGATGAATGGTAAGCCGGCATAAGTACCTTCACCAAATTCTTTTCAAAAAAACACGAAAAAAATTTATAAGGTACTAACTTTATCCAATCCCCCCCTGTCTTGTCAACAAAGTTTCCTTGAAAACAGAGGAACGTCAAAGTAGATTGTTGCCATAATCAGTCCCGCCTTCCCTGAATTTTAGTGCCTTACTCCTGAAAAGCTGTCATAAAAAACAAGAAAATGAAAAGTTCGTTTAACGTTAGCAAGTTGGATATACCAACAAGGCACTTACACCCCACAAGGGGGTACTGAAATGAGTGCCGGCCTCACTTACCGTTTACCGGTGTTAGGTGACATTTATAACCCTGATCTAATCATTCCTGCCCCTCTGCACTTACAACAAAGGTACATGCAATCCACTGTGAAATCAATGAGCTCCTATGAATGGCTACTTCCAATAAGCATCCGCTTGTGCATCAGATAAGCTTGCAGTAGGCTAACAGATAGTAGAAAATTACAAAAAAATGGTATACTCTCCTTACTAGATGGAAAAATTAAGAGAGATAATTAAAGCCAGCTTGACTCTGCTGTTTCCGCCGACCTGTCCCTGTTGCAAAGAAATGACGGGAACCAATAGTCAGTCACTTTGCGGGGAGTGTTTTGCGCAACTGAATTTTATCAAAACCCCTTACTGCTCCTGTTGTGGCAGAGTGTTTTCTGGTAGTGGACAAAACCATCTGTGCGGAGACTGCTTGAAATCTTCCTGGGCCTTTGATAAGGCTCGCTCACTTTTTGCCTATGAGAAAATTATTGCAAGATTGATCCATGACCTTAAATACTCGGGGAAAACCACGGGGATTGAAACCATAGGGTGGTTAAGCAGGCAAAGTGCAATTATGGGTGACTTTGATAATCCCGATTTAATCCTTCCTGTACCTCTGCATGTGAAACGATTGCGACAGCGTGGCTTCAATCAGGCTCAGGTACTGGCAAAATCCATTTTTCCCGATGACAGAAAGAAAATTCGTACCGATCTTCTCACACGCCAGACAGACACGCAAAGCCAAACAGGCTTAAGCGGAAAACAGCGACGGGAAAATTTGAAAAATGCATTTATCGCCAAAGAACCCTCCTCACTGACCGGAAGGAATCTATTAATTTTAGATGATGTATTTACGACCGGCACCACCGTCAACGAATGTGCCCAAGCCTTGAAAATAGCCGGATGTAATAGGGTAGAGATATTGACCATCTGCCGGGCCGATAAAACCCTCGCATAACACCTACCGACTATCCACTTCAATCCGTTATATCTCTGCACGAACCCGAAAAGACAAATTATAAAAGTTATAAAACCTGTCGACGACGTTAAGACAACGTGCAGAAGTTTTAAAAGATGGTAGCTATTTGATATTGCAAGTTGA
>JAYEOK010000093.1:0-15918 GCA_034722915.1 Thermodesulfobacteriota bacterium | reverse complement strand
TGTAGTTCTCCTTAATAAGGAACGTACAATAAATAACTTGAACAAATTAATGTACCCCAAGGGCATTTCCTCCGGGGCATATTTTTTTCCGTCTTCTGTGTTGCTCGTTGCTCACGTAACCCGTTATACTCCCGCCTCGCGCCTTGAATACGAAAAAAAACTCCTATTAATTTTTGTTCAAGTTATTTATCTCCCGTTCCTAAGGAACGTACATTAAATAACCTGAACATCTTTCTTGCCCTTTGTTCCCGCCAGCAATACTTTAAAAACCGTTACATACAGGGAGTATGCAAAGCTTTTTAAAGTGTCGCTGACGAAAAAATTGCGGCGAAATATGTTCAGGTTATTTAATTCCCGTTCCTAAGCTATTTTTGAATACGCCCTCAGTTGATTATTTAAGTATTTTGCCAATATTTTTTACTGCATCAACCTTATCTTTTACTGCTGACGCTTCTTTTACACCGGGAATATCTTCCAGGATATTTTTTCCACCTTCTTCAATTTCATTCATACCATTTTTAAAGGAGGAAATGGCTTTTCCCAGGCCGGATCCAATTTCGGGAAGTTTTTTTCCACCAAAAACAAGCACAGCAATGCCTAAGATTACGATGAGTTCAGGGGTTCCGAGTCCAAACATGGTTGTCTCCAGTTATTGGGGGATGGAAGTGTTTGTGTTATGAATTTCTTTATTTTTCAGGCCTTAGAATCATTCTCGGGGTCATCATCAATTTTTTTAGGGTCGTCTTTTTTTGTGGCATCTTTGAAGTTTTTGATGCCTTTACCAATTCCTGACCCAATTTCAGGAAGCTTCCCAGCTCCGAATATGATAACGATAATGACCAGAATAACAATCAATTCCGGCATGCCAAGTCCAAACATAAACTTACCTCTATAATGTGAAATCGTAGTAAACAGCGTTTTTTACAAGACCTCGATAAATGTAGAGCAGTACCAGCAGAATGTCAATCCTTTCCATATCTGGCCATACTCTGCCCCATTTCTCGCATCTGAGCAATGATTTTGTCTTCATCAAGGCTCTGGAGTATGCGGTCTTTCATGACAACACGTCCGTTTATGATGGAATGGACGACATCTGCACCACGTGCTGCATACACCAGGTGCGAAGGAATGCTATAGAGTGGTGTAAGATGAGGTTGGTTCATGTTAAGCACAATCAAATCAGCTTTTTTACCAACTTCAAGGGAACCGGTTAGCTCTCCGGCACCAAGAGTTTGTGCGCCGCCAAGAGTTGCTGCATGCAGGGTCTGTTCAGCGTTCATGGCCGTTGGATCCATACGTGCAACCTTATGAACTTTGGCAACTGTGTTCATTTCCCCGAACATATCCACATCATTATTGGATGCAGCACCATCGGTTCCTATTCCAACCTTGACTCCAGCTTCAAGCATTTTCACAACCGGTGCAGTGCCGGATGCGAGTTTCATGTTCGATTCCTGACAGTGGGAGACCTTGACTCCACGTTCGGCCAGAAGTTTTATTTCCATGGCGTCAAGCATGACGCAGTGAGCAGCCAGGGTTTTTGGGCCGAGCAGTCCAAGCTGTTCCAGATGATGCACAGGACTGCAGTTATAGCGTTCTTTGCAGGTGTCTACTTCTGCTTTGTTTTCCGAGAGATGGATCACATAGAGGCTATCCTTGTCTTTTGCAACATTGCCAAGTTTTATCAACAGATCTGGAGAACAGGTGTAGACTGAGTGCGGGGCAGCTGTAATGGAGATGAGCGGATGGGCCTGGTAATGGGTAAAGAGGTCAGCAACATACGAAAACCCATTTTTAAGTTCCCCGTAACAGGGGGAGGGGAAGTCATAGAGTACTTCACCTATCCATGCCCGCATACCCGATTCTTCAGTTGCACGCGCCACCTCTTTTGAAAAGAGGTACATATCGCAGAAACTTGTGGTGCCGGATTTGATCATCTCGGCGATGGAGAGCTGGGTGGCGTGATAGACCATCTCCGGTGTCCAGCGGGCTTCCACGGGAAAGATGTGCTTTTCAAGCCAGGTCATCAACGGCAGATCATCGGCAAGGCCACGAAAACACGCCATGGCTGCATGGGTATGGGTGTTGATGAGGCCAGGCATGATCAGGCCATGATCTGTATGGATATGGCGATCTGTGGAAAATGCTGAGAGAATGTTTTCACTGCTGCCGATTGCTGTGATGCTGTCATCTGTGATAGCCACGGCACCATGGTTGACAAGGTTTGTCTGCCTGGAATCAGGAAGGAGGTAACTACCGGAAATAATAGTATCTACTTGTCGTTTTGTCATGATGGAATCCGTTCAGCAATTTCTAAAATTAATTGTTCAAGCTTTGGTTCCATGGCTTCAGCTGTGGCAATAATGTCTTCCAGAATGATAGGCTGAAAATTGTCCGGATCATTGACATTGGAGACAACGGATAAACCAAGAACATCCATTCCTCCGTGTTTGGCTACAATAATTTCAGGAACTGAGGACATTCCAACTGCGTCAGCGCCGCAGTCGCGCAGCCATCTTGTTTCCGCAGGAGTTTCAAGGCTTGGACCCGGAATACACACATACACTCCACTGATTACATTTTTGATTTTACAGTGGGATGCACTGTCAAGGGCAATTTTTATTAAGCCCGGATGATACGGGGTGGAAAAATCAGGGAAACGCGGTCCCCAACTCTCGACGTTTGGGCCGCGCAAAGGATTTTCTCCCAGGAAATTAAGATGATCCCGGAAGACCATAATGGAGCCGGCTTGGAAGAGCGGATTAAGGCCGCCGGCAGCATTTGTCAGAAGAAGAGTCTTTGCACCCAGTAAGGAAAGAACCCTGATAGGAAAGGCGACTTTTTTTGTAGAATAGCCTTCATAGAAATGAAATCTTCCCTGAAGAACAGCAACTTTTTTCTCACCAAGGTGTCCCAGGATAAGGTTGCCGCTATGGCTGTCAACTGTGGACTGTGGAAAATGTGGAATATCCGAATAGGGAAGGGTCAGTTCGCTTTTTATTTTATCTCCAAAATGACCAAGGCCTGTTCCTAGCTGGATGATCAGATCTGGATAAAAAGGGAAAGCTTCCTGTAAAAAGACAACACATTCTTCTACACGGCCCTGGTATTCTCCAGTCTTTTCCATGTGAGCCTCAATTGTGTTTGGAATGTTTTTTGACAAAATCCTGGATCAGATTTTTGTCTGCATCCATGAGCTCACAACGGGATTTTTTATCCATTAGATCTGTGATGGACAGGGGAAGCTCAAGAGGTCTTCCTATGGCTTTTTCTACAGTGTCAGCAAATTTTGCTGGATGGGCAGTGGCCAGGCAACAAATAGGGATCCCTGTTCTCTGATGTTTCAGTGCACAATGTACGCCAACAGCTGTGTGCGGATCAAGGATATAGCCGTATTCCTTGTGGAAATCAGAGATGGTTGTAGAGACATCCTCTTCCGTCGCTTTTTCTGCAGTAAAATCCCTATGGATCTGATCTTTGAAATCACTGAGGTCAATTTTTCCGGTTTCGGTTAATTGGGTCATGGCCTGATTGATTCGATCAGGCTCTTCATCTAGCAGATAGTAGAGATAGCGTTCAAAGTTGGAGGCAGATTGAATATCCATGGAAGGGCTTGATGTGGCGACAACCTGACTTAAAGAATAATCTCCGTCATTGACCATTCGTGTCAGGATGTCATTGGAATTTGTAGCAAGCAGCAGTTTTCGGATAGAACCTTCGGGCAGCATGCGTTTGGCAATATAGCCTGCAAAAATATCGCCGAAATTCCCGGTTGGTACGGAGAAATCCGTGGCCTTGTCATTTTCATGGCTGGAGATATGGAGGCAGGCATAGACATAATAGACAACCTGGGCAAGAATTCTGGCCCAGTTGATGGAGTTGACTGCACCAAGATGCTGTTCTTCTTTGAAATCCAAGTCGTTGAAGATTGCTTTGACAATGGCCTGACCATCGTCAAATGTACCGCGGATAGCAATGTTGAAGACATTACTGTCTGTCACCGTGGTCATCTGTTTTTCCTGAACTTCACTCACCCGCCCGTGGGGGTGGAGGATGAAAATATTGATACGTTCCTTGCCGCGAACCCCGTAAATTGCGGCACTGCCGGTATCTCCTGATGTGGCACCAAGGATGTTCATGACAGAGTCGTTTTTCTCCAGCAGATATTCAAAGATATTGCCAAGAAACTGTAGGGCCACGTCTTTAAATGCAAGGGTCGGGCCATGAAAAAGTTCCATGATATGGAGCGGCCCCTGATGCACCAGGGGAGTGACGTCTTCCCGGTCAAAGGAGGCATAGGAACGGGAAATCAGCATATGGAGATCAGCATCGGGAATGTCATCGATAAATCGAGACATGATTTGAAAAGCCAGGTCCTGGTAGGAGAGATTTTTCCACTCAGCAAAAGTTTTACTGCCGATCCTGGGGATGGTTCTTGGAAGGAGGAGGCCGCCATCAGTGGCGAGTCCCATCATTACGGCTTCGGTGAAGGAGACGGGGGCGATACCGCCTCGTGTACTTATATATTGCATGGTTTAGCTCTCGTTTATTTCTACTCTTGGGGCATCGTGCCATAGCCCTTCCAGATCGTAAAAAGATCGCTGTTCATGATAGAAAATATGTACGACTACATCAGCAAAGTCAAGAAGAACCCACATTCCTTCCTGGATTCCTTCAGCCTTGGAAGCGCTGATGCGTTTTGAGCGCATTGCAGATTCCATTACCTCGGCAAGTCCTTGTACGTGTCGGCTTGAGCGTCCACTCATGATGATGAAGTAATCAGTAAAAGAGGAAAGCTCTCTGACATCGAGAACAATCAAGTCTTCCGCCTTGGTGTCGATTGCAGCACGAGCACAGATTGTGGCCAGTTCCAGGCTGCTTTTGTCCTGTAGTTCTTTTTTTAGTTTTTTCATAGTGTGAGAGACACTGAGGGCTCTTAATTGTTGTTTCCTTTTGCCTTTCCTTTTCGTTTCCGTGGAGGAAATTCAAAACTGATTTTTCCAGCCTTATTGATGAGAAGGTAGGCGTCAAATGGCCTTTTTTTCTTGGAAATAAATTTTGTTATGAGTTCTGTTTTTCCGTCTGTAAGGAGTTGCCTGATGTGATCACCTGTTATTTCACGATCAAGAATAATTTTACTGATCTGTAAACCTTTTTCTTTGTCACCATCAAGTTTGGAGCCTGACATATAAGCAGCAGGTGTTTCAAAAACCGGTGTGCTGTCCACCGGAGAGAGCCCTAAGGGGTCGCTTTTTTTGATGGCCTCAATATCCAGATCGGCAATGGAATCGGCAAAAAGGAATTCTATTTTGTTCTTGTTTAAGCGAACAGAGGCAGTGAACGGCTTGCCGCGTTTACTTCTGAAATCACTAAAAGGACCAAGTGTTTCACCCTCAATAATACGGACAAATTCATCCTGACTCATTATTCTGCCGCCAAGGATTTTTCGCAGGCTGATTTTTTCATCTTCTGAGATAAAGGCAGTGGGTGTTTCATAAAAATGAATATTGCCCACAGGGCTGAATGGAGCTTCTTTATGTGTCGGAGATTGCTCAAACTCACGAATCTGGGAAATAATATGTCTGGTCAATTCACGGATTTCTTCCATGAATTTCTCCCGTGTGAGCTTGCCATGCAGGATCTGGTTGAGTTTGAATTCCCACTCTCCAGTCATCTGAGGGGAGGCCAGTACTTCGATCTTCAGGGCTTCAAGTAAAGAAAGAAGTTCAAAGGCCTTGCCGGTCGGGGTAAGTTCCTTGCCTTCCCGAACAATATACTTTTCCTTGAGCAGTTTTTCAATTATTGCAGCTCGGGTTGCAGGCGTCCCCAAGCCACGTTCTTTCATGGCCTCAGCCAGTTCTTCATCGTCCACAAACTTGCCTGAATGTTCCATGGCAGAGAGGAGAGTTGCCTCGTTAAAGCGTGGCGGCGGCCGGGTCTCTGATTTTTCTTTTGCAACTTCTTTGCAGTGAACATCTGTGCCTTTGGGGATCTCAACCAGTAACTTGTCGGTTTCCTGATTGCTATTGCCCTGATATATGATTTTCCAGCCAGGATCCGTCTGGATTTTTCCTTCAGTGAGAAAGGTCTCCCGGCTCACCACCGAGAGTCTCTTGGTGTTGAGATATCTTGCCGGTGGGAAAAAAACAGCAAGGAAACGCTGTACCACCATGGTGTATATCTTCAGTTCCGGTTCGCTGAGATTGTCGGGCAATTTAGTGGTGGGAATGATGGCGTGATGGTCTGATATTTTTTTGTTATCGAATATTCGTTTATCTTTTTTTATGTAGCCTTTATCGAGCGCTGTACGGGCATGAACTCCCATTTGCCAGGCCTGCTGCTGTTGTACTGTTTCTTTTACATTAGGCAGATAATCTTCAGGCAGATGGCGGCTGTCGGTACGGGGATAGGTGAGGGCTTTGTGACGTTCGTACAGGGCCTGGGCAATGGATAATGTGTTTTTGGCAGAGAAGCCAAATCGTCCGTTAGCCTCGCGCTGCAGGGAGGTCAGATCATACAGACCAGGTGCGCGCTGGCTCGATTTCTTGCTGGTTTCTGTGACAACAGCCGGCTTATCAGTACATTTTGCAACAAGATTGTCAGCCTCTTCTTCTTGCCAGATTCTATCGGTACGGGCATGCTCATTCTCAGGGTCTTTTTTGAAATCAGGATTGATCCATTTACCTGTGTAGCTACTGTTTTCAAATGAGAAAGTGGCCTGTAGAGTAAAGTAATCACGCGGCTTAAAAGCCAGTCTGAACTGTTCACGTTTGACTAGCAGAGACAGGGTTGGGGTTTGTACCCGGCCACATGAAGTAAGGAAAAAGCCACCTTTTCTGGAATTGAAACCGGTGAGTGCCCGAGTGGCATTGAGACCAATGAGCCAGTCAGATTCAGAGCGACAAAGAGCTGCATCTTCCAAGGCATGCATCTCTTCATTCTCGCGCAGATTGGCAAAGGCTTCCTTGATGGCACCCTGGGTCATGGATTGCAGCCACAACCTTTTGAAGCTCTTCCTGGCAACAGATTTATTCCAGACATAACGCAGAATATATTTGAAAATCAACTCTCCCTCGCGCCCTGCATCACAGGCATTGACTATTTCTGTTACATCTTTACGCCGGATAAGTTTTTGCAGGGCATTGAGTTGTCCTTTGGTTCCCTTGAGTCCTTTTAAGGGGAACTCATCGGGAATAATCGGCAGGTTGTCAAGGGACCAACTCTTATATTTAGGGTCAATTTCTTCAGGATACTGGATGGCAACCAGATGTCCGATGGCATAGGAAACTATATAAGAGTCACTTTCGAAATGCGTTTTAGACCTTTTGAATTTCCCGGGCAGAACCTTTGCAAGATCTCCTGCCACACTGGGCTTTTCCGCAATGATGAGGGTTTTATCTGTCATGTTTTTTATCGTACAACTGTGTTAGCAAAATTTATTACTGTTTCGTGCCAGAGTTCAGGCTGTTCCAGGTAGCAGGGATGTTTTGCACCCTTAAAGACTACGAGTTTGGAGCCTGAGATTGTTTTATTAAGGAGCACTCCGTTTTGAGGATCTGAAATCTGGTCGTTCTCGCCCCATATGATAAGGCTTTTGGAGGGGAGCTCGTTTAAGCGATCCCGATTTTCTTCAACTCCCACTGTTCCCACAAGAACAAGGCCAGCAATTTTTTCAGGATTGTTTAGAGCGAATTCGAGAGCTATCCTGCCACCCATGGATGGGCCAATGACAATGGCACGATCAATATTCACAGCTTTCATCACTCCACTGATAATTTTTTCAGGAGTAATTGCGGCCTCCGGACTTTTGCCAAACCCGGGCAGGTCAAGTGCAAGTACGGAAAATCCGGCATTGATACCCGCTTTTAAGGTTCCAAGTTCCTGCCAGGTTTCAGCCTGAAAGGCTTTTCCGTGGAGGAACAGGAGTGGAGTGGTGGAAAAATCTCCAGCCTGTAAAATATTGATGGGGAATCCGTCTACAGAAATTGTTTTATTTGTTATGGTTTGCATAATGAAGCTTTTAATCTCCTTTTTGTCTTTCTCTGCTGTCAAAGTTGCAGATGTTGTATTAACCCCTTCCCGGTTTGTCAATTGCTATTTGTTGATTTTTTTATTCTCGTCAGTGGTGGGAGAGGGGGCTAATCAGTGAAAGGAGTTGTTTTAATCTGTTGAAATGTTGGGATATGTTTATGGCTGTCTAAAGTCTCAGGAAGGGTGGCAGGCTGAGTTGATGATCAATGGCAATGGGCATGAATGGGTGTCTGCAATTTCTTGACACGTGGCCTTTTTTATGTTTTATTGCTAATGGAACGGGATGTAGGCGGGTGTAGCTCAGTTGGTAGAGTACAAGCTTCCCAAGCTTGGGGTCGCGAGTTCAAACCTCGTCGCCCGCTCCAGTGTCAATGAGGTTTTTTTGTTTTTTTTCATTGATGCCATACCACAATCCTGCGGGAGAGGTGGCTATGAAAGTGGGCTATGCCCGCTTTTTTTTATGCCTGTTTCAGAGACACGGGCAGAAGACAGAACAGGGCAGTATGAGTGATTATGTAATTGAAAATATTAGTGAATTTGTGGAAGGTCTTCTTCCTTCCATGGATCTTGAGCTTGTGGAAATACAGTATCGCCAGGAAGGTGAAGGCTGGGTGCTCCGTCTTTTTATCGATGGTCCTGATGGGATTGGTCTTGACCAGTGTACGAAGGTAAGCCGGGAAGTAAGTTTTTTTCTCGATGTTGAGGATATTATTCCCCATGCATTTAACCTGGAGGTATCCTCTCCCGGCCTTGAGAGACCGCTGCATAACGCCGCTGATTTTAAACGCTTTGCTGGTAAAAAGGCCCGTGTTAAAGTGCGGCATCCGATTGGCGATCAGAAAGTGTTTACAGGACTGATCGGAGAGTCGGATGAGAATGGATTTGAATTACTTTTCGAAGATGGAACAAGCAATCGTTTTCTGATGGATCAAATAAGGAAGGCCAGGTTATCACTCTAAAAATAAAAAATATAGCAACGAACAGCTGAGGTTTTTTACAACGCCATCAAGATTGTTTTTGTGTGGGGAATGACATGTTATCGGATTTAAAACGCATCATAGATCAAATCTGCAGAGACCGTGGTTTTGATAAGAAGCTTCTGATTGAAGCCATTGAAGAAGCCGTGGAGTCAGCAGCCAAAAAGAAACTTGGTTCCAGGCGCGATATCGAAGTGCGTTTCAATGAGGAATTTGGCGAAGTCGAAGTCTTTCAGTTTCGTACCGTTGTGAATGAAGTCGAAGATGAGCAGACGGAAATCTCGTTTGAAGAGGCAACGAAACTCGACTCCGAAGTACAGCTTGAAGATGAGCTTGGTGAGAAGATGGAAAATATCGAGGATTTGGGACGCATTGCTGCCCAGTCCGCCAAACAGGTCATCATCCATAAGATGAAGGATGCTGAGCGTGATGTTATCTATGAAATGTTCAAAGACCGGAAAGGAGAGGTTGTCAGTGGTATTGTCCAGCGTTTTGAACGCGGTAATATGATTGTGAATCTTGGCCGTACTGATGCTATCCTGCCGCGTGACCAGCAGATTCCCAAACGTTCTTTTAAGCAGGGAGATCGCATTCGAGCGTATCTTGATGATGTTCGCCTGAACGGTAGAGATTCCCAGCTTATCCTGTCACGAACAAATAACGAATTTCTTGCCAAATTGTTCACCATGGAAGTTCCTGAAATTGCTGAGGGAATTGTTGAAATTATGGGCGTTAGCCGCGAGCCTGGATTTAGAGCCAAGATAGCAGTAAGCTCTCTTGAGACTGATGTCGATCCGGTTGGTGCCTGTGTTGGTATGAAGGGTTCTCGAGTGCAGAACGTAGTACAGGAACTACAGGGAGAGCGAATTGATATTGTCCCCTGGAGTCCGGATCCTGCAAAATATGTGTATAATGCTCTAGCGCCTGCTCATGTTTCAATGGTTATGGCTGATGAAGAGGCAAAAACTCTTCTTGTTGTTGTTCCAAATGATCAACTCTCACTTGCCATTGGACGTCAGGGGCAAAATGTGCGCCTTGCCTCAAGGCTTCTTGGCTGGCGCATTGACGTGAAAAGTGAGCAGCGTTATGCAAACCTTGAAGATCCCGGCTATCAGTCACTTCTTGCCATTAATGGGATAGCAGAACCTTTGGCTGATCAGCTTCTTGCCCGTGGTGTTTTTTCCATTGAAAAATTGGCTGAAACGGCTGTTGAGGATCTTATTGTTATTCGGTCAATTGATGAGGAACAGGCGCAGCATTTGATTGATACAGCTGTGAAAATGATTGGAGAAGGAGTTGTTACAGCATCTTTTGCCAATGGCACTGAAGAGAATGCAGCTGATGAGAATGCGTCTGATGATAATGATGTTGATGGTAATGTCGCATCTGAGCCGGAAGGTGAGACAGCTCAACCGGTAGAGGGGGAATCGCCTGTTGAAGATGTTGATGTCCCTGCAGAAACAGAAGATGATCTTCCTGTTGAAAAAGCTGATGATTCTGTTGAAATTGCAGAGGAAATAAAGGAAGAAGGGGAAGAACAAAATCAGTAGGGTTCTACCAATTCGGACATGTATCGTTTGTCGAAGGCAATTTGTTAAAAAAAACTTACAACGATATGTTTGGAGTTTTGATACAGAAAATGTTGTTTTAGACAGCAGTCAAAATATGGCAGGAAGGGGCGCATACTGTTGCCGGGATGAAAAATGCAAACAGCAGTTTTTAACTCGCAGGCAGGGATGGAAAAGAGCCTTTCGCTTGAATTAAAGGTGTTTTTGTTATAGTTGTTTTTTGTGTAGTTTAACGAAACTGGGAATGGACAGACAGGAGTAGGGAATGAGCAGGGTTAGGATTTATGAGTTGGCGAAAGAGGCCGGTATGGCCAGCAAAGCTTTGGCAGAAAAATTGATTGCGCTTGGCTATGATATTAAAGGTCTCAGCTCAACGGTTGATGATGAGACGGCTTTGAAGATCCGTAAAGAAGTGCTGCAGAGTTCCGAATCTGAATTGGTTGAGAAACGGATTGATGCTAAAAGTGGTGCAACTGTAATTCGTCGCCGGGCAACTGTGATTCGCAGGCCTCCGAAAAAGGCTTCTGAGGAAGAAGTTGAAGAAACTGTTGAGTCCCCGGCTGAAAGTGATGCTGACACTGAAATCAAAGCTGAAAAAGAAAGTAAAGCTGAAATTGAAGCCGAAGCTACGCCGGAAACTCCGGAAGAGGAATATCCTGTTGACGAATCAAGTGTTCAGGAACCTGCAGTTGAGGAAAAAGGCGAGGACCAGGTTCTTTCTGAAGCTCATCCGGAAACACCAGTGGTTGAGCAAAAGCCCGGCACAAAAGATGAAGTATCTGTTGAGATAGCAGCAAAAATCCCTTCCAAAACAGGAATTGCCAAGGTTGTTGGTACCATAGAGCTTCCTAAGGAAGAACGTCAAAAATCGCCGGCACGTAATAAAGGTGGGCGACCACCGGCAAGAAGGCCTGCGTCAAGACCGCAAGACAATCAGGCACCACTCGATCCCGCTGCGGCCAGTCGCAGGAAAAAGAAAGGTAAAAAAGGTGGCACTGCTCAGAGTGAGGATGATTCACGTAAAGGTGGTAAGGGGGGCTGGAAAGGTGCCAAAAAAGGTCGCAAAAATGTCAGAGTAACCAAATTTGGTTATGATGGCGATCGATACGGAAAGCGTGGTAAAAAGGGAAGAGGCAGAGTTAAAAGTGCTCCTCAACAGCCTGCTGCCGAGATGAAGGCATCGAAAAAGCGGATTAAAGTTTATGAAACCATCAGTGTCGGTGATCTTGCTCACCGCATGGGCGTCAAGGCCAATGAGATCATTGCCAAATTGATGGGACTAGGCGTCATGGCCACAGTTAATCAGGCACTGGATGTTGACACAGCTGTGCTTGTAGCTTCTGATTTTGGTTATGAAGTCGAACAGGCGATTACCGAAGAGATTGGAGTAGAACAGCTGGATAAAGATGAAGGCGGCGGTGAAGCAATTGCAAGATCCCCTGTTATTACTGTTATGGGGCATGTTGATCATGGAAAAACCTCCATTCTTGATGCTATCCGGAAAACGGATGTCGCGGATGGTGAGGCTGGAGGAATCACCCAGCATATTGGCGCCTACCATGTCAAGTCTCCATCTGGAGATGTGACATTTGTCGATACACCGGGCCATGCCGCATTTACTGAAATGCGTTCTCGTGGTGCCCAGATTACTGACCTTGTCATTCTGGTTGTGGCAGCCGATGATGGTGTTATGGATCAGACCAGAGAAGCGATTCACCATGCTCAGGCAGCAAATGTTCCTATTATTGTTGCCGTGAATAAAATTGATAAGGATAATGCAGATCCTGAGCGGGTTAAAAGGGAACTTGCAGAACTTGACCTTGCTCCTGAGGAGTGGGGCGGACAGACAATATTTTGTGAAATGT
The DNA here is from genome assembly GCA_034722915.1 of Thermodesulfobacteriota bacterium. Classification (GTDB taxonomy): domain Bacteria; phylum Desulfobacterota; class Desulfobulbia; order Desulfobulbales; family Desulfocapsaceae; genus Desulfocapsa. The sequence goes on along the minus strand of JAYEOK010000093.1, from coordinate 3,477 downwards.
CTGCCAAGGCGAATATTGGTATTGATACTCTTCTGGAAAATATAGAGCTCATGGCTGAGATGCTTGAGTTGAAGGCTGATCCTGGTCGTAAGGCCAGGGGACGTGTGGTCGAGGCTAAGCTCGATAAAGGACGTGGTGCAGTGGCTACTGTTCTTATTCAGGAAGGAACCCTGAAGGCTGGAGATCATTTTGTTGTTGGACAGTTCAGTGGTAAAGTCCGGGCACTCCTTAATGATAAGAGTAAGCCAATCAAAAGTGCCGGTCCTTCAATGCCTGTCGAAGTTCAGGGTATTACCGGTGTGCCATCAGCAGGTGATGAGTTTGTTGTTGTGACTGATGAGAAGATGGCTAAAAATGTTGCGCAGGTCAGAACTCTGAAGGTTCGTGAAAGTGAACTTGCAGCAGGCTCCAAAGTTTCACTGGATACTCTCTTTGAGAAGCTGAGCGAAGGAGACGTACAGGAGCTGCGGATTGTACTGCGCGCAGATGTTCAGGGTACTCTGGAAGCATTTGGACAAGCTGCTGAAAAACTTTCCACCGATGAAGTAAAAGTGAAGATTCTTCATGAGGGAACAGGTACCATGACAGATTCTGATGTCCTTCTTGCTTCAGCATCCGAGGCCGTTATTATAGGTTTTAACGTACGTCCGTCAGGAAAGGTCAAGGAACTGGCAGCCAAAGAAAATGTGGACATGCGTTCTTACGATGTCATCTATCATGCACTTGATGATATTACTCAGGCCATGCTCGGCATGCTTGCTCCGGATCTTGTGGAAGATGTGATTGGTAATGCTGAAGTTCGAGAAACCTTCCAGGCTCCCAAGGTTGGAACCATTGCCGGTTGTTTTGTGACCGATGGTAAAATAGTGCGTAATGCCTCAGTTCATGTGCTTCGCGACGGTGTTGTTGTGTATACCGGTAAAATTGAATCATTAAGACGATTCAAAGATGATGCCAAAGAAGTTCAGTCCGGCTATGAGTGTGGTATGTCCATTGAAAACTTCAATGATATCAAGGTGGGTGACAACCTTGAAGCCTTTGTTATGAAGGAAGTTGCGGCAACTCTGGGTGCTACCAAAGTGGAAAAGGATGCTGTAAAAGCAGATAACGAGTAAGTCTGGAGGAACTGAAGACGTTTTTATGTGGGATCCTAAAGAAACAATTGAATCCGTTGGCCTTGGAAAAAGGGAACGGAAGCGCTCCACGCGGGTTGCTGATGTCATTCAGATGGAACTGTCTCTCCTTTTTTTGCAGAAGGTACGGGATCAGAAACTCAGTGATGTGACTATCTCCCGTGTAGAGGTCACTGATGATCTGAACAGTGCTCGTATTTTCTACACCATTCCCAGTGGAGATAAGGGGCGCAAAAAAACTTCTGCAGCACTTAGCAAAGCCACTGGCTTTGTACGCAGTCATCTTGCGAAAGTCTTGAATCTCCGCTACACGCCGGCCCTGAAATTTATCTACGATGATAAGGCAGATAAAGTGTTGGAAATGGAGAAGCTTTTTGATGAAATCGCCTCTGAAAGGAGCAGGAATGAAGGAGATTCCTGAGCCGATCCTTGAGCTCGTCAGAGGGGCCAGCCATGTTGTCCTTGCCACCCATGTCCATCCTGATGGTGATGCTTTGGGGTCACTGTTTGGGCTTGCTGATATCCTTGAGGCAATGGGCAAAAAGGTTTTTCAATATCTGGAAGAACCTGTATCCCGTTTGTATGATTTTCTTCCCCGTTGTGCACTTGCCAATACTGATCTGGATGCGGCGCTGCAATTTGTTGAGGAGGCAGGGGAAGAGAGTAATGTCCTGGCCATAGCGCTTGATTGCGGGGATGGGGAGCGTCTGGGGCAGGCAAAAGACAAATTACTCTCTATTGCTCCATTTGTAGTGATTGATCATCATCTCGGTCATCGTGCCTTCGGAGACTATCTCTGGCTTGAAAGTGACTGTTCTTCCACTGGTGAAATGCTTTACGAACTTGCACTGGCCCTGGACGCAAAGGTGTCTTTAAATGCGGCTTTCTGTCTCTATGTTGCCATTGTCACTGATACTGGATCGTTTCGTTACGAAAGTACCAGTCCAAGGACACTTAGAATTGCGGCAGATCTTGTGGAGAAGGGTGTGTCTCCAGATGAAGTAGCACAAAGAGTGTATGATAATTACACACTGGCCAGGCTGCGATTGATGGAAATGGTACTGGCAACACTGGAAATTCATGCTGAAGGTCGGATTGGTTTAATTCGTGTGGACACGGATATGTTTGAACAAAGTGGAGCAACGAGTGATGATGTTGAAGGCTTTATCAACTATCCAAGATCTCTTAGTTCTGTAAAGGTAGCAGCCTTTTTCAAGGAAATTAAGAAAGGACTGGTGTCGGTGAGCCTGCGTGCGAAAGGAACGGTCGATGTTGCAACGATTGCTGCCGGTTTTGGTGGCGGGGGCCATAAGAATGCTGCAGGATTTCGTTTTTCTGATAAGCCCATCCAGGATGTTCAGGAAGAAGTTCTTGACGTTTTGAAACGGGTTTTCTCCTGAGAAATGGATCCTGAATTTGAAGCCGGCGTCTTTCTGGTTGACAAGCCTGAAGGCGCGAGTTCCTTTTACATGGTGCGGAAAGTACGAAAGGCACTAGGCATGAAAAAGGTTGGTCATGCCGGAACACTTGATCCCTTTGCCACTGGTTTACTGGTTATTTGTGCAGGGCGACCTGCAACAAAAATGATCAGCGAAATCATGGAAGGAGAAAAAGAGTATCTTGCCACCCTGCGCCTCGGTATGGAAACAACAACCCAGGATCCTGAAGGCGAGGTAACAGCAACAAACCCTGTCGGTTCGATTTCTGAAACAGCTGTTGAAGAATGTTTGCAGAAATTTCGCGGGGAGTTACAGCAGGTTCCCCCCATATACTCTGCATTGAAGCATAAAGGCAAACCACTCTATCACTATGCCCGAAAAGGAATAGCCATAGAAAAGCCTCCGCGCAGTGTGATAATTCACCGCCTTGAAAGAATTGACGAAGGACAGGAGCTTACTGATTCTTTTCCATATCTTACAGTCAAGGTTGTTTGCAGTAAAGGGACGTATATTCGCACGCTTGGAGCTGATATTGGCAAGGCCCTTGGATGTGGAGCCTATCTGACGGCTTTACGACGCGAACGAAGCGGCTGTTTTCATGTTCGTGACAGTGTTGACGGAAACACATTGCAGGAAGATGACGCACGGCAAAGGCTTCTTGAAAGAGTCTTATCGGTAACTGATATACGTAATCTGTTGCAATAATTCTGTGACATGGTACATGGTGTATACAGATTATTATTTTTATTTGTCCCCGCCACCGGGACGTGTGTATTACTATAACCTAAATCCTGCATAGCAATTTTTCTTAATTAATTGAAATGCTGATAATAGTGGCTTAAACAGACTTTGTACAAAAATCATGATTCACCTTTTTAGTGAAGTTGTGAATCAATTAATTTTAA
>JAYEOK010000092.1:0-15927 GCA_034722915.1 Thermodesulfobacteriota bacterium | reverse complement strand
GATTGATTTAACTATGATAATGGCTCATGCTGAGTGACAGTTTGAGTCAGACAAGCTGAGATAGACCGAAAGTCTTTTGTATCTTTCAGTGTCAGTAATTAATCTATGGAAGTGTTTGACAAGGACACCTAAGTAATATGCAGTTACAGACAAAATAAAAAAACATTGGCAATGTATAGCACTTCAAGGAGCTGTAAGGTTAAGCCTCCTCTTCCTGACTCCCTTTCCATAAACCCTTCTCCATTTATTCAATCACAATTGAATAAATTCTACCAGAAATTATGAATAAATATTTGAGAGGCTACCAATGGCAAGGTTACCCATTTGCGCAAAACTGCGACTTTGCCTTATTCCTGACAAGGTCAGATCGAGTTCTAATCAGAGTGCCAACAACAGCAATCTATTTGCCAATATTTTACGATCATGGGCTAAATCGTCACCCGGATCCGAAAAGATACGTTATAAAACCTGTCGACAACGTCAACACCAGCTATCGGTGATGGGATGGTTGTCTTCCCGGATATGACCGGTTCAAGCAGAGGCTGAGAAAAAAACGAGCACTGTTTTTTTGGAAAACGATTCGTTACATGAGCGACAATCGTGTTTGACTTCCAGAGAAATATCCCGTAAATACAACAAGTATTGTATGAAAAACAGGAGGGAAGCCGATGCAGGGTGCAGAATTTATGATTAAACGGGCTGAATACCGGAAAGACAGTGAAGCCCATCTTTTTGAAAAGGTTATTCAGTGGGCTCAGGAAGATGGTGACAGTATTATCGTTGAGATTGTTGAGCGGGCTTTTGCTGATGATGATGCTGAACGCTGGTTGACTATTCACCCGACCAGTTCATTCTCGGGTCTCACTGGATACTATATGGAAATTATAGCTGAAGAGAGAAAATTGATGGGCAATGAACGGCGTCTTCTTGGTAAGAGGATGGCTGCTTATAGTAAGCGTCTTCTCGCGTAATCGAACCTTTCGGCCAATTTTTTCAACAACAGCATTTTTTGTATTTTTTTCCAGAGCCACAGGGACAGGCTTCGTTTCTGCCAACTTTTTGAGTTTTAGATTCTGCTTTTCCATCCAGGTAATACCAGAGGCCTTCAAACTTCACAAATCGTGATATTTCATGCAGGTGACAGAGGTGTCCAGAACTGAGAAAGCTGGCGGTGAATGTTACTGAGCCTTCCTCATCGTCTTTCCCGCCTTGTTCGTGTTCTTCAACATCCAGTCCAAGCCACTGAATGCTGTCTTCTTCTGCTTTCATTTCTTCGGGCCTTGTTTCAGAGGACCAGCTATCCAGAAGATATGTATTGTCAGCCAGAGTGAATGCGGTGTACCGTGAGCGCATAAGCTGTTCTGCTGTTTCAGCCTTGCTCTGATTTCTCAAGATTGGAGCACAGCAATGGGTAAACAATTCACCACTGCAGCAGGGGCATTGCTCTTTCGTGTTCATTTCGCACCTCCTTTTGTCATGCGAAAAACTTTGACTCCAAGAAGCACAAAAGGAGCTGCGTGATAGAGGAGATCAAAAATGTCGATGGGCTTTTTTAAGTTTCCCTGTGACAGCATTCGCAGCTTTTCTATGATATGGGGTTCTGGCACAAAAGGGGCAAATCCCAGGAGAACACACAGCACCAGCAGAACATACAGGGGGATATTGTCGATAAATTGCATGATTGTTGTTTTGTTCCTTACAGGCGTGGCAGACGTTTCAACGACAACTGCTGGGCTACCTGGGTTGCTGTTTCTTCAATTGATCTTCCGTCTGAAACAATGACTGGTATGTTATAATTAAGAAAGATCTGGTTTGCCTGGCTGAGCTCACCGGCACAGGTTTTCTTTTGAGCATAGGTTGAGCCCTGGTAGCGTTTTTCCCGGACAAAGTGGAGGGTTTCCGGCGTGGTGGACAGGCCGATTGCTCTGGCTTTATTGCGTACGATTGAAGAGGGTAAACGGTAGGAATCAAGATCCTCAGCCACAAGGGGATAATTCGCTGCCTTTATACCCATCTGGGTTGCAAGGTACACAGAAATTGGAGTTTTCCCGGAACGGGAAACGCCAAGAAGAATAACTTCTGCTTCATCATAATCTTTTATCAGAGAGCCGTCATCATGGGCAATGCAGTATTGAATGGCATTTACACGAGTGCCCATGGTGAAATCATCAAGGTGCCGTGAGGTTCCCGATATTCGAATCGGTTTTGCTTCCAATACACTTTCAAGTCGTTCCAGGTATCTGTCGCAGATATTGAAAAATTCTACTTCAGGGACATCAAAGATTTTGATAAGAGCTTTGTCCATGAGAGTAGAAATAATAATCGGAAAGCGTCCAGTTGATTGTGACAAAATGTTTTCTATGGCTTTTTCTGCATCTTCTCTGGTGCGGATAAATGGAATTTTTTCTGTATTAAAACTGATTTCCGGGAATTGACAAAGCAGTGCTTTTCCCAGATCTTCAGCAAGTATGCCCGTGTTTCCGGACAGGTAATAAACATCTTTTGCGTGCCACATCTACTTGTCTCCTGTGATACTATGTTTTATAATTCGCGATTATGCTCTCTTTGTATCAGAAAATCAGGTCTCCTGAAAGTTTTCTCTTTCAGGCAGCCTGAAATCGGCTTGAAGAATGTGAATGTAAACTATGGTCAGAATCTCCCAGTTGCTTTTAACATATTCCTTCATGGGACTCATCCGATATCTGCGCATGCAGTGTATGGGAAAAGAACTGCTTATTACCGGAAGCTGTCGCTCCTGTGGAAACTGCTGCAGGAAAATAAATCTTGAAGGTGCCGGAGGATGGCTACGTTCGGAAAAGGACTTTCTGGATGTGCTTATCGACTATCCTGAGTATGAGCGTTTTTCAATCACAGGCAGGGATCAGCAGGGATTTATCCAGTTTTCCTGTACATGGCTGACCGATGCAGGCTTGTGCCGTGATCATGAAAACAGGCTTCCACTCTGTAAAAACTTTCCCGACAAGAGTCTTCATTTTTGTGGCGGATCGTTGCCGCCAGGCTGTGGCTATAGTATCAATGAGGTCCGTCCTTTCAGCAGCTATCTGGCCGATGAAGTAAAAGGAAAGGGGAAGCAATGAAACGTGTTTTGATTCTGGAGCCATACTATGGCGGTTCACACAAGTTGTTTCTACAAGGATTGCAGGATACGGTGGAGGCAGATTACACCTTGATTACTCTTCCGCCCCGTAAATGGAAGATGCGGATGCAGTTTTCAGCACTCTGGTTTGTGGAACAGTTACAATTGATGCGGGAGCAGGATCGTTTTTTTGATACAGTGCTCTGTTCCACTTTTGTTGATGTCGCGGTTTTGAGAGCTCTTCTGGCACCGGTTCGCGGCTGGAACTCTGAGGCACGTATTATCACCTATTTCCATGAAAATCAGTTTGCATATCCAGGCCAGATTGTTGATCCTACCATCCGTCAGTTTACTTCTATTAATTTTACCACAGCTTTGACATCTGACTTTTGTGCATTTAACTCAATCTTTAATCTTGAGACCTTTTTACGGGGTATTGAATCATCTCTGAAAAAGGCATCGGATATTACATTACAGAGTTGTGTTGATGATATACGTAAAAAGAGTGTGGTGCTCTATCCTGGAATGGATTATTCCTCCATTGATCAGGTTCAGGGCAGAAAAATAAAAGAGAAAAAGGAACCACTGGTTCTGGTCTGGAATCATCGTTGGGAGCATGACAAAGGACCGGATCTGTTTTTTGAAGCACTCTATTCTTTGCAGAAAAAAGGAGTAAGGTTTCGTCTTATTGTGCTTGGTGAGTCTTTTGTCAATAAACCGCAATGTTTTGAGGAAGCGTGTATACGACTGGAAAAAGAAATCATCCATTTTGGCTATGCCGAGTCAAGAGAACAGTACGCGGAGTTGCTACATCAGGGAGATCTGATTATATCAACAGCCAAACATGAATTTTTTGGTATTTCTGTATTGGAAGGGATCAGGGCCGGTTGTTTTCCACTGCTTCCTGACGATCTTTCCTATCCGGAGTTGTATGACAAAAAATATCTTTATACCCCTGGTAAACTTACGCAGCGATTAGAAGCTTTGTTGAATAATCCCGCTTGTTTTGAAAAAGAAACTGCCCATGCTTTAACCCAAAAGTTTGATTGGCGTGAGTGTAAAGGTCTCTATAAAAAATATCTCTTTGGAAATCTTTCGGAGTAACTATGAAAGGCAATATTGTTTTGATTGGATTTATGGGTGTTGGCAAAGGCAGAACAGCCAGAATGCTTGCTGAAAAAACAGGAAAATTTGCAGTTGATTGTGATGATCTTATAGAAAGCTTTACGAACACAAAGGTTAAAAAAATATTTTCCGAATCTGGAGAGCCATATTTCCGGAAACTTGAGAAAAAGGTGGCAAACTGGCTTGCAAAACAGGTTAAAAACACCATAGTTTCAACAGGTGGCGGGTTTTATAATGTTCCCAATATTCGTAAGGTAGGGACGGTAATTTATCTCCATTCAGATTTTGATCAGATTTTAGCTGCTATCCAGGCCCACCCCAATGCCGGGAAAAAAATTAAAAAGCGGCCTCTCCTGCAGGATCTGGATAAAGCACGATCGCTTTTTGAACAGCGCCTGCCACTCTATCGTGATATTGCCGACGTTGAAATTGAGGTGGGAGGAAGAAATGTTGATGATATTGCAGATGAGATTATTAAACGGATCAACAAGCTGTAAAAAGAGTCCCCAGGCGGATCAATTAAAATAACAAACCATCAGTGTTTGATTATGAGGTGTATAAAATGACTGACTTATCGCTAAGGCCACTACCGGGTTACAAAGCTTTTTCAGGTCCTCTACTCACAGTTATTATGGATGGCGTAGGAATTGGACCCGCTGATGAAAGTGACGGCGTGCACATGGCCTACACGCCTGTTCTTGATGCATTGATGGAGGGAAAGCTTGTCACAAAACTGAAAGCTCATGGCACGGCAGTGGGTTTGCCAACAGACGGAGACATGGGGAATTCCGAAGTTGGTCATAATGCCCTGGGGTCAGGAAGGATTTTTGCTCAGGGAGCCAAGCTGGTCAACGAAGCTCTGCATTCTGGAGTCCTGTTTCAGGGGGCATCCTGGGAAGAGGTCAGGCAGCGTACTGAGAGTGGGGGAACACTTCATTTTATTGGTCTGATATCAGATGGCAATGTTCATAGTCATGTCGAGCAGCTAGGTCTGATGCTGGATCAATCCCTTAAGGACGGTATTCAAAAAGTCCGTGTTCATGGCCTTCTCGATGGTCGTGATGTCGGACCCAAGAGTGCGCTGGAATATTTTGGCCCACTTGAAGAAAAACTTATCGCAATGTCACAGGGCGACAAGGATTATTGTATGGCCTCAGGCGGCGGTCGCATGATAGTGACCATGGATCGTTATGAAGCTGACTGGGCCATCGTTGAAAAGGGTTGGCAGGCACACGTGCTTGGTATCGGACGTGGATTTACATCTGCCTGCGAGGCAATTGGGACCTATTACGATGAAGATCCTACGCTTATAGATCAGTACATGGACAGCTTTGTTGTTGAGCGTGATGGAAAACCTGTTGGCACCATAGAAGACGGGGACGCTGTCATTCTTTTTAACTTTCGTGGTGATCGTGCCATTGAGCTTTCACGAGCCTTTGATGAACAGGATTTTAATGCATTCAACAGACAGCGCAGGCCTGATGTCTTTTTTGCAGGGATAATGCAATATGATGGTGATGCTATGATTCCAAAACATTACCTTGTGGAACCACCGGCCATTAATCGGACTCTTGGCGAGTATCTCTGTGCAGCAGGTATCACATCCTATGCTATTTCAGAGACGCAGAAATTTGGTCATGTCACATATTTCTGGAATGGCAATAAGTCCGGATATATAGATGAAAGTCTGGAAAAATATGTTGAAATAGAGTCAGACAGAATCACTTTCGATCTTCGACCCTGGATGAAGGCATCGGAAATCACTGATAAGGTTATAGAGGCAATTCAAAGTAACAGGTATAAAAATTTACGTCTGAATTTTGCCAATGGCGATATGGTTGGTCATACCGGGGTACCTGTTTCTGTGCGAATTGCTGTGGAAACAGTGGATCTTATGTTAAGGAGATTGCTGCCGGTACTGGAAAAGGCAGGTGGTGTTGCAGTAATTACAGCAGATCACGGAAATGCAGACTGTATGTGGACTGAGAAAAATGGGCAACGAACAGCAATGGTTGCCCATACGAAGAATCCTGTGCCATTTATTATAAAAGATTTTAGTGGGTGCAACACATTTACATTGCAAAATGTGAAGAATGCAGGGCTTGCCAATGTGGCTGCAACAGTTTTAAATCTGTTAGGATTTCTGGCTCCTGAAGATTATCAGCCTTCACTTTTGAAGTTAAAATAAAAAAAGATGGATATTTTTTTATCAGAAAAATTATCTGCAGCTAATGATACAAAAGGGTTTACGTTTGTGTGCTTTTTACTTGACAGAAACAAATCATTTTTTTATGCATGATTTAGATGGTTTTTTTTTTAGTTCTCTTGTAGAGTGTAAAAACGTATAAGTTGTGTAGGGTAATGATTGTACAACTCAAAAAGAAAATGAGTTATTTTCTCCGGTTGTTTCGGAGAAAATGTTGCCTTTCACAATAAAAAAAAGCATGATCACGTAGTTGATCAGTACTAAGGACAAGGTTTATTATGTTAGAAGGCACAGTGAAATGGTTTAATGAAGCTAAAGGTTTTGGTTTTTTGGAGCAGGAAGGTGGAAAAGATGTATTTGTTCACTACTCTGCTATTGTAAGTGATGGTTTTAAAACCTTGAATGAGGGTGATAGAGTTCAGTTTGAAATCACCGAAGGTCCTAAAGGTCCTGCTGCAGCAAACGTGAGCAAAATATGATCTAAGACATTTATTGTCTAACGATTGAGAAGGGGGGGAAGCCGTTTTACGGTTTCCCCCCCTTTTTTTGTTTTTTTTCACCAGAAAAGATTCATGGAATGCAAGGTTATAATACGGTATTCTATAAGAAACAGAGCAACTGATTTATTTTTTACAGGAGTGCGGTATGGAAGAGCTTTCCAAAGCCCAACAGGCACGTGTGGCAATACGAACATTTAAAACCATTGCAGATGCGCTCATTTTGAGGGGATACTATAAACCATCTGGGAAATCAGGCGAGAAGCTTTCAGAGTCATTACAGCTTTTCAGCCCGGAAATTTATGGTTCCCTGAGTGATCCCCGCATCGTCGAGTTAAAGGGGCTTGAATATGTTTTAGATCGCTTGCCCAGGGGGATTGAAAAATGTAACCGTATAATCCTCACGGCAGATGAAGATTTTCATGATACTTCTTTTGGAAAAATCACGCCTCTAAAAAGGCGCAGGCATTCTTATATAGTTTCTGAAAAGGAAATCTGTTTTGTTATCAGCCGTGGTTTGAGTGAAATTTATGATATTTTGACTCAATTAACATTTCTTAACATTGAATCACAAAAGGTTAAGGGACAGATATGTCATAAAGAAGGTGGAACCTGTGCAGAATGGCATGAGCTGGAGACCAACGCACAAAGAAAAAAGAAACTGGAAGGATCTGTTCTCGATCAGGCCATATGGAATCTTTCTATTATTCTTGGCAGAACCTATAGGGAAACCCGAGAGAGCTATGAGTATTTTGATGAACATCATAACCAGAATGGAAATTATAATAATGGTCTGTTTTCGATTATCTATGAAATGGGGCAACGTATAATTAATGAGAATAAATTAAATGACAGTCTGCTTACCATCTATTTTACACCATCTCTGCAGGAAATAATCGGGCATCACAAATATGCGAAACTTTGGGCGATAAACCTTAAACGCCGCCTGTACGAACACACTTTTGAGGAGCGTCCTGTTCATGTGGTGAGCGCGAACATGCATTCCTTGAGAAACCTTTTTTATGGCGCAGGGTTTTTGAAAGAGAAATCTCAAGCTGTCCCGGATGATTTATATGAAATGATAATGAAAATTCGTGATTTAAGTGAAGATATCACCGAATACGCTTCTCAATACGGCTTGTCTTACCTACGTGATACTTCTGAATCCAATATTGATGTCATGATTATCGATACAGCAAAAAATAAAAAATCTAATCTTCATAAAAGCATCAAATGTGATTTTGATTATCTGGAAAAGGAACAACCAGTCATTGTCGTCATTGATTACGCCTTTGGAACTCAGGCTTTTGCAATAATGGATGAGTTTCTTTGCCCGTGTACCATGGAAGATGAAATAGTCTCATTCAAGATTGAGTCGATTAATATCATGGGAAAAGCCGGGACACTTGTCGGAAATAAAGGGGATATCATGCTTGCTACGGCGCATGTTCTCGAAGGGAGTACCAATAATTATATAGTTGATAACGATTTGAAAGTCGAAGATTTTGATCAGGAATATCCTATCCATGTCGGGCCCATGGTTACAGTTTTAGGTACATCTCTTCAAAACCGTGCTGTACTGGAAAGATTTCATACGTCAAACTGGAAGGCAGTTGGACTTGAGATGGAAGGCGGGCATTTTCAACGAGCCATCAGTGCCGCAATTATTCAAGGGCATGTTGCAAAGAATATCAAAACCAGGTACGCCTATTATGCATCAGACAATCCAATACAGAATGGACAGACACTGGCAGCCGGGTCAATGGGAGAAAAAGGAATTGTTCCCACGTATTTGATAAGTAAAGTAATTTTACAAAAGATTATTAATCCGTCTCCCATTGTCCCATGCGAATCATAAAAAAGCAAAGCCTTGCCAGTGTCTCTCCCTGGGTGCTTGCTGCAGCCTGTGGGTTGCTTGCTCTGATCATCGGTGTCTTTGCTGTGAATAACTATCGGCGTGATAAGGCTTTGATGACCGATATTCTGCTTGAAAAAGGAGTGACTCTCATTCGTTTTGTGGCCTCCAGTGCGAGGAGTTCTGTTTTTTCAGGTCTTCGTGCAGGAAAGGAGTTGAGCTCTCTTTGGCCTGGAAATGTACAGATGGTGCTTGAACATGCTTCAGAACATCCTGGAGTAAAGTTTCTTGCTCTAGTTGACAGTGATGGATTTATTCTGGCCAATTCTGTGCCGGAAGCACACAAGCGTCAGGTGTCTGAGCAAACCCTGGGATTTCTTTCTACATTTGATACTGACTGTTCAGACACCAGGAGATTTAATTTTCGTATCAGTTCTGAGGAAAAGGAAACTGTTTTTCAGGTTGCAGCATATTTTCCACGTATTGGTAAGCGTTTTCTGAGTCAACTTGGACCACTTCCGATGCCCCGGAATACCAGGGGGAAGCTGGTAAACAGAATGATGCATCATCATGGCTTAACTCCTTCCTTGCGACAGGAACTTGAGGCCCTGAATAAGAAAAAATATGTGATTCTTGTTGAACTTGACATGAAGCAGTTTAAGGAACGGCTTCAAAGACAAAAACTTGAGATCATAATTCTTTCTATTGTGCTGCTGCTTGTTGGCTTTGGCGGCTGGCTTTCTATTTTGACCCTTGAAGGTTTAAAGGGATCGCAGAGCAGACTGAGAAGGGTCGAAGCCTTTCGTGATATCCTCATATCTTCGTTGCCGGTTGGGTTGATAGCAACGGATAATAACGGACAGATAATACTCTATAATCGGTTTTCGCAGGAGTTGACTGGTATCAGTGAAGAGGCCGCTCTTGATGGTGATTCCGGAATATTTGAAAATATGCCGGAACTTCAATCTGTCTTTGATGAATCCGGGAAACAGCATGAGCCATTTGTTCAAAAAGAAGTCCAACTGACCCGTAGTCACGGGGGCAGCCATACTGTTCAATTAAATCGTATGGCTATCATTGACAGAGACGATAAATTTGTAGGAACTCTGCTCATGATGCAGGATTTAAGTCAGCTTAAAAAGCTTGAGGAAGATCTCAGACGAAGTGAACGATTGGCTGCTCTTGGTAAAATGGCTGCAGGGGTTGCCCATGAACTGCGTAATCCGCTGAGTTCGATCAAGGGTCTTGCTCTTGTTCTGCAATCAAAATTTTCCGGCAGGGATCAGGAAAGGGAGACAGCCCATATTCTTGTTCAGGAGGTGGAACGACTTAATAGAAGTATTTCGGAACTCCTTGATTATGCAAGACCCCAGAAGTTGCGGAAAGATGAAGTTGATCTGCAGAAGCTGCTGCATAAAGCAGTTTCTTTACTTTCTATCGACGCGGAGGCTGCAGGGGTGACGATGGTTACCGATTTTCCGGAAATTATACCGCTTATACAAGCTGATGAAGATAAGCTGAACCAAGTGTTTTTGAATCTGTTTTTGAATGGTATTCAGGCCATGGAGCATGGTGGCACCTTATCAGTCAGCACAGTAAAGAGTGAAAATACAATAAAAGTTATTGTCGCCGATACAGGCTGTGGTATCGCATCTGAAAATTTAAATCGGGTATTTGATCCTTACTTCACCACAAAGCCTGAAGGAACAGGCTTGGGAATGGCTATGTCTGCAAAGATTATTGAAGAGCATGGTGGAACAATTACTCTTCAATCTTCAATGGATGAGGGAACCTCGGTGATAGTCGAGATTCCCTGTTGATTGCTCAGGATAGAGGCAAATTTTTTGGAGTTGAACTTGTTTTCCCGGGTAGTGTGTGTGGTGTTTTAGCTGAAAAGAAACCCGTCAGGGTTCGAAAGACTGTTTTTATTCCTGACCATAATTTGGGCAGTATCCAGATGGCAGCCAGGATAAAAGCTATGAAGAAGGCCAGAAAGGCCAATGGATAGTGGAGCATGGTCCATATGCCGCCAATCACTGCCACATCTTCAAGGACGGATGCTGTCCAGTTGCTGACGGGTTCTGGTGAGGTGTTGATCAGAACCCTGGTACCAGCCTTGATGCTATGGGTCGTTGCCGCAACACCACCACCGAGGATTCCTGCTGCAATAACCACGGCAGGGTTCACTTCCCCAACAGCCCCTGCTGCGAGGAGAACTCCTGCGGGAATACGAATAAATGAGTGGATGGCATCCCAGCCGGTATCGACCCCGGGGGTTTTATCGACAAAAAATTCGACAAGATACATTAATGCTGCTGCACCAATTACCATGGGATTTTGCAGAACCAGTAACTGCTCCGGAAGAACAACATTACCGGTAAGTCCAAGAGTTCCAAGGACTGCAATGGTAGCATAAAGATTAATACCTGCTGCCCAGGCCGTACCCATGGTGAGTGCCAGGGTAGTAATGAGTTGTTGGTAGGCGTCCATAGTCTCCCTGCTGCAAAGTGAGTGAAGTAAACCTGGAGTAGAAAACAACTTCAAGCCAGTTACATGTTACAGTTACAAAGTACTCAAAAAAGCTAACACCGGTGATAAACGGTAAGCCGGCATAAGTACCTTCACCAAATTCTTTTCAAAAAAACACGAGATAAGCGTAGACTTCGAAAGAATTTATAAGGTACTAAGCAGCCTTATTGCTTCTGGCAAGCCTCTTTTTTGGGGTCATGGAAATTCCTGTTCAAAAAATCACACTCTTTGGGGGTCAGATCAAATTTTATTTCAACTTGTTGCAACAGCGCCTGGCGACTTTTTTCAGGATATTTCACAAGTAGCTCACAGAGCTCGGCAAGAGCCTGTTTTTTTTTGTCTCCGGTACATTTTGTTGGTTGTTGTGATGTCATTGTCTTCTGTTCCTTACATTAAGTATCTTCACCAAATTCTTTTAAAATTATATAAAAGAAATTTATATGGTACTAACAGGGTTTCAGGATAATCCCTGCAAGTGGAGGGACTGTGACTTGAGTATGAAATTGAGCTTGCGCGTAAGGCTCAGGAGTTGCACGGTATATAGTTTTGCTGGCAGCATTGCTCCCTCCGAATCGGCTCTGGTCGGAACAAAAAACCTGTTCGTAATCAGACCCGGTGGGCAATCCCATCTTATAGTCATAAAAGGTCTGTGGAGTAAAGTTTAACAGGCAGACTAAATGATCGTTTCGATCTTTTGCAAAACGGGCATAGGAGATGATTGAATTTCCGCGATCCTCAAGATCCATCCACTGAAATCCTTCATGACTGAAATCCAGCTCCCAGAGGCTGGCGTTGTCTTTGTAAAGAGCATTCAGATCCTGAAAGAAGCGTAACATTTCACTATGTAATTCATTTTCCTGCAGTAAATGGAAATCAAGACTCTGCTTGCAGTTCCATTCGTGCCACTGACCAAACTCACTGCCCATGAACAGCAGTTTTTTTCCAGGGTGCATCCACATGGTCAGGAACAAGAGCCTGAGATTGGCAAATTTCTGCCAGAGATCTCCGGGCATTTTATCGATCAATGATTTTTTGCCATGTACCACTTCATCGTGTGAAAGGGGAAGAATGAAGTTTTCTGAAAATGCATACATGATGGAAAAGGTGAGGTTGTTATGGTGGTATTTTCTGTAAATTGGATCTTCTTCAAAATAACTGAGGATATCATTCATCCAGCCCATATTCCATTTGAATCCAAAACCGAGTCCACCAGCATCGGCAGGTTTTGAAACACCATAAAAACTGGTGGATTCCTCTGCAATCATCAATGTTCCAGGGTGGCGGTCATAGACAATGGAGTTGAGATGTCTGATAAATTCAATTGCTTCCAGGTTTTCTCTTCCCCCGTAGGTGTTTGGTATCCATTCACCTTCATTTCTTGAATAATCGAGATAGAGCATTGATGCCACAGCATCAACACGCAAGCCATCAATATGATATTTATCGATCCAGAACAGGGCATTGGCAATAAGAAAGTTACTGACCTCTTTGCGACCATAATTGTAAATAAAAGTTCCCCACTCAGGATGGGCGCCTTTGCGCGGATCTTCATGTTCAAAAAGGGCGGTTCCATCAAACCTTGCCAGGCTATGGGCATCCTGGGGGAAGTGGGCAGGCACCCAGTCGAGGATAACTCCAATCCCTTCCTGGTGGCATCTGTCAACAAAGTACATGAAATCTTCCGGGAGTCCGTATCTGCTTGTCATGCTAAACGGCCCTGTGATCTGGTATCCCCATGATTCATCAAGTGGATGCTCCATGACAGGCATCAGTTCAATATGAGTAAATCCCAGTTTTTTTACATATGGGATGAGTTTGGCAGCAAGTTCTTTAAAGGTGAAAAACCGGTCGGGGTCTGCAGGGTCACGCTGCCATGATCCGGGATGGACTTCATAGATGGACATGGCCTTGTCGTACGGTTCACTGCTTTGCTTGGATTTCTGCCATTCCTGATCATTCCATTCATAATGATTAAGGTAGCGAACCATGGATGCGGTTCTGGGACGAAGTTCTCCAAAAAACTGGAAAGGATCGGATTTCTCAAGGATTTCACCGCGTGTTGTGCGGATTTCAAACTTATAAATCTCGTTTTCTTCTATACCTGGAAGAAACAGTTCCCATATACCTGAATTTCCCAGGCTGCGCATTGGATTAACACGGCCGTCCCAGGAATTGAAATTGCCCAGGACTGAGACTCTGACAGCAGATGGGGCCCATACTCTGAATATCGTGCCCTGAATATTTGAATAGGTTCCGGGGTGTGCACCAATGTGCTCGTATAATTCGTAATTTGTGCCGAAATTAAAGAGAAAACGATCCGCTTCACTGAGTATTGGCATAAAGCGGTATGGGTCGTTAATGGTTTTTTCAACACCATCGTAATAGGTGATTTTATATTGATAATTATAAGGATCCAGTTCACTGTCACTGATTGTTGCGCGATCAATGGAGGCTTCAAACAGACCTTCATCCCGAATTCTATCCATGGGGATTTCCTGGTCATCAATTAACAGAGAAACATTCCGGGCTTGAGGCTGGAAGCAGCGAATGATCGCAGTCGCTTGTTTGTCCGAGCTGAAGTGGACACCCAGAACTTGAAAGGGATCGTAATGTTCTGCACGGAGGAGACGGTCAATTGGTTCGTTCATTCCCATGGGTAACCCCTTAGCTTTAGTGCCTTACTCTTCAAAAGCTGTCATAAAAAACAAGAAAATGAAAAGTTCGTTTAACATTAGCAAGTTGGATATACCAACAAGGCACTTATGCCGGCCTCACTTACCGTTTACCGGTGTTAGTTAACATTTATAAGGCAGTATCTTTCAATCAGAGTAGCAAATCTCTGCAGGAAAATATAGAGCAAAGTGTCTTTTAAAACGAATAATAATTGATAGAGCCTTGGACGGGCACCCAGTAGCCGGGAAAAAACATTGCATTCCTCCGGTAATTGCACTTTTGAGCACAGTTGCATTTTTTCTGTTGCTGTTAAATACTGATACTGGGTACAAGTACAAAGACGATACTGGACTTTCCCAACAAAGTCACAAATCATATCGGAATGCGCCCTGAAAGAAGTACCCTTTGGTGTGTATGTATTTAGTACCTTACAGAATATTTTCTTGTTTTTTATGACAGGAATTAGGGAGTAAGGCACTAAAAACGTATACATTCTGTAACAACAAAGGAAATGCGGAACGATGAAGAAGCAGCTCACAATGAAAGGCAAACTGTCTGTTATGCCATTATTTGCGAAAAGCATCATGGCAGGATATGGGTGGAGACTAAGCCTGGTAAAGGTGCTACCTTTATTATTGAGTTGCCTCTGACCCAGGAAAGTTAAAGTGTATAAGTAAAGGACTGATCATTTCTCCCGTTAAACTGGAAGAAAATCGGATCTTGTCCCTTCGTAACACCGATTCTGCGGTGTTACGAAGAGACAGGCGCTTTGTGCCAGGAAGGAGGATACAAACCGGGACAGCCTCCTGGCTATTCAGCAAAAAACTGTTTCGCACCTTTATGCAGTGGAATACCTGTAATTCCATTCCTGGATTCTTCTACAGGATATAAAGACAGGGCAGGATGTCTGCGTTGCAGCTTTTTTTTGTTTTCGTAGAGAATTTTTACAATTGCAAATGCTGTCTTCTGATCCATTGTATTGGATACAACCAGCATTGCCCGGGTTCCAAATGTGCGCGCAGATTTTTCCTGACCTGTATACACATTAGTGCCTTACTCCTTAATTCCTGTCATAAAAAACAAGAAAACGAAAAAGGCTTTAAAGGTAGGAGGTTGAATATACAACCAAGGCACTTATGCCGGCTTACCGTTCATCACCGGTGTTAGTGCCTTACTCCTCAAAAGCTGTCATAAAAAAACAAGAAAATGAAAAGTTCGTTTAACGTTAGCAAGTTGGACATACCAACAAGGCACTTATGCCCCTCGAGGGGGTACTGAAATGAGTGCCGGCCTCACTTACCGTTTACCGGTGTTAGAACTGATTTCTGTTTTCCAGTACGGTGGCAGAGAGTCCACCAGTTTGTCGATAGCCTCGTCATGAATATCCAATAATTGTGCCTTGCAATTATTAAGTAATTGTTGCGTGGACAGGGTTGGGTGGATGCCAATGGTAATCATCGCCTGTACCTTATCCTGGCACAAGGCCATGGTGTCCTGAGAATGGGACGTAGGCAGTTCTTCAAAACGTACAAAATTATCAACTGACCAGCCCATTGCCTTCATGATCAATTCCATTGCCCGGCGTTCTGTTGACCCTGGTGCGCCACCGTTAATCCGTTTTCCTTTGAGATCGTTTAAGGTGGCGATTTCTGCATTGTCACGAACTATGATCCCGATTGGCCGATCATAAAGAGGGGTCAGGATAGCGAGATTTCCATAACTGATGTCAAGAAATTGGAACATTCCCGATTTATTGACAGCAGCATCCAGCAGATTCGAATTGATGATGGCTAAATCAAGGGATCCATTTTGGAGATTGGTAAGGAACGGAGCGTTAATAACTTGAACAAAATCGCGCTTGGATTTAGGTCATGTTTGACCGATCTGATTGAACAAAGCCGCAGGCGTAGCGGGCTACGTTGAGGACTTTGTGATTGATGATCGG
>JAYEOK010000091.1:0-15994 GCA_034722915.1 Thermodesulfobacteriota bacterium | reverse complement strand
GCTTTTCCCCTTCTGCGGTTCGACATTCCTCGGAGTCTGCGCTTACCTGTTCGATATTCGATATTCGTCCTTTAATGTTCGGTATTCATTTTTTAAGATTCGTAAAAAATGAAAATTCCTATACTATGAACTTATCGCCCTGCGGGCGGGTTTAAAAAAGAGAATATCGAATATCGAACAGGTAAGCCCTCTCGCTTAGGCTCAACTTTCGCTTCGCTCAAGTGAGGTATTCTCATCAACCTTTGAGAAGTTACATCGCCGCAAACGGCGGGGTATTAACCCGAGCTACGCAATAAACAGGCCGAACACCGGTGATGAACGGTAAGCCGGCATAAGTACCTTCACTCCAAACATACTTATCTCTCCTTTTATTCCCAGAGCTGAAATAGCTCGTTGATTCCTTTTTCAGCAAGGCCGGTCATGGATAAAAATGCCTCTGAGCTGAAGGGAGAACCTTCTGCTGTGGATTGAATTTCAATCCAGCGTCCGTCACCGCTCATTACAAAATTCGCATCAACCTCAGCTTTTGAATCTTCAGAATAATCAAGATCCAGACAGGGCACGCCATCAACTATTCCAACAGAAATCGCTGCCACTGGCAATATCTCCGGCATTTCGGCCAGTTTACCGCTGGCGACCAGTTTTTGCAGTGCATGGCGCAAGGCAAGGGCACCGCCGGTGATGGATGCAGTACGGGTTCCGCCATCAGCATTCAGGACGTCGCAATCTATGCGCAAAGTTCTTTCCCCAATTTGTGAAAGATCCACCATCATCCTCAGGCTGCGCCCGATGAGACGTTGAATCTCATAGGTTCTCCCTGAACGTCCACCCACAACCTCACGCTTATAACGCGATGATGTTGCACAGGGTAACATTCCATATTCCGCTGTTATCCAGCCCTTGCCACTATCCTTTAAAAAAGGTGGTACCTTTTCCTCAACAGAAACCCCGCATATGACATGGGTGCCTCCCATGCGGATGAGGAGTGAAGCATCAGCTCCCGGCTGAAAATCCCAAACGAGTGAAACATCACGGAGACTGTCCGTACTTCGACTCTCTGAACGAATCATATATTCCTCTTATCAATCACGTGTTTTCCCTTTCCTTCAAAGCGTTCAAGGGTCTTTGCTTCCACAAGCTGCACCGCCACTCCAATACCCAACTCGGAATTAAGCTGTTTACGGATGGTATCTATGAGTTCCCGCTGCTTGCTCATCTGATCAAAGAACATGGATTCCTTAACTTCCACCTGAACGGTTGCCCGATCCTGATGATTTTCACGCTCAACAATAATCCTGTAATGGGGCTCGGTTTCATCGATATTGAAGAGTACTGACTCAATTTGGGTTGGAAAAACATTCACCCCCTTGATAATCAACATGTCATCCGTGCGACCAAGGATACGGTGCATACGTTTAAAGGTACGACCACAGGGACATGGCTCGGGAAGAAGACAGGTCAAGTCCCTGGTTCGGTAACGAATCATGGGAAAGGCTTCTTTGGTGAGTGTGGTGATTACAAGCTCTCCAACCTCTCCCGGTTCAACCGGTTCCATGGTATCCGGATCCAGTATTTCAACCAGAAAATGATCTTCATTGATATGCAGGCCGTTACACTCACTGCATTCCCCGGCAACTCCCGGCCCCATGATCTCAGAAAGCCCATAGTTATCAGTGGACTGAATACCAAGTTTTTCATTGATTTCACGACGCATGGCCTCAGACCAGGGCTCAGCACCAAACAGTCCAAACTTCAGGGACAACCCTGCCGGATTAATCCCCATATCAAAGAGGACATCAGCAATATTCAAGGCATAGGAAGGAGTACAGACCAGAGCCGTGGTCTTGAAATCCTGCATAATCTGTATCTGCCGCCTTGTATTGCCTGCAGAAATAGGAATAACTGAAGCACCCAGCCGTTCAGCTCCGTAGTGCAAACCAAAACCACCGGTAAAAAGTCCATAGCCAAAGGCTATCTGGATAACATCTTCGGCAGTCAGCCCTGCAGCACAGAGTATGCGTGCCACCAGGTTGGACCAATTGTTGATATCGTTCCTGGTGTAGCCCACCACTGTTGCCTGACCAGTAGTTCCCGATGATGAGTGCAATCGTACCACTTCCCGAAGAGGTACGGCAAACAGACCGTAGGGATAGCTGTCGCGTAAATCCTGTTTGCTTGTAAAAGGCAGCTTACGGATATCATCAAGTGAACTGAAACTTTCATAATCAAGCTTCATCTCATTGAACTTCTGCCGGTAGAACGGTACGTGCGTACCTACCCGGTAGAGAGTGGACTGCAGACGTTCAAGCTGAAACTGTTCCAGCTCTTCCCTGGCCATACATTCTTTTTCTGGTTCCCAGTACATGATTTAAAAATAGTGTTCAGTTTTCAGTGTTCAGTTTTCAGTAACAGTGGTGAATACTCATTTCAGGTGTACAAACAACTCGTTACTGTTAACTACTTATCCTTATTCAGAGATTTTGAAAGTCCCTGTAACATCGCTGATATTTCTTTTAATTCAGCAATGAGCTCCTGAGTCTCAACAGCAGAAAAATATCTATTTTTCCGGCAATATAAACCTGTGTTCTCAACTCTGCGGCAGAACCCTTTGCAATATTCAGATACCTTTTAAATTCCCTGGGAGTGTTCCGCTCCACACCTTCAGCAATTTTTGATGCAATGGATACTCCTGCACGAGTCATCTGATCTTTAAGCCCGTAATCGGTACACGTGTTCAACAACTCATACAATCGTACTGTCAATCAACAGGAACGTTTCCAGACCACAAGGTCTTCAAAAGAACGATAGCTCATTTACTGAAAACTGAACACTGCAAACTGAACACTTTCTTCATTTCTCTCCCGCTTTTTCTCTTCCGAGATAGGCTCTCTGCACATCCTGATTGGCAAGCAGATCTTCTGCCGGGCCCTGGAGAATGACTTTTCCGGTTTCCAGAACATAACCACGATCGGCAATACCTAACGCTGCTTTGGCATTCTGCTCAACAAGAAGCACGGTGTTCCCTTCGTCGCGCAAACGAACAATAATCTGAAAAATCTCTTTTACAATGAGAGGTGCCAGACCGGTGGAAGGCTCGTCCATCATTACCAGCGAAGGACGTGACATAAGGGCGCGCCCCATGGCAAGCATCTGCTGTTCACCGCCGGACAATGTTCCTGCCAGCTGATATCTACGATCCCGTAAAATGGGAAAGAGTTCATATTGATGCTGCATGAGCCGAGCAACCACATGTGATCCCTGTTTCTGTACAACATGCCCGCCAAGGAGCATATTTTCCTCCACGGTCATAGTGGCAAAGACCTGTCTGCCTTCCGGCACCATCACACAACCTAAGCCTGGAATAGAGGCAGCCTGAGTTTTCAGGATATCAGTACCTTTGAATTCAGCTTCACCGTCCGTTGCTTTCACCAATCCTGCAATGGTGGACAGGAGGGTGGTTTTCCCTGCTCCGTTGGCTCCAATGATAGTGACAATCTCTCCAGGAGCCACATGCATGGAGATATTTTTAAGCACCTTTATCTTTCCGTACCCGGACCTCAGGTTTCGTATCCTCAGCACAGTCTACTCTTCCCCCAGATAGATTTTAATCACTTCCGGATCCTGCTGGATATTTCCAGGAACATCTTCTGCAATTTTTTCTCCAAAGCAGAGCACCACAATCTCATCGGAAATATCCATGACCAGTGACATATCATGTTCCACCAGCAGAACCGTAATGCCCAGATCACGAATTTTGGTAATCAGACGTCCAACTTCAGCTGTTTCATAGATATTGAGTCCTGCGGCAGGTTCATCAAGGAGAAGCAGAGAAGGCTCCAGAGCTAGTGCTCTAGCCAGTTCCACGGCACGCTGCTGACCAAAAGCAAGACTTGCCGCATCCGTATGGGCATGCTCTTCAATCTCCAGGAAAGCCAGGAGCTCCATTGATTTATCTCTGATATCCCGTTCTTCTTTCCAGGTCCAGGGCATACGAAACATGGAAGCAAAAAAACCGCTGCCCGATTGGACGTGACGGCCAACCATGACATTCTCAAGGGCTGTCATTCCATTGAACATCTTGATATTCTGAAACGTTCTTGCCATGCCAAGGCCTGCAACCTGAAAAGGCTTCTTTCCCTTAAGTTCACTCCCTTTAAAACTTACCGTTCCGGAAGTGGCAGGGAAAGTCCCTGAAATCATATTAAATAAAGTTGTTTTCCCTGCACCATTCGGCCCGATAACCGCCTTGATCTGTCCGGGTTCCACTTGAAAAGAGACATCATTTACCGCAAGCAGTCCGCCAAATCGTTTATTCAGTTGCTTTACTTCTAAAAGTGCCATCTTACGTTTATGCCTCCCCTTCCCTGTCCTGTTTTCCACGCCCTAAATATTGTTTGAGACGATGGCGAATATTAAGGCTTAAGATACCGTTCGGGGCAAAAAGCATAATCAAAATCAGAATCAGACCAAAGACAGCATCATCATAGGAGCCGAAGATACCGCGCAGGGAGAGAAAATTGAGGACAATACCCATGAGCAGGGCGCCCCAGAGATGTGCCATACCACCGACAGCTACAATGGCGACATAACGAACGGATTTCATGACACCTGCTTCTGACGGCCCGATGCCACCATTATAATGAGTCAACAAGACTCCGGCAATGGCAGCAAAAACAGCAGAAAGGACAAAAGTTTGCAATTTGAAACGGGCGGTATTCACACCCATGGCATCTGCCGCCTCATCGGAACCGTGAATTCCCCTGAGAGCCCGTCCGACACGGGAATCGATCAGGTTCAGGAGAAGAACCATGCCGAAAAGAAGCAGCCCCCAGGCAATATAATAGTTCTGCACCCGGTCACTGAAATTGCCACTCACACTCAATCCCGGCATGAGGACAAAAGGTGGAACCTCAGAGATTCCGTCTGCCTCGCCAAAATATTCCATGGCCAAAGCCACCCGATAAATGATGATTCCAAAGCCCAGGGTGGCCATGGCCAGATAATGCCCTTTCAACTTCAGCACCGGAATACCAATAGTCACGGCAATAACCGCAGCAGTGAACACTGCGACAATACACGCGACCCAGGGAGCAACCACCAGCAAAGCTTCTCCATAGAGATCATGGCCAGATAATAATAACCCTGCGGAATCCAGGAAACTGACCAAAGTTGTATCCTGGTATGGAATAAGACTGTGGGTGGTGAGTGCAGCTGAGAGATAGCCGCCAATGGCAAAAAAACCGGCATGCCCAAGAGAAATCTGACCGGCATAGCCCATGAGCACACAAAGACCGATAATCAGCAGCGAGTAGTAGGCCGACATGGTCATCTGGGTCAAATAGTACATGGTGTCTGTGGCGCTGGTCAGGAGATGAATACCTATCACCACAGCAAGCAGTGGCAGGATGGAAAGCAGTTTTTTCATAGTCTCAAAACTCCTTTAATCCTGCAGCCTCTTTAGAGCCAAACAAACCTTGTGGTCGAACAAAGAGGATAATAAGAAGAATGGCAATGGAAATCGCATCCTGAAAGGCTAAGGGGACAACTGAAACTGAAAAAGCCTCGATAATCCCAAGGAGCAAGCCTGCAGCCACAGCGCCGCCGGAACTCCCAAGACCACCTAGAATGGCAACCGTAAAGCCCTTAATGGCAAGCCCGGTTCCCATGTCATACTGGCTATAGGTAATGGGCGACATGACACAACCGGCAAGAGCACCAATACCTGCACTGAGCACAAAAGAAAGGGTCACCATGTTCTGTGTATTGATCCCGCAGAGAATAGCAGCCTTGCGGTTTGAAGCACAGGCCCTCATTTCCCGGCCCACAGAAGTGACCTTAAAAAAGATTCCAAGGCATATCACCATCAATCCGGAGGCGGCAACCACCCACAAGACCTGGGGAGAAATACGGGCACCGAGCACAGGAACAGAGGTAATCTCATTGCCGACAAAGTAGGGCAGTGAACGAATACTCTCACCCCAGATATGGACGGCAACTTCACGGGAAATAATGGAAATACCGATGGTGATAATGATCATACGCAGGACTGAAGGAGATTTCAGCCAGCGAATAAAACAAATTTCAATCAAAGCTCCAATGAGCATAGTAATTGCCACCGCAGACAGGATAGCAAGGGGCAGAGGCATAAACTGCAGCAGTGAGATGGAAATCATGCCCCCGAACATGACAAACTCCCCCTGGGCAAAATTTATAATGCCTGTGGTGTTATAAATGATATTAAACCCAATGGCGACAATGGCATAGATACTGCCATAAGTGATACCTGCCATCAGGTATTGGATGAAAAGTTCGGTGGTCATGGGAAAAACAATTTTCAGTCTTCAGTATTCAGTGTTCAGTCTCACAGTGCCTTTACTGAAAACTGAACACTGAAGACTCATAACTAAAAAAAGAACCGGGCTAAAAAAAATTCAGCCCGGTTCTTCAAATACAATGGTACAGACTACTTTGTATAAGCGACAAATTTTCCGTCTTTAACGGTCATCATCTGGAAAGCATCAATACCAAGACCGTTATGGTCTTCTGCCGAGAAATTGAAAATCCCACCGGTTCCGGCAAAGTTTTTCAAATTTTCAATTGCAGTGCGAACTTTATCACGATCATTTCCGCCCTCGGCAATGGCTGCCATGAGGATGGTGAATGCATCATAGGCATGACCACCAAAAGTGGATGCAGGCTCATTAAACTTAGCTTCGTAGTTTTTCTTGTACGCCATCAGCAGTTCTTTCTGCGGATTATCAGCAGGCAGACTGTCGGCAATAAGAAGACGTCCGGCAGGGAAGATAATTCCCTCAGCAGCAGCACCGGCAGCTTCTACATATTTTATGTTTCCAAAACCGTGGCTCTGGAAAAGAGGGACATCCCAACCAGCCTGACGCATATTCTTGGCAACAATGGCCTGGGCAGGAACGATGGACCAGTTCACTACAGCCTGCACGTCTTTGTTAGCCTTGATCTTGGCAACTACAGCAGAGAGATCATTGGATTTCTTGTCATATACCTCAGTTTCAACAACTTCGATGCCAAACTCAGGCGCAAGTTTCAGCAGTTGTCCTTTTCCCGCTTTACCAAAACCAGTATTTCCGGCAAGAACTGCGATCTTGGAAATACCCATCTTATTCATTTCCATGAAGATCTTTTTAGCTGCAAAGGAATCCTTTTGCGGAGTCTTGAATACGTATGCCGCAACAGGGTTCACAATCACCTCGGCAGCACCGCAGGAAAGCAATGGGGTTTTGGCCTGTTCGCAGATATTTTTGATTTTCATGGTCTCGCCAGAGGTGGAAGGTCCGATGATGGCCAGGACTTTCTCCTCTTCAATGAGCTGCTTGGTAAAAGAAATCGCTTTTTCCGGACTGGCTGCAGAATCTTTAATGATCAGTTCAATTTTGTTACCGTTGATACCACCCTTGCTGTTTACCTCTTCAACCAGCATTTCCAGACTGCGAGCCTCAGGGCCACCCAGAAAAGAAGCACCACCGGTAACCGCAAGAACAGCTCCAACTTTGATATTCTCGGCCAGGGCAGGCACAGCACAAAGGCTGACTGCTATCACGGCCATGAGAAGTTTTGATGCAAAATTTTTCATCTTTTTCTCCCGTTCAAATATAAAAAAAATATTACGACAGAACCACAGTAGCCCGGTCGAATACATTTCCGGATCAACTCCGAAATTTAAAGGTATCTATAAGGAACAAATATCCTTTCCACTGAGAATAGTATAGCCGGTACGCTGCAAAGACTCGATTGCTTTGTCCATCTCCTCAAAACGAAAAATAAGAACAGCATTTTCTCCGCTTTTATTAACAAATGCGTACATATATTCCACATTCAGGTTTTCTTCTTCTATGGTTTTCAGTACTGTTGCCAGGCCGCCTGTTTTATCAGTAACTTCCACGGCAATGACATTGGTAATTCCCACAGTAAAACCGTTGGCCTTGAGGGTCGCCTTAGCCTTTTCCACGTTGTCAACAATGAGTCGAAGAATACCGAAATCAGCGGTATCGGCAACAGTAAGTGCTCGAATATTGATATTTTCTGCTGCCAGTTTTGCTGTAATCTCTGCCAGACGCCCTGATTTGTTTTCTAAAAAAACTGCAATCTGTTCAACTTTCATAATTTAGCCCCAGCAGAGTTTATAATTTTCTGTTATCAATTACCCGTTGCGCCTTGCCTTCACTGCGCTGGATAGTCTTGGGTTCCACCAGTTTCACCCTGCACGTTACGCCAAGCATATCCTTGATGTCCGCCTGAATCTGCCCGGTGAGGTTTTCAAGCTTCTTGATCTCGTCTGAAAACATATCGTCACTGACTTCCACTTCAACCGACATGGTGTCCATGTTTCCCTCACGATTCACCACAATCTGATAATGGGGTTCCACCCCCTCGGTTCCCATGAGGACATGCTCAATCTGGGATGGGAACACATTCACCCCGCGGATGATAAGCATATCATCGGTTCGTCCGGTGACCTTTTCCATGCGTACAAAAGTTCGACCGCAGGCACATTCATCAGTGAGCAGCCTGGTTATATCTTTGGTACGATAACGAATAATGGGAAATGCTTCTTTGGTGAGGGTGGTAAAAACCAACTCACCCTTTTCACCCGGTGGAAGAACTTCTCCAGTATCAGGGTCAATAATCTCAGGAAGAAAATGGTCTTCGAAAATATGCAGTCCTTTTTCCCCTTCCAGACACTGCATGGCAACCCCTGGGCCAATGACTTCGGAAAGCCCATAGATATCGACAGCCTTGATGTTCAGTTTACGCTCCACCTCATCACGCATATTTTCACTCCAGGGCTCAGCGCCGAATACCCCCACCCTGAGCGACAGGGATTTGGGATCAACCCCTAAACCTTCCATGGTTTCGGCAAGATTCAAGGCATAGGAAGGAGTAGCGAGCAAAACACTGGATTTAAAATCCTGCATGATGGTGATCTGTCGTTTGGTGTTGCCGCCGGAAACCGGAATAACCGTGGCACCAAGCCGTTCAATTCCGTAATGGGCACCAAGTCCGCCGGTAAACAGGCCATAGCCATAGGCATTATGCACCATATCCCTGGAAGTGGCACCAGCACATGTGAGCGCCCTTGCCATAAGACCAGACCAGGTTTTAATATCCTTTTTGGTGTAGCCGACAACCGTTGGTTTACCAGTTGTTCCGGAAGAGGCATGAACCCGAACAACCTGATCCATGGGCACAGTAAAAAGCCCGAACGGATAATTCTCGCGCAGATCTTCTTTGACCGTGAAAGGCAGTTTGGCAAGGTCTGACAAAGACTGTATATCTTCAGGTTTCACACCTGCTGCATCCATCTTTTCCCGATAAGGTGCAACGGTTTTATAGACCCGTGCAACCAAATGCTGAAGACGCAGCAACTGGATTGATTCCAGGCCAACCCGTGGCAGGGTTTCAATCTCCTCTTCCCAATATAGTGTCATGACGTACTCTCTAGTATTGTTTGTATCTGCTTCAGTATCTATTCGGCTTAATGTATTATTGTTACTAAAGCCACCGAAATATAAATATTCGGCCAGTGCCCTCTATTCGTACAGGCAGGCTGGCGCGCTATAGTAGTCCTATGTGAGTCAGCCTGACCGTGCGAAGATGGGGTGCTGGCCGAATATTTACCTGCTTCAGGCAGTAATTTTTCTTCCTGCTGCAAACGCCTTCAGATTCACCTCACGGAAACGTTCAGGGATTCTGGTGTTGATGATCTCTTCATATACACTGGCTTCCATGGGTAAAAAGGCAGACATGGCACCCACCATAACCACATTGGCAGCCTTTACCTCACCTGCATCCCGTGCAATATCAAAGGCATCCACAGTGACCACCTGGATTCCCAGAGAAGTGATCGCATCCAGCACATCAGCAGGGTATGGAATCTTACCCATGGCCACTGCAGGAGGTTTTATCTGCTGGGTATTTACGATCACCTTGCTCTCCTTATGGAGATAAGGCAGATAGCGTGCTGCCTCCATCATCTCAAAAGAGATCAGGATATCCGCCTTGCCGGGCTCAATTAATGGTGAATACACTTTCTCCCCATAACGCAACTGGGCAGTCACCGAACCGCCGCGCTGGGCCATACCGTGTACTTCACTCTTTTTGGCATCATAGCCCGCTGCCAGCAGGGCATACACTGTCACTTCACTGGCGAGCAGGATACCCTGACCACCTACTCCGGAAAAAAGAATATTTCCTGTTGTTGCCATTGTCTATTCTCCCTTCCTGTTAATTGCTTCAAATTTACACAAAGCAGCACACTGACCGCAACCATTACATTGTACTTCATTAATCACGGCAAAACCCTTCTGCTTTTCTTTATACCCTTTAGCCACAGCCTCTTCAGGCGTTATATTTGTCCAGCTGATTGCAGGACAGCCAAGTTTGACACAGGCCATACAACCGGCACAATTGTCAGTATTAGTCGAATATGGATTGTGTGGCGCATTTTTTATCTCAGGCAAAAGTACACAAGGCGCTCTTGCGATAACGACTGCCATCTCATCAAGCTCCAGTGCTTTTTTCAAAGCCGTACGACATTCATCGATATCATGGGGATTAACAACTTCCACATGCTTGACACCAACCGCCCTGCACAACTCTTCAAGGTTAATGGAATTGGCAGCCTCACCCTTGATGTTACAACCGGAAGCCGGGTTATTCTGCTGGCCGGTCATGGCAGTGATTCGGTTATCAAGAATAATAAGAACCGTTTTGGAATCATTATAAACCGAGTTAATCAGCCCATTGATACCAGTGTGGATAAAAGTTGAATCACCGATTACAGATACCAGCTTTCCTTTCCCCTCCTCCCCGAGAGCCTTGGCCATACCATGGGCAATGGGGACTGACGCACCCATACAGACGCAGGAATCCATGGCTGACAAAGGCGGTAAAAACCCTAATGTGTAGCAACCGATATCGCCTGAAACAAAGATATCTTTCATCCTGGAAAGATTAAAAAACACCCCACGATGCGGGCAGCCAGCACACATATTAGGTGGACGCATGGGAAGTTCTGCCGGGGCAAAAAGCTCAGGGGCTGAGTCTGGATCAATGGCGGTACGAACTATGGAGGTGTTTAACTCACCCTGACTGGGAATTAAATCCTTGCCATGGCAGTCAACGCCCATGGCCTTGATATGATGTTCAAGGAATGGATCAAGCTCTTCCACGACATATAGTTCATCAACACTTGCTGCAAATTCTTTGATCTTTTTCTCAGGGAGCGGCCAGCTCATACCAAGTTTTAATACCGCAGCTTCAGGAAAAGCCTCCTTCACATATAAATAGGCAACACCGCCGGTAATAAAACCACGTTTGGTATCACCAGGTTCTACCTTATTAAAGGCATCACTCTCTGCAACTTCCCGCAGCTGAGCCATACGCTCTTCCACAACTTTTCGACGGTTACGGGCATTTCCGGGAAGCATAACAATCTTGGCAGGCGCCTTCTCAATGCCACAGGTAGCCGCAGACTGCCTCATGTCACCCTTGCTGAGAACACCCTTCACATGTGCCACACGGGTGGTTATGCGAAACAG
The DNA here is from genome assembly GCA_034722915.1 of Thermodesulfobacteriota bacterium. Classification (GTDB taxonomy): domain Bacteria; phylum Desulfobacterota; class Desulfobulbia; order Desulfobulbales; family Desulfocapsaceae; genus Desulfocapsa. The sequence continues at coordinate 4,418 of JAYEOK010000091.1, read as the reverse complement.
CACCGGAGTATCAAATTTTTCTGAGAGATCAAAAGCATCTTTCAAGAGTTCTTTTGCTTCAGCAGGATCAGAGGGTTCAAGCATGGGAAGCTTGGCAGCATAGGCATAATTACGATTATCCTGCTCATTCTGGGAAGAGTGCATCTCTGGATCATCAGCAGTGATCACCACCAGTCCACCGCGAACACCAGTATACGATGCGGTGAAAAGAGGATCTGCAGCCACATTGACACCAACATGCTTCATGGTTGCAAATGCTCTGACACCGGCAAAAGAAGCACCGATTGCAACTTCAAGACCTACTTTTTCATTGGGCGCCCACTCAGTATACACGCCCTCATATTTGGAGAGATTCTCCATAATCTCTGTGGATGGTGTACCGGGATAACCTGAGGCAACTTTTACCCCTGCCTCATAGGCAGCCATGGCAATGGCTTCGTTCCCGGACATCCAGAGTGAATTACTTTCTGTCACTTTTTCACCTGCTACTGTTTGTTTAATAATGATCACTGCCATAAGGGCAGCTCTATATTCCCGCAACAAATGTCTAAGACATCAGTCACTTGCAACAAAACATAAAAAAATATGTATAAAAAATTTTGTTAAAGTACTCTGAAAACCAGCTATCAGGCAAGGCTTTTTTAAATCCCTGGAATTGTAACTTCAGTATTCTTATTTTTGCTATTTGTCCCGCGAGTGGTTGGGGTTCAAGCAAATACAAACCTCAACTAACTGGATTTTCAATGATTTACCAACCAATCAAGTAAGCAAGTTTTACATTAAATTGTAAAAAAGTACTTGACTGAAAGCAAGTTCAGCGCTACCAATTGCATAAGTTGCAAACTGAATCACCATTCAGTTTTAAAAATATACAGTTTTTTTTAAGCCCTCCTCCACTAAATCTCTACCAAAAAGGGTCCACACACCATGTTTCTAACAAAAATTTTTCCGTTTCTACTCTGGTTCAAGGGGTACAAAGGGGAGTCATTTAAACTAGACCTCGTAGCCGGTATTACAGTTGCCATGGTTTTGATTCCTCAATCAATGGCCTACGCACAACTTGCAGGCCTTCCTGCCTACTATGGTCTTTATGCTGCATTTTTACCTCCCATGGTAGCAGCACTTTTCGGTTCCAGTCGTCAACTTGGTACCGGTCCTGTTGCTGTAGTTTCACTTATGTCAGCAGCCTCTTTAGAACCCCTGGCAACAGCTGGATCGCCTGAATTTATTGCCTACTCAATTGTTCTGGCACTTGTTGTTGGTATCTTCCAATTCTCTTTAGGTGTTCTGCGCCTGGGAATGGTGGTCAATTTTCTTTCCCACCCGGTTATTAACGGATTCACCAATGCAGCAGCTATTATCATTGCAACGTCTCAATTCTCCAAATTTTTTGGTGTGTATGTAGATAAAGCCTCTCACCATTATGAAACCATGGTGAGGGTGGGACAAGCGGCAATGGATTATACACACATACCGACGCTGATCTATGCAATCTCAGCGGTCACCATCATGGCACTGTTGAAGAAATTTGCCCCAAAAATTCCCAATGTACTGGTGGCTGTCCTTATCACCACAGTTATTTCCTACTTTACAGGCTTTAACAATGATACCACTGTTGACGTGACTGCTATTCAGTCTCCTGGTGTTTCAGAGAAAATCCATGAATTCAACCAGGCAACCGCACTCATTGAGGCGCATGGTGGAGAACGTGCAAATATTGGTAAAGCAGCAGATGACCTGCGCAACGCCGAGTCAGGAGGCCACGGCGGCCCATCCGTTGAGCTGATCAAACTTGAAAGTGAAATAGCCATTCTCACCAACCACATGGATCATGCCAAAGAAGAGGCACATCTACTTCGTAAAGATCTCAGACACATGAAATTTGAAGCAGTACAAGATGGGGACAACTACTCATTCTATCCAAAAGGAAATATTCCTGCTGGCATTGAGACCGATGGTAAAACCTGGCGCTTGAAAGTGAAAAACAAAGAACTGGATAGCTCAAAATTACTTATGATGGGGGGTGGTGCAATTGTCGGCAAAATTCCCGAGGGACTGCCAACATTTACAGTACCGGAACTCACGGCTAAGAGCTTTTTCAAACTTCTGCCAACTGCAATCATTATCTCCCTGCTTGGTTTCATGGAAGCCATTGCCATTGCAAAGGCCATGGCAGCAAAAACCGGTCAGAAGATTGATGCCAACCAGGAGTTGATTGGTCAGGGACTTGGAAATATCCTGGGATCCATGGGATCCAGTTATTCGGTTTCCGGGTCATTTTCCCGCTCTGCAGTCAACTTGGCAGCTGGCGCGGTATCAGGTGTATCCTCAGTTATCACATCAATTATGGTGGTTATAACGCTGCTCTTTTTCACCCCTTTACTCTACCATCTTCCACAGGCAACACTGGCTGCGGTCATCATGATGGCAGTTATTGGTCTTGTTAATATTAAAGGATTTGTTCACTCCTGGCATGCCCAGAAATATGACGGAATCATTTCTGTTCTCAGCTTTTTAGTCACCCTCTATTTTGCTCCTCATCTGGACAAGGGTATCATGGTAGGATTTGTTCTTTCCATGGGTGTCTTCCTCTACAAATCCATGCGTCCGGTTGTGGCTTCGCTTTCAATGCATGAAGATAAAGTACTGAAAAGTGCTGAGCATTATCGCCTCAAAGGTTGTCGGCATATCTCGGTTGTTCGTTTTGACGGTGCCCTGTTCTTTGCCAACGCCAGCTACCTTGACGAGCAGGTTGCAAAATTCAGAACCGATCACCCGGATCTGCGCTACATCCTCCTTGATGCCAGTGGTATTAATGATATGGATGCCTCCGGTGAAGAAGCTCTGTCCATGATTGTTGACCGCCTCCGTGCCGCAAAACTAGGCTTTGCAATGTCCAGTGTGAAAGGACAGGTCATGGCTGTAATGGAACGAACCCACCTGCTTGATAAGATCGGTATGGATAATCTGTATCCTGACACAGCATCAGCTGTTTCTGACATTGTCAGCAAGGTTCACACCAACACAGATCTTCCGGAAAAGGGCTGTAAGGACTGTCCGCTGACAAAATATATTCCTGCTTAACAAATACATTTTTATCAACACGAAAAGGCCGCTGTCCCTGATAGGGCAGCGGCCTTTTTTTATTTCAATAGAAGTCCTTAAAAAAACTGTTCAGCCGGATGGTGATTTCACAATCAGTGCTGAATTTTTTTCGCCATTCGATTACGCAACAGCCAAACTGCAATTGCCATCAAAAAAAAGACACCACTAATAACCACTTGTGAACGTCCGATTTCTTTCTCCCCCATAAAAGGTGGGAGCAGAAGATCTCCACTTCTTTTGTGTAGCCAAAGTGTATACTCCTCTCCCTCTTTGAAAATCTGTCCCTGTTGTGTTCCTGTGCTAAAGGCAAGCTCAGGTGCCTCCGTCAGTATTTCTTCTCCCTGGAAAACAAAAGAAAAACTGGGAATAAGGCGAGGGTCGTCACCATTCTGTAGCGTGGTGTCTGGCTGCAGTGTCTTTACTGTGGCCATGACAGTACTATGTTCAATACTGGTATCCTCAGTAAAATATAATGCATTGATGCCGGCACGAAGCAGAAGAACCGCATTGAGCAGAATAAAAAAGAAGATCAGAAGCAGGATGGTCGATTTTTTTTGTATTGTATCTGTTTGTATGTTTTTCATGGCGCCTATCATCCCACACTCTGCTGTCTTTGTGCAATAAATGTTTTTCCCTTCACTTTCTTTATCAAAAAAAGAAAACTCACGCCACAGCACACAAACAACAGAAAACCACACCTTCTCGCTCACCACGCGACACTTTCGTCGAAGAAAAACTACACTTTTTCGCAACAATGCAACACATTCGTTCGACACCTCTCTGCCAAGGCACACTGCTGAAGCGACAACACGCCACTACAAACAAAAAATTTTTCACCATAAAACCATAGGGATAAAGGACAGAGGCCAAACAACCAGAACCTTAAAAACAAACTGGCATCGTTTATGCAATACACAAGGTAAGAAAACACAAAAGATTACCTGATCAATCAAAAACGGAGGACATCATGACTGCAAATACATACACAACAACTACAAATCAGATTAATGCTGGATACGAAACTTCAACATTCGCACTTGGTGTTGGAATCACACTGGCTGTTATTGTTGGTCTCTGGGGCACAGCATGTCTCGTAAGCGCACTTGCAAGCAATGGCCCTTTAGGTCTTGTAAAAGGATACCTTGCCGCATTGATCGGCTGATACAAACAACAAAACAAACGAATCTTACTTAGGAACGGGAGATAAATAACTTGAACAAAAATTAATAGGAGTTTTTTTCGTATTCAAGGCGCGAGGCGGGAGCATAACGGGTTACGTGAGCAACGAGCAACACAGAAGACGGAAAAAAATA
>JAYEOK010000090.1:0-4113 GCA_034722915.1 Thermodesulfobacteriota bacterium | reverse complement strand
CTAATGTTCCCCAAGAGTGATTTTTGTTTTTACTTACCAGGTTTGAAGGGGGAGTTGAAACATTGTCGTCATGGCTTGCCTGAAAAAAAGAAGGCATTAAAGCATTCTGCAGCAAGAGAGTAATTGGTCGGGTCAGATCGCGTGTCTTTTGGGATTGCAATTGCCTGAGGCAGCCTTGAAAAAAGAACATAGCTTTATCAAGATAAAGCTGTCTGTCCTTTTGGTCACTATATTTTGCGGCATACAGGAGAACATTGCATTTTCGTATTTCCTGCGCTGCCCATGTTTCATTAGGGTATTCCAGCTTTTGCGGGGTCTCCAGGTAGAGGTATTCATTGTCCACCATCCACCTGCTGTAGTGTAGCAGGCTATCACGTACGTACTTCCACAATTGCGCATCGGCATCTTCTATCGTAGTATCCAGATACTTACCCAGAGCCTGCAGAAAAACTGTGTACATCCAGCGGTTTTCGATGTCCAGCATATCCATCTTTTCAATATTATCAGCAGGATGAATACAGATTTGGATGACATCTTCCGCAATCTGGAGGTACTGTTTGTTTTTTGTGAGCTCGTAGGCGGTCATTAAGGTGCTGATGGCATTTCCTGAACCTCGTCCAGGGCCATTCATGCTGTACACTTTATCAAAATCAACCATTGCATGGCCATGGAAAAGGTTTCGTACTTTGCCTCTTAATTTACGCACTACCCCAACGAGAAAATATGTGAGAGTCGTTCGGCTTTTGATTGTGGTTTGAATAAAGTCAGCCAGTTCCAGGACAGACTCTTTTGAGTCAACGTCTCCTGTGAGGTAGTGATGATAGAGTAATCCATTGGCATAATTATGGGACATGGCCGGACCGCCGCCATAGCAGTCAAGATTGCGAAATTCTGCATGTCGTTTGGAAAAACAGCGATGTGTCACTGTCTCGGCGTTTAGATAATGCTCGGTATGCCAAAGCAGCCCTTTGTTGAATTCCGGTTTGTCATTGTCAGTATTGTATATATCTATATCCCGGACATGTTGGCATAACTGGTCGCCAAGAAGAAACCAGCGATAATCGCCGGTTTTAATATATTGACAAAGGGTGCCGTAAATACCGTCATATTGATTATTATAGTGGGCAATCATGGGAGGTGGGCCTTTATAGCCTACAGCCTCATGATCAGCATACCAGTCACCAAAATTACGCCAGCCATATTCATCAATTACTTCACGGCGGTCAAAAAATGTATTGTTTCCTTCTATGGCTGGCCGGATAAGAGAGGGCAGTAGCTTTTCATTATCCTGGCTATCGGGAATAAGGTATGGAACAGCAAGACTGGCAGCATACCATTCCGGTGTCGATCTTACTTCCAGCGGCTTATGCATCCAGCCGGATATCTCTTGCTCCTGAGCTGATTTTTGAAAATCGAGCAGGCAGGTGTGAGTTTTACGTTCTCCTCCCTGCAGCTCAAAAACATCATTGTATTGATGGGGGAAAAAACGAATGGTAATTTTTTTGTCATCAGCTTCCAGTGCTTTTGGGAAATTCTGCCAAAAATATTGAACAACAGCACTTATCCTTTTCTGTCCGTCATCTTCAGCAATGCCTGGCTCAGCCCGCAACCCTTTTTTGATTTCTTTGCCGCTTGAGGATACCTTGTAACCCTGGAAGGATGTTTTGACCGCATTGTCGCGGTTGACATGGTTTTTACTCTGCCAATTTGTTCCTCCACTACTATCTTGATATAGTAACAGGTTGGTGTCTGAAACATTTACAGGAACAGAGTCAACTGTCTCTTGCCAGCGGATTTCCGGCTGCTGGTTAAATTTGGGAAAAAGATGAATGGAGAGGTCATTGAAGTAAAATGATCCTGGGTCACCTAAGTCCCATAATCCACCGGGATGTATTGCAGCTCTTGGGTTCCATAGAGTGAAATCAACTTTACAGGTGGACATGCCGGCAAAGAAGGAAAGGCGGGCAATGAAAGAAAGCTGCTCTTCCTGTTGATCATTTAAAAAATTCCCGATAAATTTTACAGTTGAACGGAGGGGACCACGTGTCTCCCATTCCCAGCTTGAAATAACTGCTATACTTTCAAGATTATCAGGGTCGGTGAGCACAGTTGTTGAATTTTTTCCGGTAATAAAATTCTGGTCATCAATCACTACCCGGGAGAATGGTTTGAAGGTGTCTGTGGGAATATGAAAGCAGGCAGAGCCGGTATCGACTATAATTGTATTGTCCCTTTCATCGATTGACAAAGAGGGTGCCGGCAAAGAGTTTTTATCTGCTGTTGTTTGAAGTTGGAGCTCTTTGATTTCTCCCCCCTTGATCCGTGCCTGGAAATCAAGAAGAATCCATTTAATGCTGCCATCGGGCCAGTGAGCAAGAGGGGTGGCTTGAAGCGGGATGTCAGTTTGATCAGAATCTATCAAAGATAATCTTACAGGATCTGTTAAAACACCTTTTGGTATGGGAATTCCAACAGTTACAGGTTCCTGTATTCGTGGTATACCAGCGGATTCTTTGATAATTATTGGGGCGTCTAATTTCATAAAAGCTTTATCAATCACTTCGCTATCGTGAAGTGTTCTTTCGTCGTTTTCTCGGACAGTCTCCTGGCGGAGTGAGAACGAAAGGGACATGATGTATATCCTGTTTAAAGGGTCGAGAAAAACTGATCATATTTGTTGTTCATTTCTGTGAGTGAAAAATGCTTTTCAATCGTAATTCTGGCATTTTTACCCATTTCTAAACGTTTGTGATTGTTTTGAGAAATATTCAGCATTGCTTCAGCCAGACAATTAATCTGTTTGCTTTCTTCCGTTTTTGGTAGCAGGATACCATTTTTTCCATTTTTGACCATCTCATGAGTCCCGCCTACATTAAATGCAATAATGGGTAAGCCACAGCTCATTGCTTCAAGAATAGTCATTGAAAATCCTTCATAAAACGAAGCTTGAACATATAAATCCATAGCATGCAGGCATTGCGGCACATCTGTCCGGCGTCCTGCAAAAATCACATCATTGGTTCGATCCAACTGAGTAACCAGTGAACGCAGTTCTGTCATCTGTGGTCCATCACCAACGAGTAAAAGCTTTACGCATACTCCTTTGTTCCTGCAGGCATCAAATGCTTTAATAAGGCCAGGGAAGTTTTTCACCGGATCCAACCTTGCAACACATCCAATAACTACTTCATCCTTTTTAAAACCAAATTCTTTTCTTAAGGAATCACCCACTGTTTCAGGGGAAAACAATTCAGTATCTACACCATTATGAATCACAGAAATTTTATCAGGATTGATTCCAAAAGTATTGGCATAATCAAGACGCATCTCTTCAGAAGGAGTAATGATAGCATCTCCCAGAAAAGCTCCTGCTTTTTGAGCCAGAATGCGACGCCTGGGTAAAACCCCTAAGTCTGAAATTGTTTTTCCATGAAACGCAAATACAAACTTTAGGTGCCGCTTAATAAACTTGGCACAGAGCAAGCCCTCAAGGTATGTTCCCCAGCCCTGGCAGTGTATGATGTCTATGTTAAATTCTTTACAAATCTTTGCCAGCTTGAATGGGATGCTTATGTCGTTGCCTTCTTTTTTACCTGGATTGACGACACGGACATCCTTATTTGTGATTTCGTCTGCAAAAGAATCTGCCTGAAAGAGAGAGCATACAACATGCCGGTGGTCCCTGCTTCCATTGAGATAATTTACCAGTACTCGCTCTGCTCCACCGAAAGTCAGGCGATGTACAATGTGCAGAATAGCTCGACCATGGACTGTCATAGGAAATATTTAGAGCGAGTCTTAAGAAGGTATTTTAATAACATAGGAATTTTCATTTTTTACGAAGCTTAAAAAATAACTACCGAACAGTAAAGGACGAATATCGAATATCGAATAAGGAATGTCGAACCGCAGAAGGGGAAAAGCCTTCGATCCGTCGTCTTTTATTCCGATCGATATTCGACATTCTCTTTTTGAAAGCCAGGCTTAGGGCTCATTCAAAAATAAGTTCGTAATTATGAGGTGTAAGATGAATGTTTAGAGAAACGATCTGTGATTATTTAACCGCAGGTGCCCCGCAGGAAATGCCCTTGGGGTGCGTAGCCGAGCTACGTT
>JAYEOK010000089.1:3957-16011 GCA_034722915.1 Thermodesulfobacteriota bacterium | reverse complement strand
GAAGGGGAAAGGCCCTTGATCTTTCGTCTTTTATTCCGATCGATATTCGATATTCCTCGGAGTCTGCGCTTACCTGTTCGATATTCGACATTCTCTTTTTAAAACCCGCCCAAAGGGCGCTAAGTTCTCCCGGTGGTTTCTTGGTAACAGTGTATACTCCCGCCTCTCTCATACTGAACTTAAGACCGATATCTGAAAAACCATCTTCGTTAACTGAGTATAGACAAGGCGAATACAGCCTGAGTTCAGGTCAATCAGTCGAACATTTGCTATCCCTTTCACAAACTAGGGTTTGAATATTTCCCCCGGAAGAGTATAATATTTTATTGTCTTGGAACTCTTTCTGGTTTGACTTCCTGACAGCCTGTTAAAGGTTTTTAAATTTTTGGACGATACGCTCTATATGACTATGACTGAAAAAGAAGTACCGCCATCCAGCAGAAAACAATTGCTGCCCTTTTTTCTTTCAAGGGCCATTTCCAAATCTATCGCTGTTAAGCTGGCCTTTGTCCTCACCGCTGTCATCATAGTTGGTATGGGCTTGCTTAGTCTTGTTATCCTTGGCAATCAGAGTCATGTGTTTGATCAGCAGGCAGACGCTTATGCGGCCGCTCTTGGCGCTCAGTTGTCCACTGCAGCTGTGGAACCTGTCCTTGCCGGAGACATCCAGGCCGTGAGTCAGCTCACTGCTAATCTGGCATACAACGAAGGGATAGAAGGTGTTGCTATTTTTTCCGATCAGTCAGCAGTTCTTTCTACAATTGGTATCATTCCAAAACAGAATCCAGCCACTCTTTTCTCCGGCCAGCCTTTGTATTGGTCAGTTGGTGAGAAGGAGAAGACCGATCTTAGTTCATATGCCAGTAGTATCAGTTTTGAGGATCTGACAGTTGGTTACTGTGTTCTTACTTTTAGTCGAACCTTTATGAGTGCTGCCTATGCCAATACCATTCAAACCATTTCAGCAATTACTGTTCTTATGGTTGGGTTCGGTGTTGTTGCTGCCGTGTTAATCAGTAAGTTATTGTCACGGCCAGTTGAACAGCTTGTGGAAGGTACCCGGGAAATTTCTCAGGGGAATTATACGTTTCGCTTTCAGGATAGTCGTAAAGATGAATTAGGCCAACTCATGAAGTCGTTGAATACCATGACGGAAGGCTTATCAAAAAAGAAACAGGTGGAACAGACTTTTTCCCGCTACGTGTCTCCCAAAGTGGCCAGCACTCTGATGGATGATATGGGAAAAAATCAACTTGGCGGCAGCCATGTGGAAGCCACTGTCCTTTTTGCCGATATCTCTGGTTTCACCAGCCTCAGCGAAGAGCTTGAACCTGCAGCCATAAATAGTCTGCTCAATGACTATTTTACTCTTATCGACACGGTTGCGGGTAAGCACAAGGGACATATTGATAAGTATATCGGAGATTGTGCCATGATTCTTTTTGGAGCCCCTTTTGAGGACGAGGAGCACGGCTTGCATGGTGTGCAGTGTGGGGTCGAGATTCAAGAGGTGATACAGGAGTACAATCTTTCACGGAAGAATCAGGGAATGATAACTGTGGATTTTTGTGTTGGGCTCAACTCTGGAGTTATGCTTGCCGGGAACATGGGATCAGAAAGAAGAATGGAGTATACTGTGATTGGTAATGCCGTTAACCTTGCTTCGCGGCTTTCTTCCGTTGCAACTGCCGGCCAGGTACTCGTAACCCGAGAACAACACGACGCTCTGATGCTGGCCACTCTGTACGACACCCGTCGAGTTCAAACGATAAAGCTTCGTGGCAAAACTCTGCCGGTGGAAATCTGGCAGGTTGAAGGCCAGCCAGAGGTGCTTTCTTCCAGAGGAGTTGCTGATCAGTATGCTCCGCGTACGATTCACTAAGATACGCATGAAGTATTCACTCCTTTTTCTCTTTTTTTTGTTTCTGCAAAGCTGCGCGAATATCAGCCATTTGGATTCGGAACCTGATCGGATGGAGCTGCTTGATCAATGTCTTGCTGAACAGGAATTTAGTAAAGCTCTTGCTCTTATTACCGATACCCCCAAAGAACATCTGCAGGCCCGGGAACTTGAAGAAAAGCGAAAAGTAATTCTTGGTCAACTGCAATCGTTTGAAAAGCAAACAATCAGCACTGCTCTGACACAGGAAAAAAATAATGACTGGCCCGGTGCCAGGTTAACGTATAAAGAAGCATTGAAAAAGAACAGTACTTCTATACCCCTTAAAGAAGCGCAGCAGGCCATGATTGAGCGTTTTCACGGGAAAATGGCCACCTTGGATCATGAACTGCTTATTATCAACGGCGAGTTCCTGTTAAAGGAACGTCCTTTTTTGCAGGAGCGTCATGAAAGCGATCCTGAAGATACGATAGTTAAGTGGAGATATTCCCGTACTCAAAATGATATCAGGGAAATTGGCATTGAATTGTTGAGGGTTGGTGAACAAAAATTTGCAGATAATGACCTTGCCATGGCACGGCGTACCCTTCCCCTGGCTGCGAAGTTGGCTCCGAAAGATCCAGAGGCACAAGCTGCGGTACGTCTTCTGAACAGCAGGCTGAAGGCAAGTAAAATTAAAAAGCAGAAAACCAGGAAAAAAGTAGCTAAAAAGAATGACAAGATAGAGATTGAAGCCTTTGATAAAGCCATGGCCATTGGGGATTTATCCGGAGCACGCCACCATCTTGGTCGTTTGACACCGGTTATGCAGCGATCCGTTGATGCAGAATTGATGCACGAACGTCTGGACAGTGCCATTGAGAAGTATGTTGAGGAAGAGCAATCAAGCGGGGACTTTTTTTATCGGGTAGGAGACTATCAGCAGGCGATAAAGGCTTGGGAGAATGCCATCGAGCTCGATCCGGATAATGAAGCCGTAAAAACTAAACTGGAACGAGCTGCCACAATTGTTGAAAAACTTGAATCTCTGCGGGAACGTCAAAAGTAGGAGCAATTACTACTTTTTCTCAGCTTCCTGGGCGCAGGAAATGCAGGTTAAGAGGCTGGGGTCAAATTCTAACACCGGTAAACGGTAAGTGAGGCCGGCATAAGTGCCTTGTTGGTATGTTCAACTTGCTAACTTTAAACGAACTTTCCATTTTCTTGTTTTTTTATGACAGCTTTTCAGGAGTAAGGCACTAAACGTTTTATGGCAATTTCTTCATCGCAAAGGATGCAGTAACCGTAGTCCTCTGATTTTATACGATTTAAGGCTGTCTTGATACGTTGTCGTTCAAGATCCAGGAGGCGGGCTGATGCCTGCGATATTGCCTGTCGCTGCATCGCATCCATTCGTGAAAGGCGACCTACCCGTGCCTGATCAAGCTCGACTGGTGCGGTATCTTTTTTCTGGGCCTCCCGGCCAGCCAGAATGGTGTCCTGCCGTTCAGTAAGGCGTTTTTTGAAATATTCTAAATCGATGTCTTTACTCATAATCTACTGGATTTTTGTCAATATTCGTTATATGGAAAAGGATGGAATGCTTGAAAAGCGTATAGGGCTTTTCAATTCAAATTCCTACTGTTATCTGAATGGAAGAGATGTAATACGAGAAATAAAGAGCGTCAAACTATTCTTTAGTGCCTTACAGAATATTTTCTCGGAGTCGGAGTTTATACCCTAGTTCTTTAGGGTGCTTAGGAACGTACATTAAATAACCTGAACATCTTTCTTGCCCTTTGTTCCGCCAGCAATACTTTAAAAACCGTTACATACAGGGAGTATGCAAAGCTTTTTAAAGTGTCGCTGACGAAAAAATTGCGGCGAAATATGTTCAGGTTATTTAATTCCCGTTCCTTACCTGTTTTTTTTGAACATATTCTGATAAGGCACTTATCCAGAGAACTGAATTGTTTCCGGTTGGACCGGGTTAGTGCCTTACTCCTGAAAAGCTGTAATAAAAAACAAGAAAACGTGAGAGTATTTTAAAATGAATAAGTTACTTGGTACAACCAAGGCACTTATACCCCTCGAGGGGGTACTGAACTGAGTGCCGGCCTCACTTACCGTTTACCGGTGTTAGTACCTTATAAATTCTTTTCGTGTTTTTTTGAAAAGAATTTGGTGAAGGTACTTATGCCGGCTTACCGTTCATCACCGGTGTTAGAAATTTTGTTGATTGTTCTATTCGTGCGCCTGTGAGCTCCACTATATAGGCCAGCTCTGAGTCGACGATTGTCCTGGTACTGTTCCATTGTTGAAAGGTAGGGTGGCAAGGGAAACAGACTGGGGGGAATCAGTAGCCGTAGAGTCCGGATGGGGATCTCTAAGCGGTGAAGAAAATTCAATCCGTGTAACTAAATCGTAAAAAGCAGAGAATTAATTTTGAGAAATCAAAGGCAAATCTGGATGGTGCCGGTGGGGTACTTGGAGAATAGAAAAAGGCAGGATCGATAAAGCTCCTGCCTTTAATCAAGGTAATACTGATATATTGGATTATTTCTTCTGTGCTCTTTTTTTTCTGTATCCGGCAAGACCGGCTAAACCAGTACCAACGATGAGTATGGTGCTTGGTTCAGGGACGGGAGCAGAAGCGTTAATGTTGTCATTTCCGCAAGACATGGTCCAGTGCACATCCAATCCTGCACAATTAAAACCTTCCTTGTTTGTTAACTCTGCAAGGTTAAAAGAAAATGTTCTCCAGTAAGAATCTAACACCGGTGATGAACGGTAAGCCGGCATAAGTACCTTCACCAAATTCTTTTCAAAAAAACACGAAAAGAATTTATAAGGTACTAACGGTGAGTAGGAGTTGTTGTTAATAAAATTTCCATTACCATTTATAAACCCTGCTCCAGTGATGCTGCCAAGGCCTGTTCTTTCGGTTCCTGTTTTCATGGCAAAGGGACTTGAGTTCGAATAAAAGTATATATCATTACTCCACTCCGTTTCTCTGTATAGTCCTGCGTCTACTGCATTGATTTTGTTTCTGTCTGTATCAGCAAAATATCCCTCTGTATACTTCCCAAAATTAAAGGCATATTCATAAATATCCTTGTTTTCATCAAAAGCCTGCCCACCACCACCTGGAGTAACAATGCCGTCATCGTCGGCAAATGTGATCCAGTCATCGGTTGTGAATATGTCAATCATTGTTGCTCCTGCCGTTTGCCAGGTGATTGTAATTGCAGCAATGACTGTAATGCCCTGAAGGATTCGTTTTGTCGAAAACTTAAACATTGTGTTCACCGTATTTTTGAATATTTAGGGTTCGGTCGTTTTCTGGTAAATGATCTCAATTGCCTATATCTGCTTTTACTAGATCATGGCCTGCAATTATTTCCTATAGGCAGAATGACTAATTTGGAATTGAATTACAAAAAAACGTCAGTAGTAAAAAGAATGTTCAGTTACACGTCTGGAGAGATCAGTTTCCCCAGGGATTGCCTGCAATCTGTTACTCGTTTTGGCTGCTGGGCTTCATGGTAGAGACTTTATGGGTGTGATGGGAATGGGGTCGGCGACATTGTGAACTGTTGTCTGACACATTGCGGCAGGGATAAAAGGGAAATTTGTGAGTATCAATAATTACAAAAAGGTTATTCCAGTGAAATATAGTTTCCGAACTCCTCAAAAACAGATTTCATGGGGATGGCAAACCCAATTCCTTCCGTATCGCGAATGATCATGGTGTTGACTCCGATCGCCCGGCCGTTTTCATCAATGAGAGGGCCCCACTGTTTCCCGGGTTGATCGGGGCATCGGTCTGGATCAGGGGATTGTCCTTGTACTCCCGATAGCCGGAAATAATTCCTGAGGTTACCGTATGCCTGAGACTGCTGGGATTACCAATTGTATAAACTTTCTGACCCTGTTCTCTAGGAGCGTGTCCGAGTACACCCAAACTACGGGTACAAGTGCCCTTTCTCCCCAACTTTTCGTTATTTTAAAAAAATGCTGGGAATATTAACTATATGCACCCCAAGGGTATTTCTTGCAGGGCACCTGCGCTTATTTTTTCATAATGCCTCGATTTGAGAAGAAATACCTATTCTCGGACAAGCTCCTGGGAAAAAGCTGCAGATTTCTGCAGGTAATACTTATAGTCACCACCATACAAACGCATTTCTCCATGGTCTATTTCCATGACATGGTCAACCAGGGAGCGTAGGAAATGCCGATCATGGCTTACCAGGATTAAAGTACCTGCGAATTTTTTAAGGGCCTCAAGCAGGATTTCACGGGATTGCATATCCAGATGGTTGGTTGGTTCATCGAGGACCAGGAAGTTGAAAGGACGGGCCAGAAGAGTGGCAAGAACCACACGGCTTTTTTCTCCTCCCGAAAGCATGAATATGCGTTTGTCCGCATCATCGCCCTGAAAGAGAAAGGCCGCACACAAATTGCGAATCATACCGATATGGGCCTGCGGCATTGCTTCCTGCACTGTGTCAAAAACTGTTCTGTTTCCATCAAGTACGTCCATTGAGTGTTGGCTGAAATAGCCAACGGTCACGTTGGCACCAAGAGTGATATTACCGCTCGTTGGCTCGGTCTTACCAGCCAGGACTTTCAGAAAGGTGGATTTACCTGCACCGTTCACCCCGACAACAGCAATTTTTTCCTGGCGCCGAATCATCCCGGAGACTCCACTGAAAACTTTTTTTGTCTTTTTATTCTCATCATCAAGGAACCAGGTCTTGCTGAGTTCTTCCATTGCCACAACATTGTCACCACTGCGGGGTGGTTCTTTAAATTCGAAGCGCATGGCCTTCTGCTCGGGGGGTAACTCGATACGTTCGATTTTTTCCAGTTTTTTGATGCGAGACTGCACCTGGGCTGCATGGGAAACCCGGGCTTTAAAGCGGGCGATGAAATCTTCCTCTTTGGCAAGCATCTCCTGTTGCCGCCGGTGACTGGCTATAAGCTGTTCTCGTCGGATTTCCCGCTCACGCAGGTAAAAATCGTAATTGCCGCCGTAAGTGGTGACTGTTTTATTGGCCACCTCGACGATCCGGCTGACAATGGAATTCATGAAGGTTCGGTCATGACTGGTCATGAGTACGGCACCCTTAAATTCATTCTGAAGCCATTCTTCAAGCCAGAGGATGGACTCGATGTCCAGATGATTGGTTGGCTCGTCCAGTAGCAGGACCTCGGGGTTTATGGTCAGGATCTTGGCCAGGGCAATACGCATCTTCCAGCCGCCACTGAAAGATTCTACTGGCCGGTGATAGTCATCCGGACCGATGCCAAGTCCGGTGAGTACGGACTGGGCACGGGTTTCCAGATCATAGCCTCCCCGGTGTTCGAACTCTTCCTGAGCATTTCCGTAGCGTTCCAGGAGGGCGGTCAGTTCGTCGTCGGGCATGGGCTGTGCCATGGCAGCCTCCATCTCCTGAATTTCTTCAGCGAGAGCCATGACCTGGGCAACAGCAGACATGGTTTCTTCAAGGGCAGAGCGGCCGGCCATTTCACCAACCTCCTGGGAGAAATAGCCGATCACCGTTTTGCAGGAACAGGAGATTTCACCTTTGTCTGCCTCTTCTTTACCGGTGATCAGGCGGAAAATAGTACTTTTCCCGGCACCATTGGGGCCAACGAGACCGGTACGCACACCTGGCAGGATTTGAAGGCTGGCTTTGGTGAAGATGATTTGACTTCCATGCTGCTTGCTTATGTTGGTTAAATGAATCATAAAGAGTCTCGTGATAAAGAAAAAAGATCCGGGTTCGTGGCTTAAAGGTGGTTTACTGGTGAATGCTGTCGGAATTTTTTAGCATGTCAGCCTGGCAGCGACAAGGTTCTTTTTTTTTAAGAGTGAAAATATGGCAGGAATCTGAAAATATATTCTCAGATCCGATTAAATAATCTCGTGAGGAAAACGATATGGGGAATCCTTTTCAGGATCAGCTTCTCAAGGCTGGGCTGGTCAGCAAAAAACAGGCAAAAAAGGCCAAACGTGAAAAACATCTCAGCCGTAAGCAGAACAAAGAAACCAGTCCATCTGTGATTAGCACTAAGGCACGGGAGGAGCAGGCAGCTCAGGCAAAACGCAGCCGTGAGCTGGATCTGAAGCGCACTGAGGAGAACCGGAAACGTGAACAGAAGGCTCAGGTGAAACAGCTTATAGAGCAGAATCGTCTGGATCTGGATGATCGCGGTGATCCATACCATTTTGTTGAGCAAAAGAGGATACAGAGGATTTTTGTCTCCGACGAAATGACGGATCAGTTGAGCCGCGGTCTGCTTGCCATTATCAAATTTGGGGACAGCTACGAGGTGGTACCAGCCAAGGTCGCTCGCCAGATTGCCACCCGTGATAATGAAGCTGTAATCGCTTTCCATCAAGGCCAAAAAAGGACAGGATTGTAAGAGTGGAATGAAATGATTCTTGCATTTAACAGGGCGCTATTCTACTGTAATAAATTATTGAGCAGGCTACTCCTGAAAAGCTGTCAGGAGTAGCCTGCTCAATTAACCGTAATCAAAATTAATTTCTTATCTAACAGGAATCGACTACGATGGTTGATATGAATAAACTTCTTGGTCAACTGCTTGGCAGCGGTGCGGCCAGCGGATTTGCAGGGGGGGTAGCTGGTGGTCTTGCCAGTAGCATGCTGACCGGCAAGAAAGGCAAGAAAGCCCGTAAAATGGGTAAAAAAGCGCTCAAAGTAGGTGGAGTTGCTGCAGTAGGAGCACTTGCCTACACTGCATACCAACGTTACAATAGTAATGCTGTTGCAACAGAGGCCCTGCCATCCACTGCTCCTGATCTCGTTCCGGCTCCACCAGGCACTCCGTTCATGCCCAGGGAGAACGATGAAGCGGCAAATGAAGCACTGGGACTTACGCTGGTACGGGCCATGATTGCTGTTGCGCGTGCGGATGGCCGCCTTGATCCACAGGAAAGCCAGTCTATCTTCGAGAAGATCGAATCATTGGGACTGGACAGTGAAAGTCAGTCCCTGCTGGTGGAAGAGATGGGTCACCCCGTTGATATGGACGCTATCGTGAACAGCGCCAGCAGTCCCGAGGTGGCCGCAGAAATATACGCCGCATCGCTGCTGGCAGTCGACGTCGACACGCCAGCCGAAAAAGGCTATCTGGCCATGCTGGCCGCACGTCTGCGACTACCGGTTGAGCTGGTCACAGAGCTTGAGCGGCAAGTGGAAGCACAAAAAACATTCGCTTAATAGAAAGCTTTCAAGCAAACAGAACCTGACCGATTCAGAAGAGTCCGCCACAATGGAGGCTCGGAGAGTTTTGTATCTATGTTTTGTTCAGGCCTTGTTTAATTCACCGTTGACCCTGCCCGGCATTCACCTGTGCATTTGCACTGACAAGGGTTCTGCGTAGTTCAGCCTCAAGTGTCTCAAGCTGGATAGCTGCCTCGGCGCGTTTTCTGCGTCCTTCATCGGCAATACGCAGGCTCTCTTCTATGGTCTCGATTAATGAGGCATTGGCCTGCTTGACCGCATCGATATCAAACACACTACGTTCTATCTCGCGCCTTGCTTCGGCGTTGCCGTGCTTGAGGTTTTCGGCATTGGCTTTCAGCAATTCGTTGGTGAGATCACTTGCCGAGCGGATGGTGTCGGCCGCCTCGCGGGAACGGTGGATGGTCACCGCTTGAGCCAGTTGCTGTCGCCATAGTGGCAGGGTATTGGCCGTGGTGGAGACAATCTTGTTGATCAGTCCCTTGTCATTCTCCTGTACCAGACGGATGCTGGGCAGACTCTGCATGGCCACCTGGCGAGTCAGCTTGAGGTCATGCACACGCCGCTCCAGGGCATCACGGTTAGCACGCAGATCTCGCAACTGCTGGGCCACTATCATTGCATCACTCTCCCTTGCCTCACTTTCCAGCGCCGGAATGGTCTCCTCATCGAGCTGCCTCAACTTTTCGTCTCCCGCCACAATGTAGCGTTCCAGGTGGTGAAAGTACTCCAGGTTAGCGGTGTAGAGGCGATCGAGCGACGTGATATCGGTGAGTAGTTGGGTCTTGTGCCGCTCGAGCTCATCACCGATGGCGTCAATCTGGTGGCGTACTTCTTCATAGCGTTGGAGGAAATTGCTTACTGACTTGGTTTTGCCGAGCAGACGGGCGAAGAATCCAGGCTTGCGTTCAGGATCCATACTACCCAGGTCAAAGCCACGTACAGTACCCATCATACGGTTGAGTGCCTCACCAGCAGGCCCGGTGTCCTTGTTGCGCACACCCTCCAGCATGTCGTCGGAAATGCTGGCCAACTGCTGCTGGGCGGGTGCACCGAAATAAAGCAGAGAGTGGCTGTCATTGAGGTCAATCTCCTGGATCAGTGCATCCATGGCCGCTCGTTCTGGCGGTTCGGCCTGTTGATAACGCACCAGTGACTTGCTCTGCAGCAGATCGGTTTCAATGGTTTTACGTTCTGTCTCGTTAATCATGGTTCATGTTCCTCTAACCCGGTTCAACCGGAAACAATTCAGTTCACTGGATAAGTGCCTTATCAGAATATGTTCAAAAAAAACAGGTAAGCACCCTAAAGAACTAGGGTATAAACTCCGACTCCGAGAAAATATTCTGTAAGGCACTAATATAAGTATGCGTCAATCCAGACCTTCGTGCTTAAGCTGGGCCTCCAGCACTTCCATATTCACGTCAAGATCACGCAGGTCGTTCTCCAGGAGTCGCTGATGCTGCTGGCCGAAGACATCTTCAATGGTAACCAGCACCCGACGAAAATTAGCTTCAAGAGTGTGGACCCGGTAGATGGCATGAGTCTCGGCATAGCCGGTGATCACCCGCTGGGCACCATCCAGATAAGTATTGAGAAATTTACGTGCGCGGCGAAGATCCTTGGGATCACGGGCGATCTCCGCGAGAATGTCTCGCGCCAGGACAATGATGCGAGTCAGTCGCTGCTTCAGCTCCGGCTGGTTAATACGTTTACTGGCTTGCTCGATACTCAGGATTTTCTGTTCTGCCTGTTGCAGCATTTCGGTGAGATGATGAACGTTACCGCTTCTGTTCTCCGCCACCACTGGTTGTCGACGCGGATCGAGACCGTAAAGCAAGATAAAAGCAGCAAACGCCCCTCCTCCAAAAGCCAATGCGATAGGAATGCTATGGCCGGCACCTGCCCAGGCGGTCAAGGCTGTAGCCAGCGCGACAGTCAGTCCGCCCAGAGTCTTGAACGGCCAGCGGAAAGCGGTCTGGAATTGCTGCTGCCGTTGACTCACCTCCTGTTGAAAACCATGGCGAGCCAACATGGCGCCAGCAAGATACAGGCCGTAGGCACTAGCGTTGCTTATAAAGGCAGTGAATTGACCACTGCCCAGGGCAATCACTGTGGCAGGAATCAACGGCAAGGGGAGCAACCATAACAGTCGGGACTTGCGCGGCGCAAGGGCAGCCGCCTGCTGCCTGCGCTGCTTGTAATCCTGAACCTGTTTCTCCAGTTCGGCCGCACCTTTTGGCAACCAGTGGGCAGCCAGTTTTGCCCCTTCTCTGGCCACTGACTCAAGCACCTGCGGCCACACCTGATGGGGGCGTTGACGAGATCGCTTTCCCATGGTTATACTGCCAGTAAAGCCTGCCAGGTTGCCACACCGACAGTGGCGAACAGCAGGGTCAGTCCGATCAGTTTACGTAAAGTTTTTGGCATTTTAGTGTTCCTCTCAAAAAATTATCATGCAGTGGTCATTCTCTTTGTACCGTACTCCTGAAAAGCTGTCAAAAAAACAGGTAAGCACCCTGAGGAAGCAGGGCATAAACTCCGACTCCGAGAAACTTGGGAAGTTGAATTGTAATCAACGAGTTGCCTCTATCACCAAGGTTAGTACCTTATAAATTCTTTTCGTGTTTTTTTGAAAAGAATTTGGTGAAGGTACTTATACCCCTCAAGGGGGTACTGAAATGAGTGCCGGCCTCATTTACCGTTTACCTGTGTTAGTGCCTTACTCCTCAAAAGCTGTCATAAAAAACAGGTAAGCGTAGACTCCGAGAAAATGAAAAGTTCGTTTAACATTAGCAAGTTGGACATACCAACAAGGCACTTATGCCGGCCTCACTTACCGTTTACCGGTGTTAGGGTAACTGCAGTGAAGAGAGGAAAAGTAAGGCGAACAGA
>JAYEOK010000089.1:0-3857 GCA_034722915.1 Thermodesulfobacteriota bacterium | reverse complement strand
AGAAAATGAAAAGTTCGTTTAACATTAGCAAGTTGGACATACCAACAAGGCACTTATGCCGGCCTCACTTACCGTTTACCGGTGTTAGGGTAACTGCAGTGAAGAGAGGAAAAGTAAGGCGAACAGAGATCCGATGAGCCCCCACCAGAAATCGCCCCAACTCCAATGCCCTTTACTCCACAGATCCAGGAACTCTTTGATGACCGTAATTACGACGCCGGAGGCTAGAAGAGGATACCAGTAAACACCACTCAGGGTGAGCAGAAATCCCCAGAAAAAATGGAGCTGCAGATCCCATCTGAAAATCCGCATAATTTGTTTTCCTACCCGTTGGTGACTGTTCAGTAAATTCATTTTTCTCGTAGCCTGTTGCCAAAATTGATGGGCTCTTAGTGCCTTACTCGTTAATTCCTGTCACTCATTTCAGTACCCCCTCGGAGTCTATCGCTTACCTGAGGGGTATAAGTGCCTTGTTGGTATGTTCAACTTGCTAACTTTAAACGAACTTTCCATTTTCTTGTTTTTTATGACAGGAATTAGGGAGTAAGGTACTAACACCGGTAAACGGTAAGTGAGGCCGGCATAAGTGCCTTGGTTGTACCAAGTAACTTATTCATTTTAAAATACTCTCACGTTTTCTTGTTTTTTATTACAGTTTTTCAGGAGTAAGGCACTAATATATTTGTCGCTGCTAGTGAGTCTGGCGATCCTTTCCAGATGTTTTTTATTCAGATTGGTTGGCAGCTACATATTCGATCATCTGATCCGGTGTCACAATCGGACCTATGGTTGCCTTCAGGGCAGCGAGATCCCGGTGCCAGGTATCCAGAACGTGGAAAAATTCATCGGCCATATCTTTTTCTTTGGCAAACTCGGTGATTGACATGTTTACCCTGTTAATCAGATTGTCGAGATAAAGAGAGAACTGTTTGGTGTAAAGTTCTTTGCCGTATTCTTTATCAATCACGGCTTTGAACAGTTTTTTCAAATCCTGATATTTGGGAATGCGACCGATGGGAGTCCAGATTGTCTCCACCTTGCCCTGGTGCATCAAGGCCATAATCCGCATCCACACTTTGGTGTCGCGTTTTTCACCAATGAGCCCATCAGGCTCCCCGGGAGCAAGAATTCCACGACCGCTCTTGTGCAGCCAGTAGTTGACCTGAAAACCGGATGGGAGATTTTCTTGCTTGATATCCGGGTTTTCACCAAAGGCTTTATAATGATTGATGTAGTCCGCAAGAGGTCCGGGAAAGAAAGCTTCATTGGCAAAGGGGGACCTTTTTTCACTCCCGTCCGCACCGATCTCTGTAGCTGTAGTGGCTGAGCGAATGATGGCGCCATGAACGACGCTGTTCATCCAGTCATGGGCCATAACAATGGTGGGCATGGTTGTATAATCCCGGCCACCGAACAAAAGGCCGCTGAGTTTCACACCTTCAGGGGCTTCAGTCGCCGGGTCGTAAGTCTCCAGATTGTCGAGCGAGATGGTGAAACGGGCATTTTTATGTGAAGCAGGTTTGGCCGATTTAGCAGACCATTCTCCTGCAAAGTTGCGCCCTTTTTCCGGCAGGGCTTCTCCCATGCCGATCCAGTAAGGTTTTTTGTCAGATACCAGCAGGTTGGAAAAGATAACTTCATTGCCTTCACCAGCGAGCACACTCATGGTTTCAGGGTCATCTTCCGGGTTTACTCCTTCAATGATGCCGAACATCCCTCGTTCCGGGTTTACTGCACGAACTTCACCGCTCTTTTGATCAATGAAAATCTTGGCCAGATCATCCCCGATCAGATGAGTGCCGGTCATGGCTGTCCCGGTTTTTCCGCAACCAGAGGGGTAAGCACCGCCAAAATAGACGATCTCGTCTTCCATTTCAAAGCCGGCGATAAACATATGTTCATCCAGCCGTTCCCCGAAGTAATTACGGATATTGTTCATATTGGCGAAGCGGTGATTGATTTTTTTCGGGGCAATGGAGTTACCGGCATACTGGTTGTTGCAGCTGTAGGAACGAAAACGTTCCACATCCATGTAGATGCGTCTCTCCGCGAGATTGGCGGAGACATTTGTCTGGTCGAGCTTACCGGCACTATGAAAATTAATGAACATGTATCCCTTGTCAGCAGCATCTTTGGAAAACGCTTCAGGGGCCATCATTCTGTAGAGGATAAACTCACTGTGAGTAACATAGTAGGAATCTGTTACCTGCAGGGTCGGGTCGGAAACAGGACTGCCAACGGGCCCACGAGAGATAAAGGAGATGATCATCTCTTTTGTTTTCATGATATCTGTTATGATATTACGAGCTTCAACCACGCCGGCTCGGTGCTCCTTCTTCTTTTGCAATGAGCTGATTTCCGTATCGGCGTAGGCCAGGTATTTAGTGTTTGCCGTATCCCTGCCCTGGTCATCAGGCCCGTCAAAGTGGCAGGTATGGTTTTTCATCGTCAGTGCAAACTCTTCTTCGGTGTCCAGTGCCTTTTGGCGAATATACGCGATATCTTCCTTTGAACCGGTATTGATAAAAATTGAAGCCGGGCTCATACGGGTTGAACCATTATAAATTGGTTCTATCACTTCAGGGCTGCAGTGCATGAGTTTTTCACAATTTGCCTCATCCATCAAGCTGGTGAGGTAGGTCTTCATCATTTCCAGACGCGATATATTAACATTACCGTTATTACGATTGCGAACCGCTGTTGAGTTATTTTTTTTCATGAAAGATCCTCTGTTGTATGGAGGGTGTAAGTTGTGTTTATTATTGAGTAATAATAACTCAAAAACACTCAGTTGAAAGTCGTTTTTTTTTGCTGTATCTGTTGCTGACTTTACACATACTGCTGTTTTTTTCAAAGCTATTTCCGGCACCAGTAGATACGAACATGGGAAGGTTGGCCAGCCACCTTCGGAAAATCCAAAGGAGGGTTCAGGCGGGTAACCTTGGAAAATTCTTGTGTTAAGGTATTATAATACAATGATTCCGGGCCAGTCTGATGGTTATTGGAAAACAGGGCTATTCCATTTTTGGCCAGGATTTTGCTTACATCTCTGGCCAGGCCCGGCCACTCTTTTTCAACATGAAAGCTCTTGCCCTTACCGGCAGAGGCAAACACCGGGGGATCACAGATTACCACGTCAAAAGCGGTAAATGCTGCTGGATTTTTTTGTTTTTTACGGAGTTGCCTGGCCAGCCATTTACGTACATCTTCTTTGATAAATTTTGCATTTTCAGCACTTGCCAACTGATTTATGGCAACATTCTCCTGGCCTTGCTTGAGACATCCTGAGGCAAGATCCACGGAAAAAACCACCTCTGCTCCGGCGGCCAGTGCAGAGATCGAAAATGAACAGGTAAAGGCAAACAGATTGGCCACCCGCTTTCTTTTTGCGATCCTGGCTATTCGGCTGCGGGAATCACGTTGATCAAGAAAGAGCCCCACATGCTGACGATCATTAAGCCTTACGCTATAGTGCAGGTCATGTTCGCAAGCGATGAAAGACTCTGGAGTTTTTCTACCCCAGGTGGCAAGATCTGCAAAGAGTTTTCGTTTATGCGGATCACGCAGGTTGGTTTTGACCACTCCACCCAGGCAGCCGCAGAGCTTAGAGAGAGCGTTAAGCACGTTGTCAAGCCTGTGCCGAAGCTGTTTTGCCGGCAGGGATTCATCAAAGCCTGTCACACAGAGCCATTTTCCATATTTGTCAACAGCTATGTCTTCATCAGGATACTCTCCACGGTGAATCAGTCTGCAGCAATCGCTGATACTTGCCAGAAAAGGATATCGTTTTCCGGCGAGTGCAAGACTTGTGACCTCAGCCTTTAGCTCATCCAGGCAAAGTTCAAACCACTGTGGAG
>JAYEOK010000088.1:0-4126 GCA_034722915.1 Thermodesulfobacteriota bacterium | reverse complement strand
GAGGTACTGTTTCTTATGTCGGGGGCTTATACTTGCTTCCATCAATGATCTGCTCTGCAGGTTAGTGCCTTACTCCTCAAAAGCCGTCATAAAAAACAAGAAAATGAAAAGTTTGTTTAACGTTAGCAAGTTGGATATACCAACAAGGCACTTATGCCGGCCTCACTTACCGTTTACCGGTGTTAGTGCCTTACTCCCTAATTCCTGTCATAAAAAACAAGAAAATGGAACGTATTTTTAATGTTAGTAAATTGCAAATACCACCAAGGTACTTATCCCGGCTTTCCCGTTCATCACCGGTGTTAGTTCTCAGGTGTCTCTGGTTTGTGTGCTTTTACAAAAAGATTAACCCCTTGTGGTTCGGATAAAATCTCTATATTCTTGCCAAAGTCTGTTTGCTTAAAGAGGTGTTGTAAGTCCCCGGCATCTCTGTATATCAATTTCCATTGAAGAATGTTGTCCATAAAAGTCTGGTCAGAGTTAGGGGCAAAGTTTCCAATAATCAACACCCCGCCTGGCTTTAAGTGCTCGTAGCAGCACTGAGTAAAGCGGACAAAGAGTTTGTCGACCAGATAATCAGTCAAACCCGCAGAGTAAATCAGATCCTGCATTCCAATACCCTGTCGAGAGCGGCCTAGAGCCCATTTTATAATATTTTCACTCATGAGCCTGATTGAGGCACTGTGGGTAAACACATTGACATGGGTGTTGGTGTACTGGAGGGCCTCTGAATCAATATCGACACAGAGAGCTTCTATTTTTTCGGTGTAATCACATTCTGACAGGAAATCAAATAGCTCTCTGTTGGGACCACAGGCAAGATTGAGGATGTTGATTTTTTCTTTATCACTGAATTGTGTGCCACATACCTCATGGAGCTGGCTGCACAACAGTTTTCTTCTACCAAGAATTGCCTTGGCGCCTATAAAGTTAAGGTACCATTCATCGATTAGTCTGCCGATTTTTCCATCTCCATCCGGCTCTCCCTTGTAGATCATTTCCATCATGAGAAAATCACCGGCATAGCCCTTGGGTTTGAAATAGATCCTCTCGGCAAAACGGCTGCGCATATGGTAGGGAAATAATTCTTTAAAGGCGTATCCCCAAGAGTACTCAGCCTCTTCCTCTGAGAGGTTGAGCTCTTTAAATTTCAGCGTTTGCCGGTAAAAGTTATCCAGTACAGAGAATGCCTTTTTACGCATCGATTGATCAATGGTATCATTCGGATTGTTCTGCAGTTCATGGGTTATATTGTACAGATCTGAGGTGCAATCGTTCACTACGCCACGAATCGTTTTCCAGGCAGTCTTTTTAAGAAAATCTTGCGGGAGCAGGGTTGAATCGGTGTAGCTCCCTTTTCCTGCGGCAAGTGATGCCGCATAAGCCTGAAGGGGTTCTCGTTCTTCCAGGATTCTGCGGAATTTTAAACAGATGGAGCGAGTGAGAAAAATAAGAAACCAGCTGTAGGCCAGGGGATCATTTTGCTGAAAATCGCTCATGTTTTCAAGGGAAAAAACCCGAAGTAAAGAACTTTCTACTGCCTGAATATCTCTAACCCTTGAACCACCGTCAAAAAAACCAATTTCTCCAAAAAAATTCCCGGCCCCTATCAAGGCAACTGTGATTCGTGTTTCTTCCTGCATATAAGAAACTTCAATACTTCCCTTTTCTACGTAATAGAAAACCTGAGAAGTATCCCCAGGCAAAATGATTTTACTGCCCTGTTCACAATTCATGGATGAGGCGTAGTGGATAGCTGTACCCAGTAATTCATTATCGGGAACAATTGCTTCTGCTGACATGTAATAATCCTCTGTGCTTGTTATTGTAATTGAATGAGAATATTTTTTCGGGTTTGTACGAAGTCATTTTCTCTGTTGAGAAAAGCCTCGACGATATCCGGAGCAAAATGCTTTCCCTTGCCCTGGACAATAATCTGCTTTGCTTTGTTATGGCTGAAAGAAGGCTTGTAGCAGCGTTTAGACGTTAATGCATCGTACACATCAGCCAGGGCAACAATGGCGGCAGAAAGGGGGATATCGTCAGCTTGCAATCCTTTCGGATAACCACTGCCATCCCATTTTTCGTGGTGAAAATAAGCAATTTCTTTTCCCAGTGTGAGAAATGACCTTTCTGCATTTTCACTAACCACAGTTTCCAGAACCTTACCACCAAACAGGGTGTGTTGTTTCATGATGCTGAATTCTTCTTCACTGAGTTTTCCCTGTTTGAAAAGTATGGCATCAGGTATACCAACCTTTCCTATGTCATGAAGGATTGATGCATAGTAGATATCCTTGATGTAAGCTGCTGTAATATGGTTTTGATATTTGGGCCAGGTGGAGAGTTCCTGGGCCAGGATACGTGAATATTCGCGCATCTGCTCCAGGTGGAGGCCAGTATCTTCGTCACGGTATTCTGCAAGTTGAGCCAAACCCAGAATTGTGGCCATTCTGGCTTCAGCAATCTGATCTTGGGATTTCGTAAGCTCCCTTTGCAGTGTTTTCCGGGTACTGATATCACGCATGACCAGCTGGTAACCCCCCGGGTTGAGATCACTCTGGATTTTTCTGGCATTGCATTCAACTTCTATGATAGTATCCTTGCTTGCGTTTAAGCGAAATTCTATATCTGATACGGAATGAATATCGTCAAGGCGCTTGATGATTTTTTCTTTTACTACAGGCAGGTCAGCTGTATGGACAGTGTCAAGAAACGATGCTTCGTCACTTTTGTTTTCACCATGTTTGAATGTTTGCTTGAAGAAGTTGTTTGCCAACAAAATCTCACCTTTCTGATTAATCAGGACAACAAAGTCATTTATCTTGTCGTAAAGATAACGATATCGTATGTCCGATTCTTCAATTTCTCTCATTCGAGTATCAATGGAGGACTGCAGATTTGCTGTACGCCGTGAGAATTTGTTGCCCAGCGATTTAATATTTTCTCGCAACTTAAACTGGCGTAGTCTGCCTCTACTGTTTTCGTGGCTGAGTATGGAACTCACTATGATAAAAGATAAAAAGAAAAAACTATTATTAAAAAAGGTCTGCATCACTGGAGGGGAGAGTCCAGCTCCGGAAAATTCAAATAAAGCATAAACCCCATAAAGAGCTAAGCCGGATATGATTGCCTGTTTCGTCGTAATCGGCAAAAGCCCTGCCGCACCAATCATCATCAAGATAATGCCGCCATAGTATATTGAATCCTGCCCTTCCATGACACGGCACATCAGGGAAAGGAGGGCAACCCCAATTAAGTAGACACCCAGGATCAGCCAGAGTGCATGGGTGTAGCTATGTTTCTTTTTTACCAGAAGAAGACTGACAGCGAGCAGACAGGAAAAGAGCAGGCGCCAGGTCAGGAACATAAAGAAGTTATTTCGGGAGACTAAAAAATCCAGGAATGAAAATAATGGAAAAAAGACAATTCCAAGCCAGTGCAGAAGAATACAGCGCTTGACGAATAATTCTTTTACTTCCTGATTAAATATCTCAACTGAGGAAAAGCTCACTTTTTTAGTACCTTACTCCATAATTCCTGTCATTAAAAATAAGAAAATGGAACGTATTTTTAATGTTAGTGCCTTACAGAATAATTTCTTGTTCTTTTCACAAGAAATTTTCTGCTAAAGCACTTATGCCGGCTTACCGTTCATCACCGGTGTTAGCCTCATTCTCATATCTTATGCGCTAAAACAAAAAGATTCACCTGTGCTGGTTCTGCAAGAATAGCTATATCGCCTTCAAATCTTGTTTTACTGAATAACTCTGTCAATTCTTCCCGGGTTCGGTAAATTAATTTCCAATGCAGTATGTGATCCATGAACAGCATATCTTCATATGGGGTGAAATTCCCAATCAGCAATGACCCTCCAGGTTTCAGGTGCTGGTGACACCTGTTAACCAACTTACAAAATAAACGTGGTTCCAGGTAATCGAAGAGTCCCGCAGAGTATATGAGATCCTTGGTTCCAATATCATGACTTACCTTGCCAAGCCCCCACTTGACCAGGTTTTCAGTCATGTATCGTACCGAGGCATTGTGGGGGAAATTGTTGGCGTGCTGATCGGAGTATTGCAGAGCCTCGGTGTCAATATCGACACAGAGAGCATCTATTTTTTCC
>JAYEOK010000087.1:0-16045 GCA_034722915.1 Thermodesulfobacteriota bacterium | reverse complement strand
ACAAAAAAAGGACTTACAACAAAATGCTGTAAGTCCTTGATATGTTTGGTAGCGGGGAAAGGATTTGAACCTATGACCTTCGGGTTATGAGCCCGACGAGCTACCAGACTGCTCCACCCCGCGTTGCGACAGCCAATATAGACTGATTCTGGAGTAGTGTCAAGAAAAAAATGCTATCAAGGGTGTGGGAGGGATGTTTTTATTATCCCGTGTCCGGAAGAAGCTGTTGCAGGCGGGGAATGAGATCTGTTGGCAGGGGGGTAAGTTTCCCTGCCTGCTGATTGACTGAGGCGTGGATTGTATAACCTTTGGCAATGAGTTGTTCTTTCCTTGTATCATTGCTTTCCCGAAGAATTCTATAGGAAAATTTACAGCTGACTTTTTTTAGCTCCACCAGTTTTGTTTCAATTTGGAGTAAATCATCGTAACAGGCAAAGGCTTTATAGCGGACATAACATTCTGTGACAGGAAGAAGAAAGCCCATTTTTTCAATTTCCCGGTAAGTGCAGACTTTTTCTCTCATGAGTTCAGTGCGTCCAATTTCAAAAAAACGGAGATAGTTGGCATTGTAAACTACTGCGGCGGCGTCAGTGTCGCCATAGATTACCCGGTAGGTCGTGCGGTGACTTGTTGTTTCTTTCATCGCAGTTACCGTTGAAGCAGTTTTTTCATCAGGGTCTGGCCGTCAGGAAGTGTTCCCCCCTCTTTTTCAGCAATACTATTTCCTGCTTTTTCAGAGAACAGCAATCCACTTCCTTTTTTCTGTTCCCTTGAATCATAGAGGATGGTTGGCACTGGATCATCGATATGGGTGCGGAGTGATAAAGGGGTGTAATGATCCATGGTGGCAACCAGTCGAAAATTCTCACCACGTTCTGTTAAGCCCTGAACAATGGGGGCAACGATTTTTCCGTCAAAATCTTCAATGGCCTGTAACTTGTCCTGCATCAGTCCCTGATGGCCTGCTTCATCCGGCCCTTCAATATGGACAAAGACAAAATCCTGTGTTTTTAAACACTCCAGAGCTGCGTTAGCTTTGCCCTTATAGTTAGTATCAATATAGCCTGTGGCACCTGGAATGTTGAGAACGTCCAGCCCTGACATAACTCCAAGGCCCTTGAGCAGGTCAACCGCAGAGATGAGACTGCCCCGCAGGCCATATCGTTCATGGAAAGTCGGCATTGATGGCAGTTTTCCTTCGCCCCAGAGCCAGATGCCATTAGCAGGGTTTTTACCATCCTCTATTCGTTGAAGATTTACAGGATGCTTTGCAAGGACGTCACTGGCTTTGGTAAGAAGTTCTTTCCATTCGGGATCTGCCATATACCGCTGCCAGGGAGCAGTGACATCCTTTTCAATATAATCGTGAGGCGGCACAGTTTCCAAGGCTGGATAAGCGCCTTTGACCACCAGGATATGACGGTACAATATTCCGGCTTTGAAATGAAATCTGTCAGTGGCGCATTCAGCTTCCAGTGCCTCGAGTAATTGCTCTGATTCTTCGCTTGTAATATGCCCGGCGGAGTAATCAATCATCTGCATTGAATTTTGATTTTCTTTTTCTACTGTGACAAGATTGCAGCGAAAGGCAGTTTCATCTTCAGCAAGCTCAATACCCATGGCCGCGGCTTCAAGGGGGGCTCGTCCGGTATAATAATCTTCAGGTTTGTAGCCAAGCAGTGAGAGGTTTGCCACATCAGAACCCGGCGGGTAGCCTGCCGGTACGGTACGGGTGAGAAAAAGTTCTCCTTTCTGGCAAAGTTCATCCAGTGTCGGCGTTGCTGCCGCCGCCAGTGGAGTTTGATTGCCAAGTTCTGCTATGGGCAGGTCGCCCATGCCATCACCCACAAGAATGAGGTATTTCATCAATGACTCCGGAATGGATGCTTATTCGTCATCTGTGAGGATGCGGATTTTTACTGTTTCTTCTGTGCACACATCAAGCGCATCAATTTCTTTGATACATTTTTGCACAGCTTCTTCATTTGCAATATGACTATGGAGGACGAGGCTCACAGGATCATATTCATGACGGCTCTTCTGGATGACTGATTTGATGGAGATATTATATTTACTGAATATGCCGGAGATGGTTGACAGAACCCCTGGCTTGTCCAGTGCCGTGATACGAAAGTAATAGGGGCCATTCAGTTCTGACATGGGAGTGATATTCGGTGTTCCAATGTTTTCCGGCAGGTAGGAAAGCGCGGGCACCCGATTGATTGAATTGCAGAGGATGTTCCTTCCAATATCAACCACATCAGCGGCTACTGCACTGCCGGTGGGCATCATTCCGGCACCAAGACCGTAAAGCAGAACATTGCCAACAGTGTCACCTGTAAAGTGAATGGCATTGTAGGCTCCGTTGATGTTGGCCAGCATATGTGATTCCGGCACCATGGTGGGATGCACTCGCGCTTCCACGTGGCTGCCGTGGTGGCGGCTGATGGCAAGCAACTTTATGCGACAGCCGAATTCTTTGGCAAATTCAATGTCAATGGGTTTTATTTTTGAGATTCCTTCCGTATTTATATCATCGAGATGAACATGCTTGCCATAGGCGATGGTCATAAGAATGGCGAGTTTGTGGGCTGTGTCTATGCCCTCTATATCATAGGTGGGGTCGGCTTCTGCAAATCCCAGTTCCTGGGCCTCTTTCAACACTTCAGCAAAAGGTGTGCCGTGGTCGGTCATTTTTGTGAGGATATAGTTGGCCGTCCCGTTCATGATTCCCATGATCGATTCAATGCGATTAGCCACAAGCCCTTCTTTTAATGACTTGATGACAGGTATTCCGCCTCCCACGCTGGCTTCAAACCCTACTTCCACATTGTTGGCTACCGCTGCCTCAAAGATTTCCTTGCCATGAACAGACAGCAGAGCTTTATTGGCAGTGACCACATGTTTGCCATGTTTAATTGCCTCAAGCAAAAAAGTTCTGGCTGGTTCCATGCCGCCAATCAGTTCCACTACGATATCGATGTCAGGATTGGTGAAGATGTCAGTTGCATCTTTAGTCAGGTTGACTCCGCTAAAGCGTTCTGGCAGCGAATCTGTCATGATGTCTGCGACTTGTGCAAGGACTATCTCAGCCCCAACTTTTCTCTGCAATCGATCCTTTTGTTCGTACAGGGTCTGTGCAAGACCACTGCCCACTGTGCCGAAACCGATAAGGCCCACTTGTATTTGTTTCATAATTTTAATGTATTTTATACTTTTTAATGTGACGAGAAGCTCTTTACCTGCCGAAAAATACTCTCTTTCCTGGCGAAAGTCAAAAAGTAAGGGCGGAAATTTTAGTGGATACAATTCAGCTTTTGGATTATATTTTAAAATTTGATTTTTTTGAGTGAGGATTTATTCACGCTGGTATTCAGACTGGTACAGGTTTTTATACGTTTTTTCAGGCTTGTACTAACCCGGTTCAACCGGAAATAATTTTGTTCACTGGATAAGTGCCTTATCAGAATATGTTCTAAAAAAACAAAAACATATTCTGTAAGGCACTAAAGTACATATAATTTGCCTAAAGGAGACAAACATGGCTGTTAACATTCTCGCATTTGGACCAAACGGTAGTGGAAAAGGAACTCAGGGTGCTATTGTAAAAGATAAGTACGGTATGGATCACATTGAGTCCGGTGCTATTTTTCGCGAGCATATCAAAGGTGGAACCGAGCTTGGAAAAAAAGCAAAAGCGTTTATCGATGCTGGTGATCTGGTGCCAGATGAAATCACTATCCCCATGGTTCTTGAAACTTTGGAAAAATCCAAGGAAAAAGGCTGGCTGCTGGACGGTTTTCCCCGTTCTCTTGCTCAGGCAGAGGCTCTTGACAAAGCGTTGAAAGAATCAGGAATGAAGATTGATTACGTTATGGAGATTCTTCTTGATCGTCAGATCGCCAAAGAACGTATCATGGGACGTCGCCTGTGTGCCAATGATAACAACCATCCTAACCACATTGCTTTTGATGCCATCAAACCTGTAGAAAAAGATGGAAAACTTGTTTGTCGTGTTTGTGGCGGCGAGCTGAGTGCCCGTGCTGATGATCAGGACGAAGATGCTATCAACAAGCGTCATGATATCTACTATGATACAGAAACCGGTACCATGGCAGCAGTTAATTATTTCAAAGGTACCGACAGCAAAGTAATCTCTGTTGATGGTTCCATGGGGATTAAAGAAGTAACTGCTGCAATTCTTGCTGAGCTGGACTGATTTTTTTAAGACCTGGATAAACTGTTTTGTGACAGTGTTTTTCCACATGGGCGTGTCGTAGTAAGCTGCGGTATGCCCATTTTTTTTCTTTTTTTGAGCTGAATACTATGGAACAGATTGTTTCTGAAGCATTGATCAATTCCGTGATGGCCAAAGAGGCCTTTGTCAAGGAAAGTCAACAAGGTCTTGTGGATTTGGCCTGCCAGATGGTGATGACCATTCGCCAGGGAGGTAAGATTCTTTTATTCGGGAATGGCGGAAGTGCTGCAGATGCCCAACACATGGCCGCTGAACTGGTGAGTCGTTTTTTACTCAACCGACGCCCGATGGCAGCCATAGCCTTGACCACGGACACTTCAATCATTACAGCCATTGCCAACGATTATTCTTTTGATGAAATATTTTCCAAACAGATGCAGGCCCTTGGCAGGCCGGAAGATCTGGCGTTGGGGATTTCCACATCCGGTGCTTCAGTGAATGTTATCAAAGCCATTGAAGTTGCCAGAGAAATAGGGATGCGCACTGCAGTTCTTACTGGCGGATTGGCAGGTGATGGTGGAGAACTGGGGAAAGTTGCTGATCTCACATTGAATGTTCCCGCTGCCAAGACACAGCATATTCAGGAAGTACATCTGTGGGTTGAACATCTGCTCTGTGAACTTGTTGAAAAGGAGATTTTTGGTGAAAAGTAAACCCCTGGATTTCAGTGGGCTGAAGACCTATTCTTTATATGATCGTTATTCCAAGGTCACTGTGGAGCATTTCGGAACTCCGGTGAAGGAAAATTCCACCCTCCGCAGCTTTATGGCCTCACTTCCGGATCAGCTGCTGGGGCATGATTTTCCCGAATTGATTCGTCGCCTGGCAAAAGCACATCGCGCCGGCAGGCCTATCCTTATGGGAATGGGTGCTCATGTGATTAAGGTTGGGCTGAATCCTGTGCTCATTGATCTCATGGAACGTTCAATTATTACAGGGCTTGCCATGAATGGAGCCTGCATTATCCACGATGCTGAAATTGCCATGGCAGGATCGACTTCTGAAGAAGTTGGTGATGTCCTCGGTGATGGTGCTTTTGGCGCGGCTAAAGAGACGGGCGAGGTATTAAATACTGCCATTTCTCTCGGTGCCAGGAAAGGTATTGGTATGGGGCAGGCAGTGGGCGAGTATCTGCTGACAAGGGATTTTCCGCATAATGACAAAAGTCTGCTTGCAACAGCTGCAAAATCAGGTATTCCCGTTACTGTTCATGTAGCCATGGGCACAGACATCATCCATATTCATCCATCGGCATCAGGCGCAGACATTGGAAAAACATCCTACCATGATTTTCAACTGTTTTGCAGTGAAGTGAGCGGCTTGCAGGGTGGTGCGTACTTGAATGTCGGTTCTGCCGTGTTGCTTCCAGAGGTATTTTTAAAGGCCCTGACTCTTGTTAGAAATCTTGGGCATCAGGTGGATAATTTCACAACAGCAAATTTTGACTTTATGAAACAGTACCGTACCCTTACAAACGTAGTGAACAGACCTACGGCCACTGGAGGGCGCGGGTATAACATCATAGGGCATCATGAGTTGATGGTTCCTCTTTTAGCGGCATCATTGCTTGATGAATTATGCGAAAGCTGCTAAAAAGGCGGACGCGTAGTTGTAGATTCAGAAGCAAGTTGGGATTAAACCTGACGTAATCATATATAGGGCGTCTATCGTCTTGGTTGGATACATTATGAGTGAGCAAACAAGTACAAAAAGAAAAGGGAAGGTCTATCTGGTTGGTGCAGGGCCTGGTGATCCGGGATTGATAACCGTGAGAGGAAAATATCTTCTTGAGAGAGCGCAGGTTGTTGTCTACGATTATCTTGCCAGTCCAAAACTCCTTAAACATGTGCCCAAAGAGGCTGAGCTGATTTACGCAGGGAAGAGGGGAGGAGTGAAACATACCCATACCCAGGAAGAGATCAATCAAATGCTGGTGGATTGGGCGGAAACAGGGAAGACAGTTGTTCGCCTGAAGGGTGGAGATCCTTTTATTTTTGGGCGCGGCGGAGAAGAAGTTGAGGTTCTGGCAGAATCCGGTGTTGATTTTGAGGTTGTGCCGGGGGTTACATCGGCAACAGCTGCTGCCACCTATGCTGGAATTCCCATCACCCACCGTAAGTATACCGCATCTGTTGCTTTTCTCACTGGTCACGAGGACCCCACAAAGCCTGGTTCTAAGATTGACTGGGCCAAACTTGCAACGGGTGCCGGTACTCTTGTTGTGTATATGGGGATTAAAAATTTACCGATTATTGTTAAAAATCTTGTCAGCAATGGTCGTGACCCCAAGACACCGGTGGCGGTCGTGCGCTGGGCATCAACTCCGGAACAGCGTTCTGTTGTCGGGACTCTGGAGACAATTACTGATATCGTTCGTGAATCCGGGATTAAGCCGCCTGCGCTCATCATTGTTGGCGAGGTGGTGAAACTGCGTAAAAAAATTGACTGGTTTGAAAAACGTCCCCTGTTTGGCAAAAGGATTGTGGTTACCAGAACCAGAGAACAGGCGTCGGAACTGATGGCTGCTCTTGAGGAGAATGGCGGGAATTGTCTTGAATATTCAACCATTAAGATTGAACCTGTTGACTCATATGAGATACTTGATGAGGAACTTGAACGCCTGGAAGAGTATCATTGGATACTGTTTACATCATTAAATGGCGTGAAATATTTCTTTGAACGACTTTACAAAAAAGGGATGGATGCCAGAAGTATGAAAGGTCCCGGGATTGCAGCCGTGGGCAGGGCAACTGCTGATCTTCTTACAGAGTACGGCGTCCGGGCAGATTTGCTGCCTGCCGTGTTTACTGGAGAAGGGCTGGCTGAGTCCTTGCTTGACCAGGGAGTTGAGGGACGAAATGTCCTTATTCCAAGGGCGGAAAAGGCGCGGGAAATTTTGCCGGAAACACTTCGTGGGGCAGGGGCTCAGGTAACAGTGGCGCCGGTTTACAAGAATATTGCTCCTGAAGGAAAACGGGAACAGCTGCGTGAAGCGCTTGAGGCTGGACAGGTGGATATGGTAACCTTCACCAGTTCATCAACTGTTCGGAATTTTCTTTCTATGGTGGGTGCTGAAAGTAGTTCGGAACTGAAAAGATTAATGCACGAAGTAACAATCGCTGCCATTGGGCCAATTACTGCAAAAACAGTGACTGATAATGGCCTGAAAGTGAATATTCAACCTGACTTATACACTATTCCTGATATGGTGCATGCAATAGTAGATTATTATTCTTGATGGATGTGTAAAAAATCTTCATCTTCTTCGTTGGTAAATATTTGGCTAGCACCCCATCTTCGCCTGATCCGGCTTTTTCGCATATGAACCAATATAGCTCTTAAGCCGGCTCGGAGTCTCGCGAGCTCGCTTACCTGAGCGAACCTGGGAGGCTGTCCAAACATTTACAATTGACGGATTGTTGCACTAATTTTCCTTCAACCCGAATATTTACCTTCGTTGCTGTAAAAATTAAATTATTTCAACGTACCTTAGTACGCCGAAATAATTTAATAGCATAGGAAGTTTCATTTTTTACGAAGCTTAAAAAATGAATACCGAACATTAAAGGACGAATATCGAACAAAGAATGTCGAACCGCAGAAGGGGAAAGGCCCTTGATCCGTCGTCTTTTATTCCGATCGATATTCGATATTCCTCGGAGTCTGCGCTTACCTGTTCGATATTCGACATTCTCTTTTTAAAACCCGCCCAAAGGGCGATAAGTTCATTTTTCCGCGCCTCGAATATGAAGTTTTTTACAAATCCATTTTATGACAGAGCTCACTCAAAAATAAGTTCGTAATTAGTGCCTGAACGAAAAGTCCTATTCAGAGAAAATATTGTAATAAGGTACTTAGGGTTCGGTAAAAAATAACTTGGACTTTCCAATTCGTAACTGTACCATATCTTCAGCCGATTTAATATATTCACAATCCTCACGTAGCCAGCTACGCTGCGGTTGTGAATATATTAAATCAACTGAACCTGTAGCACATTTACGACAGGAAAATGCCAATTTATTTTTTACCAAACCCTTAACTTTTTACTTTTCCCGGATCATATCCAGCAAATCCTCGCTGGTCATCTTGGCACTCATATCTGATCCCTCCAGCAGGCTTCCGGCAAGATCCCGTTTTTCCTGATGCAGTTTCACAATTTTTTCTTCAATGGTATCTTTACAGACCAGTCTGTAGATGGTTACCGGCCTGGTCTGGCCAATACGATGAGCACGATCCGAGGCCTGATCTTCAACGGCCGGATTCCACCAGGGATCCATATGGATAACATAATCAGCTGCAGTGAGGTTCAGGCCAAGACCACCGGCTTTGAGACTGATAAGAAAGAGATCTCCTTCACCTGACTGGAATCTATCGACTTCCTGTTTACGACGAGCAGTACTGGTAGAACCATCCAGATAGCGGTAGTGGATACCTTTTTTATCAAGGTGTTCCCGGAGGATTGAAAGATGGCCGATGAACTGGCTGAAGATAAGGGCTTTATGGCCACCGCCCAGGAGTTCCTCCACCACTGAGGCAAACACTTTAAGCTTAGCACTTTCAATACTGGTGTCTGCTGAAATAAGCCTGGGGTTACAACAGGCCTGGCGAAGCTTCATAATCTCGGTGAGGATCTGAAGATGCCGGGTCTTTTTCTCCCGGTTGTTTTCCAGAACTTCCAGAGCATTTTGCCTGAGTGCCTCGTAAAAGAGTTTTTCCTCTTCGCTCATTTCCACCTCAAGGGTGATCTCAGTACGCGGAGGCAGTTCTTCCAGAACCTGTGATTTGATACGGCGGAGAATAAAAGGACGAATCAGTTTTTTAAGTTTGAGGCGGGCATCCCGGTTGTGGTAACGCTCAATGGGAATGGCAAATCGTTCGTTAAAGCGGTTCAGGGTGCCCAATAGACCCGGGTTGATGAAATGGAAGAGGTTCCATAGTTCGCCCAGGTGGTTTTCAACGGGAGTTCCAGTGGTAATAAGTTTGAAACGGGCCTGCAGCGCCATGGCTGCTTTGGATCGTTTGGTCGCAGCGTTTTTTATGGCCTGGGCTTCGTCCAGGATGATGGTCTGCCACGTTACGCCAGAGAGCAGTTCATTTTCCTGCTGAAGGAGAGTATAGGTGGTTATCAGCAAGTCAAATGGACCGAGTTCGGCAATGGTTTGCGCCCGGTTTTTTCCGGCAAGGGTCTTGATGTTAAGTGTCGGCGTGAAACGATTGGCCTCAGATTGCCAGTTGTTTGAAACAGAGGTCGGTGCTATCACCAGTGATGGGCCGTCAGCAGCTGTTGAGACGATAGCTGCCAGTGCCTGTATGGTCTTTCCAAGTCCCATATCATCAGCAAGGCATCCACCAACTCCCCAGTGAGCCAGACGGGAGAGCCAGTTGTAGCCCTCAATCTGGTAATCACGCAGTTCGGCACGGAGTGTTGAGGGAAGCTTCGGGTTGAAGGTCTGGCTTTCATGGATACGTTTGATCTGTTCTTTCCATCCACTATCAACTACAGCCTTTGCCTGATCAACAAGTTTTTCCAGAGGAATTGCCGCGAGATGATGAATAAGTACTTCGCCATCCTTGTCAGTAGTCATTCCTTCTGAGTACAGATTGATCTCTTCGAGTTTCTTTTTAAATTCCTGGGTGAGTGCCAGAAATTGACCCTCTTTGATCTGGATAAAATGGCCACGGGAAGTCTTGACTTTTGCCAGCAGCTCCCGAAGGTCAATGACTGTGTCCTGGTCAAGCTTGAGTTCTCCGGAAAGTGCAAACCAGTTCTGCTGATTGGTTCGAACTTTCAGGTTGAGGTTTTTCAGGGAAGCCTGATGACTGATGTTCAGTTTTTCGCCTTCCGGCCACTCAATGACCACCTGATCCTGAATTGCCTGTAACTCCTGCAGGGCCTGGAGGCAGTCGTCAGGGTTCTGCAGATGCCATTCGCGATCCTGATCCTGTTCAAGGTCAATGGCCAGATCAAGAATGGGACAGGATTCTTCAACCTCACGTGCCATATGTTCTTCAAGGCCAAGGTTACGTTTGGTCTGCAGTCGTTTACCGCGTACTTCAGCAATAATGTTTTCAACTCCCTGTCCCGGTTTGAGGTAATGGCCTCCGTCCACAAAAGGCTTAACAAACATCTCAAGTCTGAAGCCCCCGCCGTAGGGCAGCAGATGCATGTATATTGTTGGATCCGCTTCAACCTGTTCGATATTGGTTTGGGTCTCAGATGTTGCATCAGCAGCAATGGCCGAATGAACGGTCATAAAGGAAGAAATGTTGCCAATGGCCGTAAGCACCTGTTCGCTCGCATCCATGGGCACAATCAGCCCGTTTTTACCTGTGATTTGTGCAATTCTACGGTGGTTATCATTGATTTCAATGATTTTATAACGGGTGGGAGTTTCCTGGAATATTGTGATATTATCGTCTGTGACTTCCTGGGCAAAACAGATGTGGAGATGAGCGCCCCGTTCCTCAACAAGTAGTTCCGGTTCTCCACTGACAAATTCAACAGGTGTCCCGGGGGATTTGGTGAAGAAGAGCAGAGGATGATTGATCATGGCAGGCAGGGTCTTATCCATTTCAAAATGATAGCTGATACCGTGAGTATCGGGATTGACCTGTTTCTGGATGCAGGCTGAGATTTTTCTATCCTGAATAGTCAGGTAGGGAAGTTTACCGGAATACAGGCGAGAGAGCGATATGGGTCTGCCTTTGCTCCAGTTTCCTGCCTGGTTCCGTTTCTGTTCTTTGGGGCTGATCTGCATTTTTCCATTATTATAGTCCACCATCCAGATGAGCCGTTCATAATGGGAGTTACTTGATTCCTGTGATGACGCAGTGACTTGAATGAGCGCTTGCAGGTTCCTTTTCCACGGTTCTTCAGATTGGAGGATATTAATAAGTGGGCTAAGCCCGGTTTCCTCACTAAGGCGGTTAACCACTGACTCATAATCATCTCCTTCGTGGCCGGCACCTGCCAGAATAGCAGCCAGATTCAGAGAAAAGAAATGGAAATCATTGGCCATAGCCTGTTTGTAGAGACTTTCTACACGTTGTCTGACTTCGGGCTTCAGGCTCGAATTAAGCCAGTATTGTGCAAGAGCTGTAAAAAGGATGGTGAGGCTGTGGGGCTCGTCATCCTTGTGGAAACTCATTTCATCTCCGGGAAGCGCAGTGTTGTTTTTTACCTGGAGAAAAGTGGCAAAAACCTGATACGCTTTTTCTTCAACACTGTCAGTAAAGAGAGAAAGGGCAATACCGATCTGGTGGGCTACGTTCTGTTCCTGATCGGTCTGGTCATTCTGCAGAGTGGCAAGAGAATGAAAGAGGCCGATGGGACCAAAAAAGGCGACATTATCACTGGAGCTCAGGTCGCGAAGAAAGTTGAGATCATGCTCAAATAATTCTGTTGTTGCATTGGATTTCCCGGAGAGAAAGGCCAGGGTTCCGGCAGCTCCTGTGCCAGTGAAATTTGCATTGTTTTCTTCAACGAGTGTTCTGGCGGCCGTGAGGTTGCCTCTAAATATATATTGAATAAAGAGAATGCGTTGAAAAGGGAGTTTCTCATCACTGCTCAGGCCTTCGAGGCCGGTTTCTTCCTGCAGGTAATCGAGGATTTCCGGATAAGAGCGCAGTGTTGCCAGCTCGTAACGAAAAATATGGTCGAGCAGGAAAAATTGAAATGAAGGTGCCAGGCTCCCGAACCAGACAGGATCAAAGGGGGCTGTTGTTATTTGCACCGTTGGCGGTAACGGCGAGAGAATATCACGACATTGGCCTGCAAGAAACTCGAGTGCATCATCAATCAGGTCAAAGTCCTGAGTGTAGATACCGATACGCATTTCACGCATGGCGCGCCAGCAGCGGGTTGTCCATTTTCCATAATAATAGGAGACAGGCGCCTCTTTACGGATAACTTTTGCGTACGTGGTAAAGGTGCCGTCTTCCACAGCAATACGGCTCAGTTTTTCCACCAGTTGCGGTGCGCATTGCCGTTCTTCTGTAAGCAGGCCGGCTTCCTGAAACTTGGTGAAATAGTGGTTCAGGTTGGCAGCGGTTGGTCTGTTGCCACGCGGACTGCGAATGTCAAGTTTGCGCAGGCAGTTGACAATAAGAGTTGAATGGGCAGGCTCATAAACAATTGACTGGAATTGAAGAAGGGTCTGCTCAAAGGGCGTGAGTTTGTTGTAGTGCTGGAGTAATTCGGTGCTGGGGTCTGGCATGTTGTTTCTTCGTGGTGCTGCAGTTTGTAGCCTAACCCCCGAAAGAGATAAACCATGGAACCTGTGACAACAGGCTGAAATGAATTGTGCATTATATCATGTCTGGGGAAGAAACAAAAGAATATCCTGAAATCAATTAATTTAGCAGGGAAAAATGTCAATAATTAAAAGATATGTTGACGCGATGACTATTTCTCTTATAGAGTTGTTGTCAGTATGGCAGGCATGGAATGGTTTTTTGACAGAATGCGCTGTTTTTGTGATCTTGGAATATCCTATAGGAGCAGGCAATGACAGTAGTCGGTTATATTTTTCTGGATGTGAATCGCGATAATTTAATTTCTCTTGCTGTACAGCAGCAGATGTTGGAAGAATATGCTGGAGAGGCAGGCCTCCGGGTTGATGAACTTCTTGTGGAACAGTTATATTCTCTGGAAACACCCTTTATGGAGAGGGACGAGGGAAAACGATTACTGGAAAATGTGCAGGCAGGCGATATGGTGTTCACCACCCGGGCGAAGTGGGTTTTAGGTACTGCACAGGAGGCATTACTTCTGATTGGCATCTTGAAGGAAAAAAAGGTGTCCCTTTTTTGTGTGGATCTTGACGGCGATATTGTGCAGCAGGCTGAAAGGAAACTTGTTGTTTCCCAAGGCATAGCACCCCTGGTGCAAAAGGTCTGTGAGGCTCTATCTGTGAAAATGGAGAGTGGGCGTCATGCTGCAGCTATTCGAGAGAGTAAGGCCCGACAGAAAAAAGCAGGGAAATATCTTGGCGGGCCTATTCCTTTTGGTTTTCAGGTAGATGAGGGGGGGCGTTTGCAACAGAATACTGAGCAACAAATCATCATTGACAAGATGCTCAGCATGAAAGGGGATCGCTGGTCATACCGGGATATCGCGAGAAAAATGCAGGAAGACCATGGTCTTAAATTTTCTCACGAAGGTATCCGACGGATTTTGTTGAAAAAAAAGAAAAAATAGTTTTGGCTATCCTCTCTGTTCCTATTGTAAGTTTTTATTGCTGTATATGTCTGCAGCTCCTTCCTGATGGCGAATCCAGGCAACAATGAGTCGCTCCTGCTTGGCACTGAGAATTTGAGTTCTGTATTGCTCTTTTTCTTCTTCTGTCATACTTGCTGTGTCGGGCAGATTTCTTTCGGTAAATTTGTAGAGGTAGATGTCCTCTCCAACTGTTGCCGGTTCGTCAGGTAAGGGGGTGCTGTTGCTTAACGAAAAGACATCCATGAGCAGGCTTGGGGGGAAATCGCTGGTTTCAGATCCAGTGGAGCTACGAGAAAGAGAAGCCTTTTTCAGTTCTATGCCATTTGTTTCTCCAAGTTCAGAAAATGGAGTCCCATCTTTCAGTGCTGTCAGGATTTCTTCGCTTTTTTCGCGTGCCAGGGATTTCGCCTGCTCAGCTTTGTAATCAGCTGTTACTTTATCACGCACACTGTCAAGAGCTGGTATCTCAGGTGTCTGAATAGCTTCAGCGTAGAGTATGGAATAGCCACCGGGAGATTCAATGAGTGAACTGAGTTCACCTTCTTTCAGAGAAAATGCGGTGTTCTGGACAGACGGTGATTTGTCCATATTGTCAGGAGGAGTTAAATGAGAATAGAAGTCGGTTTCCAGAATAACGGCTTCGGGATGAAGGCGGGCATATTCCTTCAAACTTCCTGCGGAAAT
Organism: Thermodesulfobacteriota bacterium; assembly: GCA_034722915.1. Taxonomy (GTDB): domain Bacteria; phylum Desulfobacterota; class Desulfobulbia; order Desulfobulbales; family Desulfocapsaceae; genus Desulfocapsa. The sequence continues at coordinate 1,883 of JAYEOK010000087.1, read as the reverse complement.
AATTCCTTCATATGCATTATTAGCCTTTTGAAAAACAGTGGCTCGCATTGTCTCGTTGGCGGCCTTTGTGCTTTCCACTTCTGATTTCGTTTCTGCTTCAGCTTCATACGGGAATGAAAGAAATTTAAGTCGAACTTTCGGGTCGGTTTTGTAGTTTTCTTTGTTTTGATCAAACCATACTGCCAGTGTTTCTTCTTCGATGCTTACCTTGTTGGTAAATTCGGAAGGACTGATTTTAACAAACTGAAGCGTAACACTCTCTTTTGCCTGTTGATACAGGTCATTGATTTCAGCATCGGTAATAGTCGTTGCGAAATTACCAATAGCCTGGACTCCTTTAGTGGAGAGCATATCAATACGTTTAGAGCTTTCATACTTATGTGGTGTAAGGCGATTGGAGGAAAGGAGCATTTTATATTTCTCAATATTAAAGCTTTCGTTTTCCTGAAACTCGGGCATTTTCTGAATGTTTCGTTGAACCTCTGGCGCAGACACGATTAAGCCCATGGAAGCGGCACCTTGGCGTAAAAGTGCCTGTTGAATGAGTTGATTTTTTACCTGCGCTGCGAGACCAAGATTTTTCAGGAGTTCTTCCGGGACTGAACCACCAAACTGTTGGCGATAGGTAGAGAGAAGGCGGTCGTAGTTGCGTTGGTACTCTTGATAACTTATTTCTTCACCGTTGACGACAATGGCAGCATCCCGGCGGTCCATCATGTTTGCCCCCACTCCCCAGAAGACAAAAACAAGGACAATGACCAGGACGATCGCCTGGATAAAAGTGGATTGAGACTTGTCGCGAAAAATTTGTAACATATCAGGTTCTCTATTAGTAGTGGGATATTTTGTATAAGATTTAACTGAACTCGATTTGTTTTTGAATGAACCCTGCGCAGAAGAGTTTTTTTAAAAATCAGAGTGGGCAGTGAAAAGAATCCAGCCATGTAGAATTAAAAAAAATTTACTTCTTCTAAGGCTGCAGTGCAAGTAAAAACGGTGTTCACGAAGGCTTGTACCTGTTTTTGTTTATATTCTCTTGAAAAGTAGCAGGGAAGGAGGATTGAATGTATTCAACTGATTTCGTGATAAAACGTAATTATTTCAATAAGAACAAGGTATTACCTGCGAAATAATCAAATTTTCAGAGTGTTATGGTGGCTTTTTGGGCCATTGAAAATGATTGCTCATTCACTTGACAAACGCTTTGGTCTATAGTAATTAGGCTGTCATTACTTAAGAAACAGAAACGGTGAAAGCCACAAAACAATATTTTAAGGAGGATTAAGATGCCCACAATAGAACACAATGGAAACAGCTACGAATGCGATGAGGATGGATTCCTGCTCAACGGTATGGAAGACATGAATGACGATTGGGTCGATTACGTTAAAGGTGTTGAGGGTATTGCAGAGCTTACCGACGAACATCAGAAAGTGATTGATGCCCTTCGTGAGTACTACAAGAAAAACGGTATTGCTCCCATGGTTCGTATTCTTTCTAAAACCACTGGTTTTCCTCTGAAGAGAATTTATGAACTCTTCCCATCAGGACCTGGTAAAGGTGCTTGTAAGATGGCTGGTCTTCCTAAACCTACCGGTTGTGTATAAGTTATAACCGATTAAGGTTTTATGAGTCAAAAAAGGCGTTATCCTGTACAAAAGGATAACGCCTTTTTTTTTGTTACATTTCGAGATTAGGAACGGGAGATAAATAACTTGATAGCAAAAATTAATAGGAGTTTTTTTCGTATTCAAGACGCGAGGCGGGAGCATAACGGGTTACGTGAGCAACGAGCAACACAGAAGACGGAAAAAAATATGCCCCGGAGGAAATGCCCTTGGGGTACATTAATTTGTTCAAGTTATTTATTGTACGTTCCTTAG
>JAYEOK010000086.1:0-16095 GCA_034722915.1 Thermodesulfobacteriota bacterium | reverse complement strand
TTACCTGTTCCGCCAGCAATACTTTAAAAACCGTTACATACAGGGAGTATGCAAAGCTTTTTAAAGTGTCGCTGACGAAAAAATTGCGGCGAAATATGTTCAGGTTATTTAATTCCCGTTCCTTACCGTTTACCGGTGTTAGCAGTTGAAACATCCATATTCATATCGGAATGATGAACGCGATGAAAACGCCAGAAAAAAGGTATCTCATGATTAAGCAGGTGCCAGAGATAGGTAAAAAAATCAAGAATCAGAATAGCCAGGCAGATTTTCAGCCACATCGGCAAAGGAAAAGCACTCAGAAGACCAAGTTCTTTTTCGGCAGCAAGCACCAGAACTCCCGTGAGAAGCGTAAAATAACAAGCTTGATAAATTGCACCGTTGACGATGGAGAGGGGAAAATTAGCCAGCCATCGTCTGGATTTGGAAACCGATGGTGCACGATAGGAAAATTTCAGTTCAAGCAGGAGAAAAAGAACAATACCTCCCCAGTAAAGAAAAAATTTGAGCGTTTCAATTGAAATCATAGCTCTGCTTTTTCCTGTGTTCAGGGATCTACCATTGTCCTTTTCTCCAACGCTTGGCTGTGAGCTTTTCCAAACGCTTGTGATAACGAGGCTGATCCCAGAATTCCCCTTCGCCATTTTGCAAATTGAACATACCTTCTGACAACACAGCACCAACTGCATGCAACGCGTCATGACGATCCAGACCCTGGCGAATAAGTTTCGCCACTACTGCGGGAACAGGTTCCACTCCTGATGCAAATTGGTTTTCAACAACCACATGAATCAGCGCATGCATTACTTCTGCACCTCCTGGAACCTCTTCCCCGGCGTCTTTATGGAAAATCTTTACAAGGGCAATACGTTCGGATTCATCGAGTGATAGCCATTTTTCAGACTCGGGCGCCTGCAATGGATCATATTTTTCCATGAGCATTTTCCATATTTTTTGAATTTACAAAGGGAAAGAGTCAGCAATCCTGGCAAACAACAAACACACCTGATTAAAGCGGAATTACACTTGCATCATACAGGCAACTTCACCCATACGTTTGCCAAGATTTTCAACTGTGGAAATACCTATTTCATCACTTTCGTATCCATCGGGATGACTCCCCCAGGCAGCACCACCAAAATGATCTCCATCACCAACAATAATCATGTCGTGGATCATCATTGCCGCATGAACTGCTTGAATGGTTAACTCCTGCCCGCCATTCCTTGAGCCACCCACGGCTATCACACCACCGAGTTTATTTTTAAACATGAAACCATTACGCCTGAAGAGCACCGTCCGGTCAATAAATGCCTTGGCCTGGGCCGACATACATCCCATATACACTGGAGTTGCTACGATTATTCCCACGACTTCAGGATCAGCAAGTTTAGAGATCAAAGGCTGAAAATCATCCTCCTGACTGCACAACACACCTTTCTTACATTTACCACATGCAATGCAGCCATTAATTTTCAAAGGCGCAAGGTTTATCACTTCAATATCAATGCTTTTTCCCAGCGTCTCAGCTGTACGCCTGGACTCATTGAGACATTGCTCTAACAGGAAATGGGTGGATTTATTTTTTCTTGCACTTGCCGATATACCTATAATTTTCATTTTTTAAAATATTCCTTTTTTGTAATCACGATTATTGGACGTTTTTTATTTCAGCAGAAGATGCAGTATAGCAGGAAAGTTCATCCCACCTCTATGGGAATTCCGAGGCTCTGGATTCCAATCAGCACGAGGATTTTATTGTTAACTGTTTTTATTGTCTTTTGTTGGCTTTTTTGTAAACTATACTTTTATCTCTTTTTCAGATTGCAATAAAAACAATAAAAACTTCTTTGTCCACCACTTCTAACCCGGTTCAACCGGAAACAGTCAAGTTCACGGTATAAGTAGCCTATAGATTCTTGTTAATTCTGATATGCTTGCTGAAATATCGATGTAGCAATCCTTTGCGGGTTTGCGGCCAGTCAAATGTAAAACCAGGAAAATTAAACGTGTCCGTTATTTTATTCACAACAACACTTTTTTCTTTAATGAGGAAAGGATGGAAACATATAAGAATGATATGAAAGAGGTGAGAGCAGCAAGGGGTAAGTTCCTTGCCATGGCAGCCACCTACTTTCTGGGAGTATTTAATGATAATTTCTTTAAACAGGCAGCTCTTCTTCTTGCTGTTTCAGCAGGCTTAAGCGGGCTTCAGGGAACAGCCACCGCACTCTTTTCCCTCCCCTTTATTCTCTTTTCTGCCTATGGAGGCTGGCTGGCTGACAGATATTCTAAACGTCAGGTGATTATCGGAGTAAAACTTCTTGAGGTGATTGCCATGGCGCTTGGGGCCTATGGTATATACACAATGAATTGGACCTGGATACTTGCCATGGTTTTTCTCATGGGAACGCAATCAACTTTTTTTGGTCCTGCTCTGAACGGTTCTATTCCCGAGCTTTATCCCCCCTGGTATGTAACCAAGGCAAATGCTCTTTTAAAACTGGTAACGACCATTGCGATCCTTCTGGGTATGGCAACAGCCGGCATAGCCCTTGATCAGCATTGGCTTGATACTGAAATTCCTTTTGGTCAACATTTGGTTTGTGTTGTGGTCTTGTCTGTATCACTTCTTGGTTTGCTGGCAGCTTTTGGTATTAAAAAGATGAAAAGCTCGGGGAGCCATTTGCCGTTTCCCTGGTCAGGCCCGCTGGTATCTCTGAAAGACAGTATTAATCTTCGTCATGATCCTCTTCTTCTGCTCGCTGTTCTTGGAGATATGTTCTTCTATTTTTTCAGTCTCCTTGCCGTCATGGTGATCAATACCCTGGGAATTTCTGAGCTTCAAATGTCAAAAACAGTAACAAGTCTGCTTGCTGTCTCCCTGATGGTGGGTGTCTGTATAGGTGCACTCATTGCTGCACGCATCACAAGTTCTGAGCGCTGGTCTCATGTTCTTGGCCCTGCCTGTTGTGGAATGGGATTGTGTTTGCTGGGTACCGGCACAGTGGCGGGGATGGATCTCAGTTACCAATGGCTTTTGCTCTTCTTGACACTTATGGGTGCAGGGCTGTGTGGCGGAGTATTTCTTATCCCCCTGACTTCCTTTATCCAGGTAAGACCCAAAAATGACCAGAAGGGAAAGGTTATTGCTGCATCAAATTTCTGCTCATTCAGCGGAATGTTAATCGCAGGAAAACTGTTTACTGTATTTGATGCACACTTCCTGCCTTCCCGTAACATGCTTTTCCTTGGCGGAACAGGAGTGGCCTGCGCTCTTCTTTTTTATATCGGCTCTCTTCTTGCCGGCAAACATAAAACCACACATGATCTGGAGACTGAACATGTTTAAAAAAGCCTTGCATCTTCTGCTGATTTTTCTTCTCAGTCTTCGTTATAAAATCACAGTTACAGGATTGGATGTAATTCTTGCTAAAGGAAATAAATCCATAATTTTCATGCCTAACCATCCGGCATTGATCGATCCTGTCATTGTCATATCACGTCTGTATAAACATTTTATGCCAAGACCACTGGCAGATGAAGAACAGGTGGACAGGAGTTTTGTTCGTCCGTTAATGAAAACTCTTCGCGCTGTTGTTATTCCAGATCTCAACAAAAATGGCAAAGGTGGAAAAAAAGCTGTCATGGAAGGAGTCCATGGAATTATCAATGGATTGCAACAGGGCGATAATATCCTTTTGTACCCTGCCGGCAGGCTGTATCGCAGCCGGTACGAGTCTATTGGAGCAAACAGTTCTGTGGGATTAATAGTAAAACGTGTTCCTGAGGCCCGTGTTGTTCTGCTTCGTACCACCGGACTTTGGGGGAGCAGTTTCAGTCGGGCAAATGGTACGCCTTCTCTTACAACAAATATAAGGCTCTACCTTCGTGCATTGTTATCTGCAGGCTTGTTCTTTCTCCCAAAAAGAGAGGTGCTTATAGAGCTTGTGGAACCTGATAATTTCCCACGAGAAAAAGAAAAATTGCAAATAAACAGCTATCTTGAAGCATTTTACAATGACATTCCCCAACATAACACTGTGGTGCCCTACTACTGGTGGCATGGCAGGAAGGCCAGGCAGATAGCAGAACCTAAACAGACAAATGTGAATGATGATACCAGTCATATTCCAGCGGCCACCAAAGAGCTGGTTCTGCAAAAAATCAAAGAGTTGAGCGGTATTGAGACAATTAACCAGGGGGACAGACTTGCTCAGGATTTAGGCATGGATTCCCTGATTCTTGTAGAATTTGTGGCATGGCTGGAACAGGAATTTGGCGTGGTTCTTCTGAATCTGGATGGCCTGTTGACGGTTGCTCACTGTATGTTGGCAGCAGCAGGTGATTTCAATTCTCCAGCAAATGGTGATGATATACATGTTGACGCATCCTGGTTTAAAGGGCGTAGTGACAACGTTCTTGTTGCCCCGGTGGGTGAGACTATTGCAGAACTCTTTCTCCAGCAGGCAGCAAAACATCCCGGTAAGGTGATTGTCACAGATCAGATCAGTGGTCAGAAAACGTATCGACAATTGCTTACCGGGATCTTCGCCCTTAAGGGTGGTATTGAAAAATTGCCGGAATCACAGGTGGGAATAATGCTTCCTGCAACAGTGAGTGCTGCTGTTTCGTATCTCAGTGTTCTATTTGCCGGCAAAGTGCCAGTGATGGTGAACTGGACCGCGGGGGTCGGGAACATGCAATATTGCCTTGAAAATGCGGGTGTAAAGCATGTTATTACTGCAAAGGCCCTGTATGAAAAAGTAAAGGCACAGGGGATTGACCTGGAGGCAACTGGTGTTCATTTTATCTTTCTTGAAGAACTTGCGGCTTCACTTTCTACAGCAGTCAAATTGACAGCATTATTTCATGCTCATTTTTCTGCCGGAAAATTGAAAACAGCAGCAATCCAGAAAAATGCAGCGATCCTTTTTACATCAGGATCCGAGGCACACCCAAAAGCAGTCCCGCTCAGCCATAAAAACTTTCTGGCAAACATAGCAGATTTCACATCAGTGCTCACCCTGCACGAGTCTGACAGGCTACTTGGTATGCTCCCCCCTTTCCACTCTTTAGGGCTTGCAGGTACCTTGATTATGCCTCTGGTCATGGGATTACCGACAGTCTATTCGCCAAATCCCACAGAAGGAACATTGCTTGCAAATATCAGTGCAGCACATGAGGTAACGCTCTTGATTGGCACGCCAACGTTTCTGAACGGGATTGCTAATGGAACAGGTGGCAAACCCCTGGATAATGTGCGAATTGCCTTTACCGGGGCAGAGAAATGTCAGCCCTATGTGTACGAGGCCCTGGAGGCAAGTTTTCCACAAGTTACGGTCTGTGAAGGCTATGGGATCACTGAATGTTCTCCAGTGGTGAGCATCAACGACCCAAAAGACCCAAAACCTGGAACCATTGGCAGAATCCTGCCATCCATGGAGTATGTTCTTGTTCACCCGGAGACAGGGGCCCCTGTGAAGGAAGGGGAAAGCGGCTGTCTGTTGCTTCGAGGCCCGAATATATTTGGTGGCTATCTGAACTTTAAAGGGGAATCACCTTTCGTCGAATATGATTCCAGACAATGGTACAACAGTGGTGACCTTGTCCAGGATACAAATGGAGTACTTACCTTTGCCGGACGGCTGAAAAGATTCATCAAACTCGGTGGCGAAATGATTTCCCTGCCGGCCATCGAAGAGGTGCTGGTAGAGCAGTATCAGGGAAATGATGAACCTGTTCTTGCTGTGAGCGCCACACCTGGTGATGACCATCCTGAAATTGTTCTTTTCACCATCGGTGGCTTGTCCCGGGAAGAGGTCAACCACGTTATCCGTGAACAGGGGTTTTCGCCTCTGCACACTATTCGGCGTACGGTTCAGGTGGAAAATATTCCGGTACTTGGAACTGGTAAAACAGATTACAGGGCACTGGAGACTTTGTTGGGTTGAAGCATGATTTGAACTTATCGCCCTGCGGGCGGGTTTTAAAAAGAGAATGTCGAATGTCGAATGTCGAACAGGTAAGCGCAGACTCCGAGGAATATCGAATATCGATCGGAATAAAAAACGACGGATCAAGGGCTTTTCCCCTTCTGCGGTTCGACATTCCTTGTTCGATATTCGATATTCGTCTTTTAATGTTCGGTATTCATTTTTTAAGCTTCGTAAAAAATGAAAATTCCTATGCTATTAAAATAGAATATTATGAATCCGGATTTCCCTGTTACCCTGTCACCTCTTTCGGACTGTCATCACCAACACCACCAAACCGCCAAGAATGAGGATAATTCCCCACATACCCTGAACATTCAGTTGTTCTCCGAGGAGCACTACACCCAAAGTGGCCGCAGTCAGAGGTTCCGCAAGGGTGAGAGTGACCGCAGTGGAGACCTGTACCAGTTGCAGACCACGGGCGAACAGCCAGTAAGAGAGTGCCATTGAGGCCAAGCCCAGATGCAGCACAACAGCGATGGAACGTGGCTGCAGCAGCCAGTCAGTATCAATGTTCAGCAACACCGGGGAAAGGATAAGGGCTCCAACACAAACAACAACTGCCATGAGAGCATTGGGATTGTGATTGACCAGCAACCCCTTAATCGTCAGGGTATAAGCAGCATACGCAATCCCGGCAGCCAATGCCAGCAAAGTACCCAGCGGGTCAATGCTGATATCACCGCCACTGAAATTAAGAAGCGAACATCCGGCTATAGCCAGAATTGTAGCAATCAGCCAACGTCTCCCCAATCGTTCACCACGAAATATCAAACCGAGCAATCCTCCGGCAATTGGAGCACTGCCAATGGCAACAACAGTGCCGACTGCAACACCGGTTTTTGCCACTGCAGAAAAAAAACAGACTTGGTAAGTGGCAGTAAAAAGCCCTGCCAGAAAGACAGGTATAAACTGCCAGTCACTGAACGTTCCAAATTCTTTTCGTTTGATGGTCAGACATGTCAGGGCGATCCCCCCTATCAGCAAACGGAGGGCACCAATCACTTTAGGGTCAAATCCAGCCGGTGCAAAGGCCTGGGCGGTGCCGGTCGTACCCCAGAGTATGGCTGCCCCCAGTACAAACCAGTGCCCCCCGATAGCGTTGTGCCGTGTTGATTGTAGTATACTCATTGTGTGGTGAACTTAGCGCCCTTTGGGCGGGTTTTAAAAAGAGAATGTCGAATATCGAACAGGTAGGCGAGCCTGCGAGACTCCGAGGAATATCGATCTGACTAAAAGACGACGGGTCGAGGGCTTTTCCCCTTCTGCGGTTCGACATTCCTTATTCGATATTCGATATTCGATATTCGTCCTTTAATGTTCGGCATTCATTTTTTTAAGCTTCGTAAAAAATGAAAATTCCTATGCTCTCAAGATATTTTCACGTTCTCCCAGACTAAAAAAATAACCTCGGTCAAGAATCGATACTGTATTGTGCTTACCAGAGTATTCAGGGAATACACGGAAAGTCATGTAGCAACAACAAAAAAATAGCAGCGACTGGCACATGCGCCGCACATGTGCTATAGTGTACCTATACATAATTTTTCAATATAAAATCTATGAGGGATTTGCGATGGGCACACCAGCAAGGCAGGAAACAATGTTAAGAAAACCTATCCTGATGCCTCCAAGCATGATCAAAAAAATTGATATAATCGCAAAAAACAAAAAAGTTTCCTTTGCAAAGGTTGTGCGGGAGGCAATAGATTCTTTTGATGGTGAGAATTCAGAAGACAATGCGAAGATCATAGATGCTTTGGCGAATACCATGATTAAAACGACAGAAGAAGTCGTAAGAAAAATGGAAGCGATTGAAAACCGACTCGATAGCACTCATGCTATACTTGAGGCTCTATAATGGGCGTCAGTGGAAAAGTTATGGAAGCATTAAAAGCAGGTATAGTGTTGAACGAAAGGTTAAGCACCCTCCTTGATAAAGTAGATCGTATGGATCACGATGTTCGCGGAATAAACAACAGGCTTATTCGCCTTGAAACCATGGTTGAAATGGCTCAACAAGCCCGATTAAGAGATGAAACAAAATAACGAAATCAGAAAAAAATGGGCCGTTGGTGACCTGCTGAGTACCTCAACTGCGTACTGGCGTGGATGCGCACTGCAGGCTGGAATGCGGCTTGATATTTTCACCCTTATCCATAATCGTTGCATGCCCCTGATCGAAATCCGAGTTTCCGGCGCTGTTTTCCCTGAATATGCTGGTCAACAATCCTGCAGGTAGATCCTATTCTGAAGAGGAGTTGACAGAAATGCTGACCCGGAGCGGCGTCAAAAACATCGAACGTTTCCCTTTGCAGGGACCGAGCGATTCCTCCATTTTGTATGGAACGATCTGAATGTAGAATAAATCATGGAATGAACAAAATAATTCTCTACATCGCAGGTTCTATATTTCTGTTGGGACTTATATTCCGAATCCTTTTTGCACTCTTTTGCCCTGACAAATTTGCGGACGGTGCCCAGGATGTTCTCTTTCTTGAAGCCAGGGAAAAAGCACTCTTTCCGCCTGTAGACAAAAACAGGCCGCCCAATCATGCCACCGACGACCAAGGTGAGAACAAGAAGTAAAAGTTCAGAGTTCACCTGAAAACAAACTCTCCCGGCGAACTCTCTATTCACTCTCCGCAAACAATTTCAGGTACTCCCCATAGCCTTCCCGCTCGAGCTGTTCCTTTGGCACAAAGCGAAGAGCAGCAGAGTTAATACAGTAACGCAATCCCGTGGAAGCCGGGCCATCATCAAAGACATGGCCAAGATGCGAATCACCATGCTTACTGCGGACTTCGGTACGCACGGAAAACAAGCTGCGATCTTTTTTCTCTCTAATATTTTCAGGATCCAATGGCCTGTCAAAACTGGGCCAGCCTGTGCCGGATTTAAATTTATCTATTGAGCTGAACAGGGGCTCCCCGGAAACAATATCAACATAGATGCCTTCGGCCTTATTGTCCCAGAACTCATTATTAAAAGCTGGCTCTGTCCCCTCTTTCTGAGTGACCTTATACTGAAGAGTGCTTAACCGGGAACGGATTTCCTTATCCGTTGGTTTTCGATATTTTCCTGCTTGCTCCGATTGGTGGGCCAGTTTCCCGGGCCAGACAGTCTCAACAAAATATTTTCGTCCGGAACCAGCCTTATACGATGAATAATGTGCAAAATTCTTCTTGTAGTAATCCTGATGATATTCCTCGGCAGGATAGAAGGGCTGCGCCGGTAGAATCTCAGTCTGGATAGGGTCGTCAAAAAGTCCTGACTGCTGCAATTGATCTTTCGATTTTTGAGCTGCCTGCTTTTCCTCGTCATTTTGAAAAAAAATGGCTGTTTTATAATGGGAACCACGGTCTGCAAACTGTCCACCGGAATCCGTCGGGTCTATTTGATGCCAGAAGGTTTCCACCAGTTCCGCATAAGAAATTTTTTGTGGATCGTATTGCACTTCCACGGCCTCGTAGTGGCCGGTTCGACCTCCACTTACCTGATCGTAAGTCGCTTCCGCCTCCGTACCACCGCTGTATCCAGCCCGGACATCAACAACACCTTCAAGCTGCTCAAACGGCGGCTCCATACACCAGAAACACCCTCCGCCAAAAATCGCTGTTCGTTCCTCAGCCATTGCTCCACTCCCATTCATTATATTTACAAGCACCCAAACAACTGCTATCGCTGTGATCCTTTTATATTGTACCATTCAACACCTCCATCAATCGAGAATGATTCTTAATGAAAAAGATGTATGCATTATTGCAGGAAGAAACAAGTAAAAACAGAATTTATGCCTTCCTTTTTGGTTTTAAATTCCGATGCGAAACGCTATAGTGCTGATATGAAAACTTCAAATGCATCCAAACGGACTAAATTCATTTTTGTCACCGGCGGCGTCCTCTCCTCGCTCGGTAAAGGACTGGCCGCTGCTGCCATTGGTGCTCTGCTCGAAAGCAGAGGACTCACCGTCACCTTCCAGAAACTCGATCCGTATATCAACGTTGATCCGGGAACCATGAACCCCTTTCAGCACGGAGAAGTTTTTGTGACCGATGACGGGGCTGAAACCGATTTGGATATGGGCCACTATGAGCGTTACACCAACGCAATAATGGCTCAAAAGAATAACTACACTTCGGGCCGTATTTACTACTCGGTAATCACTAAAGAACGTCGGGGGGAATATCTTGGCGGTACAGTGCAGGTCATCCCGCATATTACCGATGAAATCAAAGCATCCGTACTTCAACTCGATGGTAGTGTGGATGTGGCTATCATTGAAATCGGCGGCACAGTCGGTGACATCGAGGGCCTTCCTTTTATCGAGGCTATCCGCCAGTTACGCGGAGATCTTGGCCGGGAAAACTCACTCTATATTCATCTCACTCTGATTCCATATATCAAGGCTGCCGGTGAAGTCAAAACCAAACCCACCCAGCACTCAGTGCGTGAACTGCGGGCAGATGGTATCCAACCGGACATCCTGGTCTGCCGTACTGAAGTACCTCTTTCTGATGATCTCAAGGCCAAAATCGGCCTGTTCTGTGATGTTTCCACAGACGCAGTTATCACTGCCATTGATGTGGACACAATCTACGAAGTACCACTGCGCCTGCATAAGGAAGGGATTGACACAAAAATCCTGGAGCTCCTTAATATCTGGACAGGAAAACCCAATATTAAACCATGGGAAGACCTGGTTCATAAGATAAAGAACCCGAAAGCCACCATAAACATAGCCATCACCGGTAAATATGTTGATCTCACAGAGTCTTATAAAAGTCTGCATGAGTCCCTCGTCCATGGCGGACTTGCCAATGATGTGAAGGTTGAGCTGCGTTATATCAGCGCCGAAGACCTCGAAGACATTGACAAGGACCCGGCAGACCTGCTCGACGGTTGCCATGGTATCCTTGTTCCCGGTGGTTTCGGCCAGCGCGGTGTGGAAGGAAAAATCAAGGCCATTACCTATGCCCGGGAACACAAAATCCCATTTTTCGGGATCTGCCTGGGTATGCAACTGGCTGTTGTTGAATATGCCCGCAACGTGCTCAATCTGCAAAATGCCCACTCCACTGAGCTCAATGAAAAAACAAGCGATCCCGTTATCTACCTGATCAAAGAGTGGTATGACTACCGAACCAAGCAAATGCAGATCCGAGACGAAACATCGGACATGGGTGGAACACTGCGCCTGGGTGCTTACCCATGTGTCTTACGTGATAAAACCTTTGCAAAAACTGCCTACGGAGAAGAAGAAATATCTGAACGTCACCGTCATCGTTATGAGTTTAACAACGACTACCGTGCCCAGTTGGAAGAAAAAGGGCTGGTTATTTCAGGAACCTCACCCGATAACAATCTGGTGGAAATTGTTGAAATAGCTGATCATCCCTGGTTCCTTGGCTGTCAGTTCCATCCGGAATTCAAATCCAAACCCATGAAGCCGCATCCGCTTTTCCGCGACTTTATTGCAGCAGCAATTCAGCACAAGGCTTAGTCATGTCTGGTTCTCCTGTTGCCGTCTCCACTCCTGACGGAAAAGAGATTAAAGTCGGTTCCGGCCACCCCCTGCTCCTTATTGCCGGGCCCTGTGCTCTGGAATCTGAAGAACTTGCCCGCAGAGTTGCTGGAGAAATGCAGGAAATCTGTGCCAGGCTTGGTCTCTCCTATGTATTCAAAGCCTCTTTTGACAAAGCCAACAGAACGTCCCTTGAATCCTATCGTGGCCCCGGGCTCGATGAAGGCCTCAGCATCCTCTCTAAAATCAGAGAAGAAATGCAGGTTCCTGTCATCTCTGATGTCCATGATGTCAGCCAGGTAGCTGCCGCCGCTGAGGTACTTGATATCATTCAAATACCAGCTTTTCTGTGCAGACAAACAGATCTTCTTGTTGCAGCAGCGCAAACAGGCAGGACAATCAACCTGAAAAAAGGTCAGTTTGTCTCCCCGTGGGATATGGAAAATGGACTCAATAAGCTCAGGGGTGCCGGAGGAAAAAAGACCATGCTGGTAGAACGAGGTGCTTGTTTTGGTTACAACAACCTGGTTGTAGACATGCGTTCGCTCCCTGTTATGCGCGGCTTTGACTGCCCTGTAATCTTCGATGCCACTCACTCTGTACAGCTTCCAGGCGGAGCAGGAGGCTCATCTGGAGGTCAGCGTGAATTCATTGCTCCGCTATCGCGTGCTGCTGTGGCTGCAGGTATTGACGGCCTGTTCATGGAGGTACATCCAAATCCTGATAAGGCACTCTGTGACGGTCCGAACTCCATGCCTCTTGACCAGATTGAGAAACTCCTAATCCAATTGCTTCGTATTCAGGAAGCAGTCTCTCCCTGATTTTTTTACATAGAACAAAAAAACCTGTTATGGATAACGACTCCTGCACTCCCTCCGGGCCCGGTGCCTATCCCTCTGATTGTGAAGTACGCGAAGGATATCGCCAGATCGTCAGAAATAAAGCTGCACAGAACAATCGCAGCCAGGCTTGGCAGGCAATACTTCCCAAAGCAAAAGATATTAAACTCCTGCTGCTCGATGTGGATGGTGTTCTCACCGACGGCAGCCTTATCTATTCCCATGAAGGCAAGGAATCCAAAGCATTCAACACCCAGGACGGGTTTGGCCTGCGTATGCTGCAGGATGCAGGTGTAGCTGTTGGCATCATAACTGCCAGAAGCTCCGAAGCACTTGAACGTCGAAGCCGGGATCTGAAAATTGCCCATCTCTACCAGGGAGCGGGCAACAAACTTGAGGCCTACAAAGAAATAATCAAAAAAACTGGCCTCAAGCCCTTTGAAATTGCCTATATGGGTGACGACTGGCTTGACCTGGTGCTCCTGAAAAGAGTCGGTCTGGCCATTGCCCCTGCCAATGCAGTACTGGAAGTGCGGGATATGGTGCATTACACCACAGAACAGGCAGGGGGCCATGGTGCCGTACGTGAACTTTGTGATATCATCCTTGAAGGCATAGGCAAACACAAAGAACTCCTCCAACACTACATGAGCCGATGATAACCCGTAGAAATCTGCTCTGGTTTATTCCCCTGCTTCTCTTTCTCACTTTTCCGCTATGGCGCCCGCCTCTTGCCTCTTTTCTTTCACCCCGTGGAGGCTACGAACCATCCCTTGCCAAACGAAAACTTGACGCGCATAATTTTAATATGGACAAAGTCCTTATTTCCCAAAGTGAACGCGGAAAAAAAACACTGACAATTGAGGCTCAACGAGCTTTTACAGGTAAAAGTGTTGATGAATTTCACATGGAAGAAGTTGATGCAGTCATTATAGGTACTAACAACGATGAAACCTATATCACAGCCAAAAAAGGCATTTTCAACAAACAGACAAACATCCTCACTCTCATTGACGAAGTAGTGGTGATGAAACCCAAAGATAAGACTGAACTCTACACTGACCTTCTTACATACAACAACAACACCCACATGGCTTACTCCCCCGGTAAAACCCAGATAATTGGACAAGGTGTCGAAATCCGTGGTCGTAACCTGCATGTAAACACCATGACCGAATCCTACGATCTGGGTGGCCGTGTTCGCTGTAAACTTACCGGCTTCTCGTCTCCCTGACAGACAAGACCGTAAAACCGCTTTCTTCTGCCAGCCAGCGCACGTTCCTGTCCCAAAGTAACATTCCATACTCTCGCAGCTGGCTTCGTTGACTGGCTGGCCGCGGATCCTGCTCAAGTACTTCCCGGATCAGGCACTTCAACTCTCTACCGCTTTGCAGCTGATATTGTTGACAACCGGCTTCTGCCTCAGGAGTAAACCTGACTGCGATCCTGCGCTCAGAAAATTTGACAAAACCACTGCTGGCACCTTCGATCCTGTCACTGGGAACATAGGGCTTGATATCCAAAATCGGCGTTCCATGTAAGAGATCAAGTTCACTGATATCAAGAAACAATTTCCCTTTTTCCTTTCGCAATCCAAGATAACGAACCACAGAAAGTCCTAAAAAGTTCGGCCGGTGCGGGCTGCGACTGGCAAAAAGACCCACCCGCTTCCGGCCGCCAAGCATTGGAGGCCGTACCGTCGGACGCCAGCCGTCAGCCACTGCCTCATGAAACAGAAACTGCAACCAGATATGGGAAAATGTCTCCAACTCCTTAAACATCTCCTCCCGGTCACCTGGAGACAATAATTCAATGGCTCCTTTTGCACTTTTCACCAAACCGGGCTGCCTTGGGATACCAAATTTTTCCGTGTAACACGAATGGATCAGACCGATGGCTTGTATTGTATATTCCACAGTACTCCTCTACTTTCTTGACCTTTCTTCTGACAAGTGTTAATTTAACACAAATTTTAAAA
Organism: Thermodesulfobacteriota bacterium; assembly: GCA_034722915.1. Lineage (GTDB taxonomy): Bacteria > Desulfobacterota > Desulfobulbia > Desulfobulbales > Desulfocapsaceae > Desulfocapsa. The sequence goes on along the minus strand of JAYEOK010000086.1, from coordinate 1,758 downwards.
AGGTGTTACAAATGTTAAGACGCTTTACTGTTTCCATGGAAGATAACCTTCTGACGGACTTTGATGACTTCATTCGGGATCACCATTATAAAAACCGTTCTGAAGCTCTGCGCGATCTCATCCGCGGCCGCATTATTGAAAAGGAATGGGAGGCAGATAAAGATGTAATGGGAGTTATCTCTCTTGTCTATGACCATCACCAGCATAAACTGCAGGAAAAGGTAACACAGTTGCAACATGGATTTCACCACCAGATTATCTCCACCACCCATGTTCACATGGATCATGACAACTGTCTGGAAGTAATCATTGTTCGCGGTAAAGCGGGTGAAGTACGCGGACTTGCCGACAGCTTAACAGCCCTTCGCGGTGTCCGCAACGCCAGCCTGTCCATGGGCTCAACCGGTAAAAATCTCCACTAAGAAAATGCACATTTCAGAAGGAATCCTGACCGCACCGGTGTTGGCAGGCGGTGCCGTTCTCACCACCATAGGCACTGCTGTGGGCCTGAAAAAACTGGATTACGATCGCATCATGACCGTTTCCCTTTTCTCTGCTGCTTTTTTCGTGGCATCACTGATCCATGTTCCGGTAGGGCCGGGATCCGTCCACCTGCTCCTTGGCGGATTGCTTGGCCTGCTCCTTGGCTGGGGTGCTTTTCCTGCCATTGTAGTAGCCTTGAGCCTGCAGACTATTTTTTTTGGGTATGGTGGTATGATCGTACTTGGTGTCAACGGATTCACCATTGCAGGCCCTGCCGTGCTTTGCGGCCTGGTTTTAAAACCCTGGCTCACAGGCAGTAACAAGCAGCAGATGACCTCCGGGTTTCTGGCCGGATTCTGTTCCATGCTTCTTTCAGCGCTCCTCATGACCGGGGCTCTTTATCTCTCAGATCAAAATTTTCTACATGCTGCAAGCCTTCTTCTGATCAGTCATTTCCCAGTCATGCTCATTGAAGGACTCATTACCATGTTCGTTGTCAGCTTTCTGGCCAGAGTGCAACCGGAAATTCTCTCCATCAACAATTAATAAACTGATAATCATGTTTATACGTCTATCACTTTTCCTTGCCTGCCTCCTTTTCCTGCCCCTGCAGGCACAGGCCCATAAAATTCATGTTTTTGCCTGGATTTCAGGAGATACGGTGACTGTAGAGTCCAATTTTTCCGGAAATCGACCTCTGATGAACGGGAATGTAACAGTAAAAAACAACAAATCCGGTACGGTTTTGTTGCAGGGTATTGGAGACGAAAAGGGAATATTCACCTTTTCTGTGCCTGCAAGGGCAAGAGAAGAGGCAGCAGATCTTCTCATCGTGGTTTCAGGCAGTGAAGGACATCAAAGTGAGTGGCTGATTCCTGCAAAAGATTACCTTTCTGATAATACAAGCCTACTGGCACCAGTAAAGCCTGCTGCCCTGAACAATGCAGAGCTGAAACAGATGCTTGAAGAGCTGCTTGACCAGAAACTTGCACCCATTAAAAGAAGTCTGGCCGAAAGCAAACAAGACAAACCCGGATTCCGCGACATCATGGGTGGAATTGGCTATCTCCTTGGCCTTGCCGGCTTGGTAGCATGGTTAAAAAATCGCCCTGAAACAAAGCAAAACAGATGATAGATGAACCCTTTGCCACTGGATCCACTCTTTTCCACAAACGTGATCCCCGGGTAAAACTTATTGGAACAGCAGCCATCAGCCTGGTGCTTGCTCTGTGCACTTCTTTTCTGGTGGCTGGAACCGGCTGTATCGTCACAGGA